>JANTFX010000118.1 GCA_024763215.1 Candidatus Krumholzibacteriia bacterium | reverse complement strand
GGGCCGGGCAACCCGCATCAGGCTGATGTTGGGCACCCTATCGGGCGCCACGGCGTTGTATATTGTATATAATATTATTAAAATTACAAAAATAGAACAATTAATGAACCCTGGGCTGCTCCTGGGCCTGCGCCGATGGGTTTCGGATCAAGCCCTGGGCGGCCTCCTGGTTTCAGGTTTGTTCCAGTTTTTTTTGCTGCTTCTGGGGTGGGTGGCTTTTTTCCGGTTGCGCCAGCGGGAGCTGAGCCAGCTTCGCTTGCGAAAATCCGAGCAGAAGTACCGCAGCATCATCAACCACGCCAGTGAGGCCATCTATCTGCTCGACGATGACGGAAGGATCCTGGAGTGGAACAAGTCAGCCGAGCAGATATTCGGTATCCCGCGGCGCAACGTCCTGGGCCGCCGGATCGGGGAGCTTGACCTGGGTGTTTCTCCATCTCTGGAAGACGTCATCCATTTGGTCAGGCGTGACCGGAAGGTGGCGTTTTCCGAGTTCCAGCTCCGGCGCGAGAGCGGGCCCGTCCAGTTGATGGTGACGGTCTCGGTCATCGAACGGGGTGCCGGCGCCAAGGCCGACCAGGGCGGCACCTACGTGGTGTTCATCAGGGACATCACCTCGGAAAAGCAGCTGGAGACCCGCATGAGCGAGACCGAAAAGATGGCTGGGATCGGCCAGCTCGCCGCGGGCATTGCCCACCAGCTGAACACGCCGCTCGGTTCGATCCTGCTCTCGGCCCAGATGCTGGAAGAGGATATCGAGGATGACGACCAGGCCGAGGATATCCGGCGCATCATCAGGCAGACGGAGCAGTGCAGGCGCATCATCAAGGGGCTGTTGAATTTCGCCCGACCCACCGGAAGCGAGCGGGGCAGGATGAACCTGGCCGAGGCCATCAAGGAAACCGTCTACCTGCTGGAAAAGACCCTGAAGCTGAAGAACGTCGAGGTGGTGATCGAAGAGGAAACCGCGGCCTGGGTGCACGGCAACCGCAACGAACTCGAGCAGGTGTTTTTCAACCTGCTGGCCAACGCCCTGGACGCCATGCCCCAGGGTGGGCGCATCACGGTGGTGATCAGCAGAACCGAGCCGGGCGAGGTGCAGGTGCAATTCAAGGACGAGGGCGAGGGCATCCCGCCGGAATATAACGACAAGATCTTTCTGCCGTTTTTCACGACCAAGGATTACGGCAAGGGGACGGGCCTGGGGCTGTCCATCGTGGCCAGGATCATCCACGAGCACGGCGGCCATGTGCAGATGGACAGCAAACCGGGCCGGGGCACCACCTTCACCCTGACGCTGCCTCCGGCCAGGGAGGAATCCGAACCCGAGGACATTTTGTTGTAAGGAGCGAAGTTGCGCATCCCCCGCATGACCAGAATCATCCTCGTGCCCGAAAACGAGCACGGAGGCAGGGAATACAGCCTGAGCCGCCGCATGGCGGTTTTTCTGCTGGGGCTGGGTTTGCTGGTGGTCCTGGCGATCCTGGTTCTGCTGGCCTCATTCATGACGAACCAGGACACCCGTGGGCGTGTCCAGGCCCTTGAAAAGGAACTCGACAGAGCCCGGCTGGAAACCGGGACCGTGCAGGATCTGCAAAGGGAACTCGACGCCTCGCGGCAGCTGCAGCAGAAGCTTCTGTACATGCTGGGCGTGGACGAAGCGCCCGCAGCCGGGACCGATTCCCTGGGATTCGACGGCGACGGGCCGCCGCTGTCGGCCGGCCGGGGTCTGAACCTGGCCGCGGCCCAGGCCTTGCCTCCCGAACCGGGGCTGTGGCCGGCCACCGGCAGGGTGACCCGTGAATTCGAGCAGGGCAACTCCGTGCAGGGGCACCCCCCCCATCTGGGTATCGACATCGCCGGCCCACCCGACACACCGATCCTCGCCGTGGCTCCCGGCGAGGTTGCCAGGGCGGGAAATGACGAATTCCTGGGAAACTTTGTTGAAATCCGTCACGGTTTGGGTTACCTAACTGTTTACGGCCATCTTTCCCGTGCGGCCGTCACTGCGGGTGAAAAGGTGCAAGGGGGGCAAGTGATCGGGTACATGGGGAAGTCCGGTCAGGCCAGCGCAACCCACCTGCATTTCGAAATCTGGCGTCAGGGACAGGCGGTGGACCCCCGTCTGTATTTGTCGGGAGATCCGGCCCCCCGGTAGTTTTTCAGTCTCGTGTCGAGTCAAGGAGGAAGGCATGTTCGGAAAAGAACCTGAAAACCAGACGGTCGCCTCAGGGCAGACCTCCATCATCGCCCAGGGCTGCAAGTTCGACGGCACGGTGCAGGTCAAGGGCGCCCTGCGTGTCGAAGGCGAATTCAAGGGAACCATCGGCACCCCCGAGAGCCTGGTCATCGGCAAGACGGGTGTGGTGCGCGCCAACGTGACGGTCAAGAACGCCATCATCGGCGGCCAGCTCTTCGGCAACATCACGGCCGAGAACAAGATCGAACTTCAGAGCGGCTCGCATGTCGAGGGCGACATCAAGACCAAGCGCCTGGTCATCGATGAAGGCGTGTTCTTCGAGGGGAACTGCTCCATGGGATCCAACAATCAGCGGGATGCCTCGTCCGGCGGGGGCGCACCCGGGTCTCCGGCCGCCGGCGGCCCCAAGAAGTAACGGCGCCTTCTCCTCGGCACGATCGCGGCCCCGCTCCGGCGGGGCCGTTTGCGTTCGGTCCCGCTCAGGTGGTGACCGCGGGCCGGCCGTCGCCAATCAGCAGGATGTCCGCGATCTGAGGGCTGTCGGGACGGCCGAGGTCGATGATCTCATCCGCCCCCGCGTCCAGGGGTTCGCCCAGGGGATCGTGGGTGGTCCTGATGACGGGATTGTTCAGGTCGTTGCCCGCGTGGGTCACGACGGCCCGGCGGCCGTCATGCAAGACGACCTCGCTTCCGGGCGGATACAGCCCGAGCGCCTGGACCAGGGCGGCCAGCGGCCGGGGATCGAAGGCGGCCCGGTCCCTGAACATGATCTCGTAGGCCTGCAACGGGGGCATGGGTTTCTTGTAGGGGCGCGTGGCGGTCAGGGCCTCGAACACATCGCAGACGTGGATGATGGCGGCGGCGAAGCCGGGCTTGTGCCAGGGCGGCATGGCCGGATAGCCGCGGCCGTCATACCGGATATGATGGCCCCAGGCCGCCGAGACCATGATCTCGCTCGCCTCGCCACTGGCCAGCAGGATTTCCGCGCCCAGAACCGGGTGGGATTGCATGATCTTGCGTTCCTCGCTGTCCAGCTTGTCCGGCTTGAAGAGGATGTTCTCGGGGATCCGGCCTTTGCCCAGGTCGTGCAGCAGGCCCGCGGTGGCCAGATCGCTGATGACCTCGGGGGCCAATCCCAGACGCCGGCCCACGACGACGGCCAGGGCCCCGACCCGCACGCTGTGGCCGATGGTGTAGCTGTCGTAATCCGGGTAGCGGATGAACTGCATGACGTCCATCACCCCGTTGCCGGTGGCGTTGACCAGCTTTTCGCCGCTGGATCTGGCGTCGGCGATGTCCACGGCCCCACCCTGGGCGGTGGAGGCGTTGTTGCGGGCCACGATCTCGTAGAGGGCCTGGTAGATGCCCATCAGGGAGGAGAAATCGTCCGAGGCGAGCACGGGATCGGAGCCCAGTTCGGAAGAGCGGCCCTCTCCTTCTTCGAGGCGCCCGCCCTTGCCTTCGATGAAGGGGTTGGCCAGGCCGATATGGGCGATGCCCTCGTCCTGGAACAACCTATGCGCCGCATCCAGTCCGGGCAGGGGCCCCTTCAAGGTGGCCGCCAGCCGGAAGAAGGTGACGATGTGCCGGGGCTCCAGGGGGAGGGTAAAGGAAAAACCACCGCATCCCAGATGTTCGGCAAAGGAAATCAGCGATCGGCCGGCGATGGAAGGGCCGACCAGATACTTTCCGTTCCGGACGAACTTGCCCTTGTAAACACCGAAGGAGAAAGCGTCCCCCTCATCGCCCGCCAGAAGATCGCGTAGCTGGATGACGAAATCCCGGCTGAAGGCCTGCACCTTGGGGTGGTCGTCGAAATACAGGCGGCGCTGGTTGATGCCGCTGGCCAGCAGGATGATCAGATCGCTGAACCTGTGTTCCATCACCGCACCATCCTTTCAGCCACCTGGCGGCATTTTTGAGGCCAGGCCGGGAAAAACAATAACCACTTGCTGCGCTGCACATGTTTCAGCACCGGGGACGCCGTCTCGGCATCCAGGCGGTGCAGCCATTCCAGACCCTTGGCCACCCATGCCTGGTTCCGGTCCCGGCGGGGCAGCCTCATGAGGCCATCGGCCAGCAGCCGGGCAACCGTTTCCCTGAGCTGATCCGACAAGGCATCCTGTTCTTCTTCCTCCAGGAGGGCCGCAAGCAAGGCGCTGTTTTCTCCCTCCAGATCACCCAGCAGGTGCATGACGATGCCCGGCAGGCTGTTGGGTGAGGTTCGCAACAGATGTTTCTGCAGCCGCGGCGCGTGCCAGCTGGCAAGGGGAGATTCCAGCAGCAGGGCATGGAGGACCGGCAGCCGCGAACAGGGCAGGGAGAAGATGACCCCGGACGCTTGGTTCCTGCGGAAGGCGGGCAGTCCGAACAAGACGTTGCGGCTTGAACGGGCGGCTTGGATGCCGACCGAGCCGACAGCCTTGAGCAGACCCCGGTTCACCTCATCCGGTGATTGGCCCGTCCCCAGCAGGATGTCGTTGACCAGGAACGGCCATAGCGAGTTGCGCAGGTTTTCCTCGAGCTGATCCCACAGGGCCATCCAGAAGGCGGGCAACAACTCGAGATGATGTGTCCGCAGAAGCCTGAGCACAGCCTGGAGCGGCTTTCGATCGGTGACGGCCTGCTTTTTCCGCCAACCGAACACGAGCCAGCGGGCACAGAGCTGAACATCTTCGGTGCCCACCTCGGCAGAGCCCAGGGCCATCTCCAGGGCCGCGATCAAATGAGACTCCAGGGACGGTGAGGGTTCCGTGGCCAGGATCCGGAAGCAGATACCAAGAAAATCATCCTGGGTGGAGGCAGGATCCAGGTCGCCGGCCCGGGTGGCGGCGGCGATGGTCTCGGCCAGGTGGGTGCGCATGAGGTCGATCTTTTCTCGCTGCTGGTCAGGATCCTGCAAACGGGAAACCGGCGGTGCGGTTTTTTGGGGAGCCTCCTTTCCCAGCTCCTTGCGCAACAGACGAAAGACCAGATCCACGGAATTGGGGTTGCGGCTGATTTCCAGGGCTTTCTGGGCGTTCTGGATCAAGGCCAGGAAATTATGGGGGTCGGACTCCCGCCTGGCCAGCTCACGCAAGGCCTCGGCCAGCTGTTGCAGATCCGCCGGAAGATGACCGTCCGACAAGCCATCGAGCCCGCTTTTGCCGTGATGGGAGCCAGGGGCGTGGGGGTCCTCGCCTCCGGTCGGACGGGCAAGGCTCATGTTGGCGATGATCTCGCCGACCAGGTCCAGGAACTGGTGGGCAAGATCCTCGATGGAATGATCCTTTTCGCCAAGGACGGACGAGAGCTCGTCCCCGGAGAACAGCTTGCACCCGATGGTGCGCACGGTTGCGGGCAGGCCGTCGATGGAGATTTCCTGGAAGCGGTCGCTGGCGCCAAGCTTGAGCTTGTAATCATGAAGGGTTTCCAGGGCGTTGCGCAGATCATCGGCGGTCAGGCCGCGGTCGATTTCCAGGCGGGCGATGTTCAGCGGCACCAGCAGGTCGTGGAGCTGCCGCACCTCGCGGTGCCCGGCCTCGACGGTCTGGCCGCCGAGCATCATGCCCTCGGTGCCGATCTCGATGGTGATCGCCGGATGGTCGCCCATGCTTTCCACGATGGCCGCGCAGGCCTTGCGGGAGGCCACGGCATACTGCTCGTGATCGGGGGAATAGTAAGACCGGACGGTCATGAGGTGGTTCAAGGCCTTGAGGATCCTGGCGTACCGCTTGTCGAGGGGCGAACCCTCGATATCCAGGATTGCCTCGTTGAGGGACAGGGTGCCGGCGCTCATTTTTCGACTCCGTTCAATTTCACCATCCTGAATTCATCCACCGCAATGTCCGGTTCCGTGGCCAGGTTGACCAGGTACCGGTCGTCGGGATCCAGGGTGGTGCCGTCGGGATGGGTGGTGACCTTCACGACCGGGAATTCCCACGAAGGACCGTGGGCCGCGACGAAACCGCGGCACCCGTTGTTGAGCACGACCTCGCTGCCGGGCGGGAACAGGCCCACCGCCCGGATCAAGGCCTTGAGGCAGGCCGGGTCGTAGGCCCGGCTGTCCTTGAGGATGATCTCGAAGGCGCGGCGCGGCGGCATCGGCGCCTTGTAGGGCCGCGCGGCGGTCAGCGCCTCGAACACGTCGCAGACCTGGAGCAGAGACGCCACCGGGCTGCGCGAAACCCAGGACGGGGTGTCGGGATAGCCTCCGCCGTCATGGCGCAGGTGATGCCCCCATGCTCCGGCGATCACCGAAGGGCTCACGTCGCCGCGCGCCATCAGGATCCTCGCCCCGGTGGCCGCATGGGTTTCGGCGATCTTGCGTTCCTCGTCGGTCAGGCCGCCGGGCTTGTAGAGGATCTCCTCGGGAACCTTGGCCTTGCCGATGTCGTGGAGCATGGCGGCGGTGGCCAGTTCGGTCTGCAGATGCTGGGGCCAGCACATGGCCCGTCCCACGGTCAGGGCCAGGGTCGAAACGCGCACCGAATGCCCGATGGTGTAGCTGTCGTAGTCGGGGTAGCGCATGAGGTTCATGACGTCCATGGTCTGGCGGTCGGCCACGTTCATCAGTTCCTCCCCCACGCCCATGGTGCGGTCCACGTCGAGGTTCTCGTCGCGCGAGGCATGCAGGTTGTTGTCGGCGATGGCGTCGTACATGCTCTGAAAGATGGGCAGCAGGGGCTCGAGTTCCTGTTGGAGGGAAAGGGTGTCCGCGCCGCCGCCGGTATCCTCGAAATCGAACCGGATCAAACCGGGGTCGAACAGGGACGAGTCGGTGGAATTGCCGCTGCGGGCCGGCCCCTGCTCGCGGTAATGGGGCGAGGGGTCGATGTTGATGATGCCCTCGCTGCGCAACAGATCCTTGGCCGCCTGGAGATTCTCCACCTTCTCCTTGAGGGTGGTCCCCAGGGAGATGAAGGCGCCGACCTCTTCCTCGGTGACGCCCCGGCGCAGCAGGAATCCGCCGCAACGCAGGCGCTCCGCGAAACGCACCAGATTCCGGCCGACGATGGACGGCCCCACCAGGAAGCGCCCGTCGCGTATGAACTTGCCGTTGAGGATGCCGAAGAAGAAACCGGTCTGGCCGGTATGCACCAACACATCCTCCATCTGACGCACGAAATCCCGGGCCATCCCCTTGACCTTGGGGTGCCCCTCCGCATACAGGCGGCGTTGGTTGATGCCGCCGGAAAGCAGGATGATCAGATCACTGAAACTGTTGCAGTTCACGAGAGGACCTCCCGGGTGGCGGCGGCCGGGGTGGGCGAGAAGATGTCGGCCTCCTCGTCTTCGGCGGCGAAGGCGCCCGTCTGATCCGGGCGGGATTCCCCGGGCTTGCCGGCGCCCAGATTCGACCAGGCGGCCTCAGCGGCCGCGCGCAGTTCCTTGGGCCAGGCCGGGATCATCAACAACTTCTTTTCCGAAACGATGCGGTCGAGAACCT
>JANTFX010000117.1 GCA_024763215.1 Candidatus Krumholzibacteriia bacterium | reverse complement strand
GGGCCGGGCGCCCTGTTCTGGATGTGGGTCACGGCGATCTTCGGCATGGCGCTGAAGTACGCCGAGTGCACCCTGGCCATCAACTACAGGGAGATCCTGCCGGACGGCAGCGCCTCGGGCGGCCCCATGTACTACATCGAGAAAGGCCTGGGGCGCTCCTGGAAACCGCTGGCGGTGGTGTTCGCCGTATGCGCGGTGATCTCCAGCTTCGGTTCGGGCAACAGCATCCAGGCCTTCACCGTGGCCGACCAGATCCGGGCCGACCTGGGGGTGCCCACCTGGATCACCGGGCTGGTCTCGGCCTCCCTGGTGGCCGCCGTGATCCTGGGCGGCATCAAGCGCATCGGTTCGGTGACCAGCCGCCTGGTGCCGTACATGGCGGTCCTGTACGTGGCCGGCGGCCTGCTGGTGCTGGTGCTGAACATCCCCGCCCTGCCGGGGGTGCTGGCGGACATCTTCACCTCGGCGTTCAAGCCCGCAGCCCAACTGGGGGGCTTTGCCGGCGGATCCTTCATCTTCATGCTGACCTGGGGCGTCAAGCGGGGGCTGTTCTCCAACGAGTCGGGCCAGGGTTCGGCGCCCATCGCCCATGCCGCGGCCAAGACCGACGAGCCGGTGCGCGAGGGCGTGGTGGCCATGATGGGGCCCCTGATCGACACCCTGATCATCTGCAGCATCACCGGGCTGGTGATCCTTGCCACAGGGGTGTGGCACGACAAGAAGGCCGACGAGATCCCCGTCAACGCCCAGTCCGCCATCACCGTCATCCAGGACGGCTCCGGGGTCGTGGCCGACGGCCAGATCAGGGACCAGGATCTGTTCAGCGGCGAGATCGTCTGCCGTGACGGGGTGCCGGCCGGGGTGCTGATGGTGCGCAACCACGCCGTGGTCGAAGACGCCCGCCTGGTGTTGGAGGACGGGTCGCCGTTCAGTGGCCGGATGAGCGTCCAGGAGGGGCGTCTGGTCACCGACGGCCTGCCAGGCATGAACCTGACGGGGCTGATGGCCCAGAACGGCTCGCCGTTGACGGCCTGGGCCTTCCAGAAGGGGCTTTCCCGCTTCGGCAACTGGGGTCATTTCCTGATCACCCTGGGGGTGGTGCTGTTCGGGATCTCCACGGCCATCAGCTGGAGCTACTACGGGGACCGGGCCGTGGTCTACCTGTTCGGACCCCGCTACGTCTTCTTCTACAAGATCGTTTTCGTGATCATGAACTTCCTGGGGGCTATATTCTCCCTCGAAGTGGTCTGGAATCTCGGCGACAGCGCTCTGGGCCTGATGGCGTTGCCCAACCTGATCGCCCTGGTCTTCCTGGCCCCCAAGGTCAAGAAACTGACCCGGGATTATTTCGCGCGGGACCACAAGCCCCTGCGCTGACCTTTCACCGGAGCCGAAGAGGTGCGCATCACATGAGCAAGGCAACGCTGCCTACCGGCGGCCTGAAGCAACGGCAGGAGCAACTGGCCGCCCAGGGCCTGCTGACCGCCCGCAATGCCGACCGGCACTGGCTGTACGAACAGTCCGTGCAGAACGTGGATTTCGAGGTGGGTTTCATCGACCGGGTGTTCCGGAAGGAATACGGGGTCAGACCACGGACCTTGCGTGAGGATTTCTGCGGGACGGCCCTGTTGAGCGCCGCCTGGGCGGCCCGGCGCAAGGGCAACGCGGCCGTGGGGGTCGACCTGGACGGCCCGACCCTGGCCTGGGGCCGGGAGCACAACATCGCCCCGCTTGGCGACCGCGCCGGCGCGGTGACCCTCGTCGAGGACGATGTGCGCAACGTGGCCGGCCCGCCCGCCGAAGTGACCGCGGCCACCAATTTCAGCTGGTGGGGCTTCAAGACCCGTGAGGAACTCAAGGCCTATTTCCAGGGAGCGCGCGCCGGCCTGGCCGCCCGCGGCATGCTGCTGCTGGATTGCTTCGGCGGGCCCGAGGCCCAGGTGCCCCAGATCGAGGAACGGGAGCTGGAAGGGTTCTCCTATCTGTGGGATCAGGACGATTTCAACCCCATCACGCATGGCATCCGTTGCCTGATCCATTTCGACTTTCCCGACGGCAGCAGGATGAAAAACGCGTTCCGGTACGATTGGCGCTTGTGGACCTTGCCGGAAACGTGTGAAATCCTGCGTGAGAGCGGTTTTCGCAAGACGGTCGTGTATTGGGAGGGGACCGACAAGGATGGCGAACCCAGCGGGGTGTTCCGCCCCAGCGTCAAGGGGGACCTGGCTCCCGCCTGGGTGGCCTACATCCTGGCGTTCCGTTGATCAACGGCAGAATCCACGTCTTTGTTCGCCGGGCCCGCGGCCGGCAGAACAGGGGGCCACGGCATGGATTTCAGGGTTTGTGCCCAGTGCGGCAAGGAGATCGAGGGTGAAGGGATCTTTTTCCACAAGAGGTACTTTTGCAGCGACGAGTGCTGTGATGAGTACGAGGAGTTGCTGCTTGAGGATGTGGATCCCGTTCCCGAAGATCTGGCCATGGATGACGACGAAGATCTCGAGGATCCGACCCTCGAGGCCGGCGTGGACCTGGATGACCTGGAAGATCTCGAAGATCTGGATGGGCTGGACCTGGACGATGATTTTTGACCCGGATGGCTGACGGATGGTCCCGGTCGAGGTCCCCGCGCGCGAAAAGACGAGCCACCCCGGGGGGCGGCTCGTCTTTCTGATGTCCGGCGCAAGTTCCGGCGGGGCTCAGCCGCAACCGCTGCAGCCGCCGCTGCCGCAATCGCTGGCGGCGCCCAGGGTCAACATGTAACCCTTGCGGTAGGCTTCGTTGACGTAATCGATGGTCAACCCGCCGCTCTGGCCCAGAATGTCCGCGGTCTGGTTGTCCAGCAGGAACTTGATGCCGCTGTGTTCGACGACCTGGTCGTCTTCTTTTGGCTCATCCAGAGCCATGCCGATACTCGGCCCGCCTCAGCCGAAGCCCTGGACGAACAGGCGGACACCCTTGCCCTCGTGTTCGCTCCAGTCGAATCCGCCGAAGGCCTCGCCGGCCGTGGCGGAGACGCTGATCAATTCCGCTGCATTCACGCTAACCGTCCTCTTGTTGTCATGACAGGGGTCCGAAGAGCCCCGGTTTTTGCCACGCTGGATCCTGCCGGCACCCGGGCTGCCGGACAGGCTTGTTTAACTTATCGCCCTAATCAAACGCATTTTTACAAAAATGCAACCTCACGGAGTGTCAGGGCTCGTTGACCCGGATTATTCATGATGGAGTGTAGCGAGGATGCGGAAACAGCCGACCAGAGAAGGAGCTCGCAAGGATTTGCGAGGGAGGCGTACCCGGTGCGGTACGTTGACCGAGCAAATCCGAGAACGCCTTTTCTGGTCGGCTGTTAACCATCCGCAGCAGCTACTTCATGATTAATCCGGGTTATGGGTTGACGCTCCGGTCCGGTGGTCCTCGGGTTCCAGGGCGTAATCCTTTTCCTGGCCGAACAGGTGCTTGAAATCGACCAGCAGGGTGAAGCTGACCGGCACCAGGATCAGGGTGATGGCCGTGGAGAACATGACCCCGAAGCCCAGGCTGGTGGCCATGGGGATCAGGAACCGGGCCTGCAGGCTTTTCTCCAGCAGCAGGGGCGTCAGCCCGGCGAAGGTCGTCACCGAGGTCAGCATGATGGGGCGGAAGCGGCGCATCCCCGCGCCCATGACGGCTTCTTTCAGGGGGATGCCAGACCGGTAGCCCCTGTTGATGAAATCGATCATCACCAGGGAGTCGTTCACCACGACGCCCGTCAGGGCGACCAGCCCGAAAAGGCTGATCATGGTCAGATCCATGCCCATCAGCAGGTGGCCCCAGATGGCGCCGACGACGCCGAAGGGGATGGCCGTCATGATGATCACCGGCTGCATGTAGGAACGGAACAGGACGGCCAGCAGGGCGA
The DNA here is from genome assembly GCA_024763215.1 of Candidatus Krumholzibacteriia bacterium. Lineage (GTDB taxonomy): Bacteria > Krumholzibacteriota > Krumholzibacteriia > LZORAL124-64-63 > LZORAL124-64-63 > JAHJTW01. Next base: position 3,908 of record JANTFX010000117.1, on the reverse strand, counting down.
AGATCATCAACAGGGCGATCATGAAACCGCTGCGCAGGCTGGCCAGGGAGTCCTGCTGTTCCTTGGACTGGCCTTCCATGGAATAGCTGAGGCCGGGGAAATCATTCATCAGCTCGGGCAGGATGGTCTGCTTCAGGTCCTGGTTCACCTCCTCGGCGTTGGTCAGATCCTGGTTCACGTCGGCGGTGACATTGACCACCCGCTGGCGGTTGGCGCGCTCGATGGTTGCGAACCCGCGCCCCATGCGGACCTCGGCGACCTGGCCGAAGGGCACTTCCTTGCCGGAGGGGGTGCGGATGCGCATGGACTCGATGTCGCCCAGGGAGCGCCGACCGCGTTCGGGGTAGCGCACCATGATCTTGACCTCGTCACGGCCGCGCTGGATGCGCATGGCCTCATCCCCGTAAAAACCGGCGCGCACCTGGCGGGCCAGATCGGCCAGCGTCACGCCCAGGGACCGGGCGCCGGGTTTGAGGCGGAGCTTCATCTCGACCTTGCCCTGGCGGAAGCTGTCCGAGATGTCCAGCACCCCGGGGTAGGCGGCCAGCTTCTGTTTCAAGATGTGCCCGGCGGCGACCAGATCCCGGCTGTTGGGGGTGCTCAGCTGGACGTAGATGGGTTTGCCGCCGTGGAAGAGGTCGGCGCTGAAGTTAAGGGCCACGGCGCCGGTGATGGGTCCGCAGATCTCACGCCAGCGGTTGTTCATGTCCTTGCTGGGGACATGACGGATCTCGGCCGGCAACAGCTCCGCGTTGACCTCGACGAGGTCCGCGCCCCCGGGGGCGGCGGCGCTGTTGCGCTCGTTGGCTTTGGGCTGGGATCCGATGCTTGTCGAGACGTGGTTCATCAGGGGGGGCGCTCCCGCGGGCCGGCCCCGTTCGAATTCGGCCAGCATTTCCTCCAGGGAACGCTCCAGTTGCGCCGCGGCCTGGCGGGCTTCGGCCACCGTCGTGCCCTGGGGCAGGGTCAGGTCCGCCACGAGGTTGTCCGCATCCACCGGGGGCATGAAGACGAACTTCATGTGGCCGCCGGCGAACCAGCACAGGGTGATCACCAGGGTGGCGAAGGCGACGGCCACGACCAGGGCCCGGTTGTGCAGGGCGAACTCCAGGCTGGGCCTGTAGACGCGATCCAGGAATTGCTCCAGCTTGATTTCGAAACCGTCCTTGATCCGGGCGTACCAGATCGGCCGGGAGTCCGGTATCGGGGCGCCCGGTACGGCGTGCCGCACCCGGATGGTGGACAGATGGGCCGGAAGGATCAGCAGGGATTCGGCGAGGGAAAACATGAGGATGGCGATGACGACCACCGGAATGTTGAACATGAACTTGCCCATCATGCCCTTGGTGAAGGCCAGGGGCAGAAAGGCGGCCACGGTGGTCAGGACCGCGAAGACCACCGGACCCGCCACCTCGACCGTCCCGGTGGTGGACGCCTGCTGGGCGTTCAGGCCCTTCTGGCGATAGGCGTAGACGTTCTCCCCGATCACGATGGCGTCGTCCACCACCAGACCCAGCGAGACGATGAAGGCGAACATGGAGATCATGTTGAGGGAGACGCCGAACCAGGGGATCACCCACAGGGCGCCCAGGAAGGACACCAGGATACCCGAACTGACCCACAGGGCCAGGCGAAACTCCAGGGTGAGGGCCAGGACCAGGAAGACCAGGACCAGGCCCATGGCGCCGTTCTTGAGCAGCAGATCCATGCGGCTCTTGTAGATGGCCGAGCGGTCGTGCCAGGTCGTGATGTGCACGCCGGTCGGGAGCTGGTCGCCGATTCTTTCGATGTAGGACTGCACGGCGTTCTTGACGTCGAGAACGCCCTGGTCGCCGGTACGGTACACCGAGACCATGGCCGCAGGCTGGCCGTCGAGGTAGGTGGCCAGATCCACATCCTCGAAGCCGTCCTTGATGTCGGCGATGCGGGACAGGGGGATCTCGGTGCCGTCCGGTGCGGTCACCACGATGATGCGGCCGAATTCCTCGCCGGTGTAGCGCTGCCCCTGGGTGCGCACCAGGATCTCGCCCGCGCTGGTCTTCACGCTGCCGCCGGGCAGATCGAGGCTGCCGGCCCGCACGGCGTTGGTGACTTTTTCGAGGCTCAGGCCGTACTCGCGCAGGGCCTTCTCGCTGACCTCGATGGAGATCTCGAAGGGCCGGGTGCCGCCGGTCACGGCGTAGGTGATGGTGTCGCTGGCCAGCAGATCGTCGCGTACCCGGTCGGCCAGCAGCTTCAGGGTGCGCTCATTCGCCTTGCCGTAGATGTAGACGTCGATGACCTGCTGTTTCTGCTCCACCAGGGAAACGATGGGTTTTTCGGTTTCCTTGGGGAAGGTGATGATGCGGTCCACGGCGGCCTTGACGTCGTCCAGGGCCTTGCGCTTGTCCGTGCCGCGCTCGAGTTCGAGCATGACGGTGCCGACGCCTTCGCTTGCGGTCGAGGTGATCTTCTTGACCCCGTCGATGCCCTGGAGCTTGTCCTCGACGATCAGGCAGACACCCTCCTCGACATCCGCGGGGGTGGCGCCGAGGTAGGGGACCGACACGCTGATCATGTCCATGTCGATCTCGGGGAACACCTCCTGCTTGATGGACCGGGCGCTGATCAGCCCGGATACCAGGATGGTCACCATCAGCAGGTTGGCCGCCACATGGTTGCCGGAGAACCAGCGGATCAGGCTGTTCATCGGCCGTCCTCCCCCGCGGTTACTTCAGCCGAATCGGCCGCGGCCGCGCTCGAAGGCTTCTCCCCGGCCACGCCGACCGGCATACCCTCGGTGACGAACTGGAGGTTGCTGGTGCAGATCATTTCGCCCGGTTGCAGGCCGCCGGCGATGACCGCCTGGTCGATCCCCGCCCGTGCCACCTGCACGGGACGGATGGAAATGGTGTGGTCGGGGTTGATGACCCAGACCTTGTCGTCGGGCCGCAGGGCGTCGCGGGGGATCACCACGGCTCCGGCCGGAGGGGTTCCGGTGAACTGGACGGTGACGAACATGCCCGGCAGCAGGGCGGGCTGGCCGTTTTGGGGCAGGAATGGATCGGGAATCTCCACCACCACCGGCACCTGGCGCGTGGCGCGGTCGACCGTTCCGCCGAGGCGGGCGGCGCGGCCCCTTCGTTCGAGCACCCGGCCTGCGAATTCGGTGCTCACGGTCACCTCGTCACCGGGGTAGGGGTCCTCCGGCGAGGACTCTCCCGTCCTGATCCAGGCCATGTCCTCGGCCGGCAACGGGACGATGACCTCGGCGACGTCATCGGCGTAGAGAGAGCCGATGGGGTTGCCGGCGCGCAGGTACTGGCCGCTGTCCATGGTCGAACTCTCGATGCGGCCGGCAAAAGGAGCGGTCAAGGTGCAGCGGGCGAGGTTGGTCTCGGCCAGGGCCAGGGCGGCTTCGGCTGCTTCCACGGCGGCCCTGGCCTGGGCCACCTGGGGCTCGCGCAGGACCAGGGGCGAAGGTTCCAGCGGCTGCTGACCAGGGCCGGCAGCGGCCTGGAGGCGGTCCCATTCCCGTCGGGCGCTCCGGGCGTCCTGCTCGGCGGTGGCCAGGTTGGTGCGGGCCTGGGCGAGGTTGGCGCGCGCCTGGGCTGCGGCCTGGAGGTAGTCCGTCTGTTCGATCAGGGCCAGGGTGTCGCCGGTGGCCACGTATTCTCCCGCCTCGAAGCGGGGCGACTTGGAGAGGATGCGGCCGCTGACCTGGGGGACGACCTCGATACGGCGCTTGGCCTCCACCGTGCCGTAACCGGTGATGTGAACGGGTTCGCCGCCGGCCTCGACCGTCAGGGCTTCGACCAGGGGATGCGGCCGCGGGGGCTTGACCTTGGGGGCGTGGGGCCTGGTCTTGATCAGGATGATGCCGATGACCAGGGCCAGGAAAACGATTCCCAGGGGCAGGACGATGCGGA
>JANTFX010000116.1 GCA_024763215.1 Candidatus Krumholzibacteriia bacterium | reverse complement strand
CGCGGGATCACCCGCGGCCCTCCTCCGGTGACCGGGAAGCGATCCACAGCCCGGCAAGCAGCAGCGCCAGCCCCGCCACCGCCCGTCCGTACGGCGCCGATTCCCCGAAGACGAGCCAGGCGACCAGGACCGCCAGGGGGATCTTCAGGTTGTTGGTCACCGCCAGGGCGCCGGCACCCACGCTCAAGGTCCCCTTGTTCCACAGGTAGAACCCCACCGCCGTGGGCACCAGCCCCAGGTAGAGCAGCACCACCACCGCGCCCGGATCCCACGTGCCGACCGGTGCCCCACGGGCCAGTGCGACGATCCCCACGACCAGGACCGCACCCTGGTACATCCAGGCCATCAGGCCCAGATCGTGACCGCCGATCCGACGTTTCAGGTCCGGATACCAGACCTGCCCGGCCGCGAAACAGAGGTTGGCGCCCTGCAGAAGGGCCACCCCCCGCCAGTCGTAAGCGACCGTTCGCCCGCCCTGCACCAGCACCACCGCCGCCCCGGCCACCGCGACCGCGGCCGCCAGCAGATGGCGCGGATTGAAGCAGCGGGCCCTCAGGTCGGCCAGGATCACCACGTACAGGGGCGTGAAGATGGTCAGCAGGGCCACCAGCCAGGCCGGCAACCACTGGAAGGACATGATGTACAGCACGTACATCGCCCCGAACTGCAGGCCGCCCAGCCCCAGCACCAGGGGTATGCCACGGCCCCGGACCCGGGCGCGGCCCAGGAAGGGGGCGAAGGCCGCCGCGGCCAGCGCCAGGCGGCCGGCCGCAACCAGCACGGGATCCAGGCCGACCAGGTAGGTCTTGATCAGGCCGAAGGAAAACGCCCACACCACCGAGGCGGCCAGAAGGTACCCCATGAGGCCGGCTATCTGACCAGCATCAGCGCGCGCACCTGACTCGTGCGGCCGGATTTCATGCGCGCGAAGTAGGTGCCCGAGGCCACCGCGCGGCCGGCCTGGTCCTGCCCGTTCCAGTTGACGGCGTGCTCCCCGGCCGGCAGGAAACCCGGCGCCAGGTCCCTGACCAGGCGACCGGAAACATCGTAGATCGCCAGCGTCACCTCGGCGTCCTGCGGCAGGTTGAAACGAATGGAGGTCATGGGGTTGAAGGGGTTGGGAGCCGCCCCCAGCAGGCTGGACGATGACGGCGCCTGTGCGGCGATCCCGCTGACGCCCCCGTCGGTCTTCTCGCACAGCACCCAGTCGTCAGGATCGATGACGACCCCGATGGGCTCGGCACCGACCTCGAAATGGTACCACTGGACCTGGTCCTGGTTCTGGACCACGAACTTCAGGGTGTCGGTGGCCGTGACGACACCCACGTCCAGTGGCATGGTGAACAGGCCGGTGTCGGTCTGGATCTGGGCGATGCGCAGATCCACCCGCCATCCGGCACCGGCAGGGGCGCTCGTCCAGGAGGACTCGTACTGCGGGTAATACTCACCGTAGACCCACTGGCTGAAAAAGGCCCCCAGGTCCAGGCCCGAGACCGACTCGCACACGGCCTGGAACTGCTCGGTGTTGGCCGAGGAGAAGGCGTAAGCCTGGCGGTAGGCCGTCAGAGCTGCGAAGAAATCGGCATCCCCCATGACGTGCCGCAGCATGTGCACCACCCAGGAAGCCTTGGCGTAGGTCGTCCAGTAGTTGAAGATGACGTTGAAGTCGCTCGCATCGGGCACGTATACCGACCCTGAGCCGAAGTACTTGCGCTCGTTCATCTTGGAATGATAGGCCGCCTCGTCCTGGCTCTGCTCCAGCCAGTAGGCTTCGGACCATGTGGCGAATCCCTCGTTGAGCCAGATGTGGTGGAAATCGGAGCAGGTGATCATGTCGCCGAACCACTGGTGGGTCAGCTCATGGGCGACGAAGGTCTGGTAGTAGTAGTTGTAGGCCATGCTGGAGCAGGTCTGGTGCTCCATGCCCCCTCCCCACGGAAAGTGGGCGTGGCCGTACTTCTCGTTGATGAAGGGATACTCGCCGTAGGCCAGGGCATACGTATGGATCATGGTGGGGGTCGGCCCGTAGCCTGAAGTGGCGGCCCCGACCTTGTCCTGCACCACGAAGTGGGTGATCGGCATCACCTCGTCGTTCAGGCCCGTGTAGACGTCGTGGATCTGTTCGTACGGATGCACCGCGAGCGAGACCAGGTAGGTGCAGATGGGGTAGCGCTCGCGCCAGTGGTAAGTGGTCTTGCCGGCCGCAGGGGACGAGGTGCCCTGCAGCAGGCCGTTGCTGGCTGCGACCAGGGGGTCGGGCACCGTGATGTTGATGTCCGCCGAATCGGCCTTGTCGGTGTTCAGATCCTTGCAGGGCCACCATTCGCGGGCTCCGTAGGGCTCGCTCAGGGACCAGATCAGGGGTTGGAAGTCGTAGGTGTCCCAGCCGAAGTAGTCCCCGGCGGGGTTGCCGCTGTAATCGACCGTCACGGTGAAAAGCTCGCCCTGAGCGTAGGTCCGGTCGAGGGAGACGTCCAGCAGGCCGCCCACATGGGTGAAGGCCGCCGCAGCGCCGACGACCCTGACCTGGGAAACGACCATCTTGTTGTCCAGGTGCAGCTGTACCGTGGCCAGGGAATCGGCCGTGACCGCGGCGGTCACCGACACCGTGCCGGTCAGGATATGGGCGTCCGGATCCAGGTCCAGATCCAGGTCGTAGAAGGTCACATCGTACTGTGCCATGGCCGCGGTCTTGACCGGATCCAGCAAGGCGGCCTTCTGCAGGGTGCGGATCCTGCTCTGGGCCTCGTAGACATCCCCCTGCCGGGTCTTGTAGGCGTCCGACCACACGGGTTGGACGGGCAACGGGGCCAACGGCACCGTGCTGACCCGCAGGGCGAAGGCGGTCGCGGGCAGGGACGCCAGCACCAGCATGACAGCCAGGAAATGCGGCCGGCGGCAGCGGATCAGGGCGAGGACAGGAGCGAACATGGGAAGCCTCCAGGGCACGGTCAGGGGCGATGAAACTTCAAGGTGACTGTTGATTATACCATGCTGCGGGTCCGTTCGGCAAATCGGCCCCCACCGGTGGCGCGGAAACGCCTCACCTGACATATTTGCAGAAATGTCCATCAGGCCGATCCGCAAAGGAGAAACCATGCCAACCTACGAGTACGAGTGCACCGCTTGCGGCCTGGTCTTCGAGGAGCAGCGCCCCATCACCGCCCCTGCCCGGCAGCGCTGCCCCCGGTGCCGGCACAAGGTCAAGCGTCTGATCAGCGGCGGTTCTGGAATCGTCTTCAAGGGCTCGGGCTTCTATGTGACCGATTCCCGTGGTAAAAAGGAGAGCAGGCAACCGGCGGCCGACCAGGCGCCTGCCCCGGCCCCCGCGGACGGAAAATCCGACGCCGCGAAGCCGCCGGTATCCTCCGCATGAATCCGAATATGGCGAAAGGGCTCCCATGAAACAGGAAAACCTCGCGGTCGAGATCGACGGCCAGGAAGTGGTCGTCGAGGCCGGCACGCCTCTGTTGCAATATCTCCAGGAGAACAGGCCGGCGGACCTGACGGGTGAGAACCCCGTGGCCATCGCCTCGATCAACGGCCGCCGCGTCAGCCTGCACGAACCGGTTTCCGCAGGGGACCGCATCCGCCTGATCCGTCTGGGAGACCGGCAATGCCAGACCACCATCCAGCGCACGGTGCTGTTCCTGCTGGCGGTCGCCGCCGAGGACGTCTTTCCCGACCACCGCGTCTGCGTGGAATTCAGCTACGGCGGCGGAACCTATTGCGAGCTGGACCGCGAGGAATCCCTGACCGCGGAGGAAATCTCCCGTCTGGAGGAGCGCATGCGGGAGCTGGTCGCCGAGGATCGCCCCCTGACCCCCCAGACCTTCGGCCTGCGCGCCCTGCTGAAGATCTATCGCCGCCAGCATGACGAGCGCAGTTACCGCACCGCGCGCTATCTGCGCCGCGACGCCCTCACGTTCTACCGCATGGAGAACAGCCCGCGTCTGTACTTCGGCCGGCAGTTGCCCTCCACCGGCTACGTGCGCACCTTCAAGCTGGTTCAGGACGGCCCCGGCTTCGTCCTGCTGACCAACATCAAGGGCCAGATCGGCCAGCTGGCCGCCCATCAGCCCCAGCCGAAGTTCCTTGAAACCCTGCGGGAGTATACCCACTGGACCGAAGAGATCGGCCTGCAGGACACCGGCTGCCTCAACGAGTTCATCGTCAACGGGCGCACCGACGATTTGACCCAGATCTCCGAGGCGCGGCATTCCCAGTTCTTCGTCGATGCCGCCCGCCGGGTGGCCGCCCTGCCCCCGGACGGCAGGCTCGTGCTGCTGGCCGGCCCTTCCAGCTCGGGCAAGACCACCAGCGCCAAGCGCATCATGGTCCATCTGCGGGTCCTGGGCTTTCAGCCCTTCGCCCTGTCCCTGGACAACTACTTCGTGGACCGGGAGCAGACCCCCCGCGACGAGGACGGCGACTACGACTACGAATCCCTCGGGGCCCTGCGCATCGACAAGTTCAACGAGGACCTGCAGGGCCTGATGGAGGGCCGGGAGGTCCACCTGCCCAGGTACGACTTCGTCACCGGCACCTCCAGCCTGGCCTCGGAACCCACGCGCCTGCAACGGGGCCAACCCCTGATCGTCGAGGGCATCCACGCCCTGAACCCGGCGCTGACCCCGGTGGTGCCGCGCCGGAAAAAGCTGCAGATCTACGTCTCGGCGCTCAGCCACCTGAACATCGACCGTTACAGCTACATCAAGACCACCCACAGCCGGCTGTTCCGCCGCATCGTCCGCGACGCCCAGTTCCGCGGCTACACCGCCTCCCAGACCCTGGCCCGCTGGCCGAAGGTCCGCCAGGGCGAGGAAAAACACATCTTCCCCCACCAGAACAACGCCGACCTGTTCTTCAACTCGTGGCTGATCTACGAGCTGCCCGTGCTGAAACTTTGGGCCGAGCCGCGCCTGGCGGCAGTGGGTTCGGACGACCCCAACTACGGTCTGGCGCGCACCCTCATCGACCTGCTCTCCCTGTTGCTGCCCATGGACGCCGGCGCCGTGCCGCCGACGTCCCTGCTGCGGGAGTTCATCGGAGGTTCGGGGTTCCAGTATTGAGAGGATTCAGGGAACCAGGAAGTACTCCCGGAGCTTCTCCACCGCGGACTCGGCCATCTGCTGGTCGGTAAGGAAAGTCACGGTGGAGAACGAGGTGCTGATCATGTGGACGGGCATCTGGGCCTCGGCCGTGGCCTGGAAGATGGTGCCGGCGATGGCGGGCCGTTCGCTGAAGTGGGGACCATAGATCGAGATGGCGCTGCAGCCGCGCTGGTAATCGATATCCCGGGCCTGGATCTCCTCCTGGATGGACTGCAACAGGCCCAGGGACTGGTCCAGGTCCCTGCTGCCGATGGCGAAGCAGATGTTGTTCAGACCCTGGCCGTCGACGAAAGACGTCACGCAGATGATGTTGATGCCGGCCAGGCCCAGGCTGGAAAGGGACTTGCCCGCCAGGCCGTGGCCCGAACGCGCGCCCAGGATCCTGATCAGGACGAGGTCGTCCTTTCTGGTGATGCCCCCCACTGCGATCTTACCCGTCATGGTCGGTGCTCTTTCGGTCTGGACCTACCCCGCAACCGGGGTGGAATGATTTCCTGCGATCACGCGGCAAATCTAGTGACTGCCGCGCCGGAAACCAAGTTTTCAGGAACAAGGCGGGCCCGACCCGGTTGACAAGGACGGAACCGTGGAGTAAAAGCGGAACGGGAATGTTCCCTCAGCCCGGAGAAACGGAGGCCTGTCATGCCCAAAGTAGCAGTCATCCTGAGTGGTTGCGGAGTGTACGACGGCTCGGAAATCCACGAAGCCTGCGCCGCCCTCCTCGCCCTGGACCGGGCCGGCGCCCAGACCGTGATCTGCGCCCCGTCCGGCCCCCAGATGCATGTCGTGAACCATCTGGCGGGCGAGCCCGAGAGCGGGGAATCCCGGGATATCCTGGTCGAATCGGCCCGGATCGCGCGCGGCGAGATCAGACCCCTGCAGGATGTGGACCCGGCCGCGGTGGACGCCGTGCTGATGCCCGGCGGCTTCGGCGCCGCCAAGAACCTGTGCACCTTCGCCGTCGACGGCGCCGACTGCAAGGTGAACCCCGAGGTGGTGGATTTCCTGCGCCGCGCCCACGACCAGGGCAAGGCCATCGGCGCCATGTGCATCGCTCCGGTCATCCTGGCCAGGGTCTTCGGTCCCGACCTGTCCCCTCGGCTGACCATCGGCAACGATCCGACGACCGCGGACCTGGTCCAGCAGATGGGCGCCGAGCACGTCGAGTGCAAGGTGGACGCCTCGGTTGTCGACCACGACAACCGCATGGTCACGACCCCCGCCTACATGCTGGCCGGATCCATCAAGGAAGTCTTCACCGGCGCCGAGGGTTTCGTGCAGGAATTGCTGGCCCTTTGCCGATGAATTGGTGCGGGGGGGTTGCCCCGGCCTGGGCTGTGGTATAATTTCCACTGGCCATACCGCGCGGATCCGGGTCCGAGGGGGTGACCCGTCCCTAACGTTCATGCGGGTCCGCGTACCCGCGCATCAGACGAGAGACATCACAGGAGCAACACCATGGACGAGAGCAGAGCCCAGGATCCCACCACACCTCAGGCCGCATCCCATCCTCGCCAGGATCCGCCGCGCAACTGCACCCCCTGGGGCACCCCCGGGGGGCGGGTCATCAGCCTGGTCAGCCGCAAGGGCGGGGTGGGTAAGACCACCTCCGCCGTGAACCTGGGGGCCGCCCTGGCTCTGTCCGGGCACACGACCCTGATCATCGGCACCGACCCCCAGTGCGGCGTGTGCCGCACCCTGGGTGTGGACCAGAGCGATCTGAGCACCAGCCTCAGCGACGTCTTCGCCCTCAACCTGCCTCTTACGGAAGTGGCCCAGCGCTCCCCCCTGGAGAACCTGTTCTTCGCCTCGCCACGCATCACCTCCCTGGCGGAAGAGGATGCCTTCCTGACCAACATGAATCAGCGGGCCGATGATTTCGCGAGGGAAGTGGACAGGGCCCGCAATCTCTATGACACCATCCTGATCGACTGCCCTCCCAGCCTGGGCGCGCCCACCCGCGCCGCCCTGCTGGCCTCGGACAGCTTCCTGGTCCCGGTGCAGGCCGAGGAGCTGTGCCGCGGATCCCTGGCTCCCTTGATGGATTTCGTGGCCGACTTCCGGCGCCGCCAGTACGGTGCAGCCGAGGCGGCCACCCCCGCTCTGGAAGGTCTGTTCCTGACCATGGTCAACAGCCGCACGCGCATGAGCCGCCACGTCACCGCACAGGTCGGCCAGGAGTACGGATCCTCCCTGCTGGAGACCTCCGTACCGCGCACCACGCGCCTGAGCGAGATGGCCCTCAAGGGCAAACCCGCGGTGATCTACGCCCGCAAGACCGCCGGTAGCCGGGCCTACTTCAACCTCGCCGACGAGCTCATCGCCCGCTTCACCCGGATCGCGGACAAGGGCGAGGTCGAGGCTGCGGCCACCTGCGCCGGAACCCCCACCCCCGCAGACGCCCCCGGAGAACCGGGATTCCCGGGTGGGTTGGACCGGCTCCTTGCCGATTTGGGCCGCACCGATGACATTAAGCGACAGCCGGCCTTCGTCCGCGAACCGGAGCAGCCGGAAATGGTCTCCCTTGACGACCTTCTGGCCGAAGAGGAACACGAGGCCGGACCGGGCAACGGTCGCGACGAGGAAGAATGGGCCTTCGGGATCGACCCCGACGACCCACTGAACTGACTCCCTCCTGCCGGAGCAACCGGAGAACCGGCAGGAGAAACCTGCCGGTTTTTTTCGAGGTCGCTCTGGAGGTGTCCTGTTGAGTATCGAAA
>JANTFX010000115.1 GCA_024763215.1 Candidatus Krumholzibacteriia bacterium | reverse complement strand
AGCCTGGCCGAGGCCATGCCCGCGGCCCCGGAGCGCGACCGCGACCTGATCGCGCTGCTGGATCGTCTGACCGGACTCGCAAGCGACGGCAGGCTCCAGACCCCGGAGCGGTCCACTGGCGGGAGCATCGAGGTCAGCTTCTTCACCGGTTGCGCCAACGGGACCCTGCTGCCCGCCACGTCGCGGCGCCTCGTCGCCCTGCTGCGCCTGTGCGGGTGCCGTGTGTTGATCCCCGCCGGGCAGGATTGTTGCGGGGCGCTGGCGGCCCACACCGGCCGCGACTCTGACCGCCGGCGGCTGCACCGGAAGAACCAGCGGGCTTTCGCCCGCGGGCAGGAAGGCGGTTGGGTCGTGGTGGAGGCGGCCGGCTGCGGGGTGGAGCTCAAGGAACAATACGACTTTTCCGGGTGCGAGGTGCTGGACGCCACCGAGGCGCTGGAGCGGTTGGAGCTGCCGGCTGGGCGGGAAGTGCCCCTGAGGGTGGCCTACCACGCCGCCTGCCACCTGGAGCACGGCCAGGGGGTCTGGGAAGCGCCGCGGAAGCTGCTACGGGCGGTTCCCGGTCTGGAACTGGTCGAACCCGAGGAAGCGGCCCTCTGTTGCGGCAGCGGCGGGGTGTGGTCCCTCGAGCATCCTGACCTGGCGGCGCAGATCGGAGCGCGCAAGGCGCAGGCGCTTCTGGACACCGGCGCCCAGCTCATCGTGACCACCAACCCGGGCTGCCTGGGCCAGATCAAGGGGGGGCTGGCCCGGCTGGGCGCGGATCTGCCCATCCTGCCGCTGACCGACCTGTTGTGGTACGCCTGCGCCGTGGGGTGAAGGTATCGCTCACCTGCCGGTCGTGGTGGCCTCGCGTGATGCCTGGCGCCGGGCGTTGGCCACGGTCTGCAGCATATGCTGGACGCGCTCGTTGCCCGGATCCAGCTGCCATGCCTTTTCCAGGCAGGAAAGGGCCTGGTCGAAAGCCCGGTTGCGGAAGGCCAGCACACCCGCGTTGAACCATCCTTCCAGGGAGGCCGGTTCGAGGGCGAGGGCGCGGTCCATGGCCTGCTGAGCCTTATCGGCAGCACCTACGGTGCTCCATGCGATGCCCAGGGTTCTCCAGGCGCGGGCGTTGCCGGGCTCCGCCTCGGTCACCTCCCGGATCAAACCCAATCCTTGGTCCTTGTTTTCCCTCTGGATCTCCTGCAGGCCCAGCAGCAGCCAGGTGCCGGCATCGAGCTCGCCATCGGCGGTGAAGCCTTGCCACGCTGCCAACAGGTCGGCGTGGGATTGTCCGGTCCGGCCCACCGCGGCCATGATCTGACCCCGGAACGAGTGGACCACCGCCGGCAGGATGTTGCGCCGCAGAAGGATGGTGCAGAGTTCGCTGCCCAGCCTCGCGGCCTCCTGCCCGCTGTCGGCATGGGGGTCCTCGCTGGCGCGGGACAGTTGCAGGGCCAGATATGCGAAGGGTGATCCTCCGAAGAAACCACCCTGGGGGGAGACATAGACCGGAAGATCGGGATCGGGGTACCCCAGCACGACCGGCCCCGGCAGGTAGGCGGTGGGGGTGCAGAACCAGGCGATGAAGGAATAGGCGGCGGCCATCTTGTAGTGCTCCAGGGCGGTCGGGTCCCGCAACACCTCGCACACGAGCCCGGCATCCTGCCAGAAGTCCCTGGCCAAAGGCAGCGGACGTCTGCGCAGCGACGCCAACTCGCCCAGGACATGGCGCGCTCCCTGCGGGTCGCCGGCGGTCAGCAGGGCCTGCGATTTGATCCAGCGGTTGGCGTAGCTGCTGGGCCGCGGGTACATGCCGGAACTCAAGGCGGTCTGGTGCCGGAAGGATACCGGCGGCATGGTGACGGCATAGTGGAGGGCCTCGGTCGTGCGGCCGCCGCGCGCCAGCCGTAACCCCTCCAGGGTGTCGCCGGTAGGGGAATGCCCATGGTCCGCGGCTTCCGCCAGCACCTCGCCGCACTCGTCCCACAATCCACACTGCAGCAGGCCGTAGGCGAGGCCATGGAGGCAGTGGTCGCGCAAGTGGGGCCAGTTGGGGTCCCCGGGGTCTGCGGCGGCATCGAGGAGCGCCTTGGCCCGCATGAGATGAGCCACGCCCCGGACCGGTAGTCCGACCTCGACCCATGCGGCGCCAAGGGCTATGCGGGCGGGATTCAGGGTAGGATCCAGTTCCAGCGCGGTTTCCAGATCCGCCAGGGCGGGGCCGAGGAAATCCACCTTCTTCCCCAGCAGGGTGTTGAAGCTGAAGGTGTGGGACCGGGCCTGGTGGAAGCAGGTTCTGATCAGGGTGATGTAGGGCCCCGGGGACTCCCGTTTCGTATGGCTCCTGTCCAGCCGGGCATTGACCAGGGCCCGGGCGCGGCTTTGGCGCTCCTGTCGGCTCTGGGGTCCGAGATCGGCGAAAGCGGCCAGCTCCTGCGACCAGCCTGCCGTGTCGGGCAGGGCGGCATCCTGGGATCTAACCGGGTTGGGCCCAAAAAGTATGATCAGCGATGCCATCCACAACAGATTTCGCATGCGTCACCCCCTTGGTGATGAGTAATACGGAAAACTCATTTTCATGGCAATCCTTGGTATCGATTGGCCTTTCCAGGGCCGGGAATTCAAGGGAGCCCTGAATTTCCCCGGTTGGAGGCAAAGGGGCAGGGGACAGGGGTAATTTATGATTGATACCTACATTCCAATATTAGAATATAATGACTTGCCCCCTTGACTCCTTTCCATTACCATGGCCGTGTAACCTGCGGATTCAACCTGGACCAGGAATGCCGTGCCCAACCCCGCGACCTTGTTCCACAGCCTCAGCGACCCGGTCCGCTTGCGGCTGTTGCGCCTGCTTGCCCGGGAGGAACTGAACGTCCAGGAGCTGGTGGCCATCACCGGTTTGAGCCAGCCGCGGGTGTCCAAGCACGTGGGAATCCTGCGCCAGGAGGGGTGGCTTGTCCAGCGCCGCCAGGGCACCTGGAGCTGGTACCGTCTGGCCGATCATGATGACCTGCCCGGGGGGCCGGGACTGCTGAAGCAGGCCTTGCCTCTGGCTGACGGTGTGGCTCAGGCGGCAAAGGACGATCAAGGGCTGGAGGCGGTGCTGGCGGAGCGGCAACTGCGCGCGCGGGATTTTTTTACCGGCATGGCCGACCGCTGGGACGCCATCCGGGCCCACTACGCCCATCCCGACCTGGACCTGGGGCTCATGGCGGCCCTGGCCGAGCCCGGGCTGCGGGTTCTGGACGTGGGCACCGGGCGCGGCACGCTCCTGCCGGAACTGGCCGCAGCGGGGGCCCGGGTGCTGGCGCTGGATCTGTCCCTGCCCATGCTGAGGCGGGCGCGCCGGACCGGCGCCGAGGCCACGGCCGGGGGGGTGGCTTTCTGCTGCGCCAGCGCCGAGGCCCTGCCTTTGCCCGACGGGGTCTTCGACACGGTGCTGTGCGCCATGGTCCTGCACCATCTGGCGCGCCCCGGGCGCGCCCTGGCCGAGCTTGCCAGGGTTCTGCGGCCGGGCGGCCGGTTGGCGGTCACGTCGTTCTGCACCCACGACCAGGAGTGGATGCGCGAGGAGCTGGCGCACCAGTGGCTGGGGTTCTCCGGACCCGAGATGGAAGAGTTCTTCCGGGGCGCGGGCCTGGTGCCCATGCGCCGGATCGAGCGCGGCCCGTTGCAGACCGGTGGCCTTGAGACCGGCCGCGGCCCCGCCGCGCCCTCCTGGCCCGATATTTTCCTGATGACAGGCGTCAAGGGCGCCGACACCCGCGGCCTAGTCCGCATTATTCATGAAGGAGCGTAGCGAGGATGAGGAAACAGCCAACCAGGAAAGGGGCTCGCAAGGATTTGCGAGGGAGGCGTACCCGGTGCGGTACGTTGACCGAGCAAATCCGAGAACGCCTTTCCTGGTTGGCTGTTAACCATCCGCAGCAGATCTTTCATGAATAATGCGGGCTAGCCGCCTCACAGCAAGGAGAGAATCGATGAGTGATACCTACAGCGAAGGCCCCAACTACAAGGTCCGCGATCTGGGCCTGGCCGAGAAGGGCCGCCTGAAGATGGATTGGGCCGAATCCCGCATGCCCGTGCTGATGAAGCTGCGCGAGGAGCACAGCAAGCTGCAGTCCCTCAAGGGCATGCGCATCGCCGGCTGCCTGCACGTGACCAAGGAGACCGCGGTGCTGGTCGAGACCCTGGCCGCGGCCGGGGCCGAGATCAGCTGGTCGGGGTGCAACCCCCTTTCGACCAACGACGAGGTCGCCGCGGCCCTGGCCAAGGCCGGCATCAGCATCTACGCCTGGCACGGCATGAACACCGAGGAGTTCTACTGGTGCATCGACAAGACCCTCGAGATGAAGCCCACCTTGACCCTCGATGACGGCGCCGACCTGATCTTCTCCGTCCACAACCGCCACCCCGAGCTGGCCGAGACCATCATCGGCGGCACCGAGGAGACCACCACCGGCGTGCACCGCCTGCGCGCCATGGCCCGTGACGGCGCCCTGAAGTACCCGGTGATCGCCGTCAACGACGCCGAGACCAAGTGGGACTTCGACAACGTGTTCGGCACCGGCCAGAGCAGTCTGGACGGCATCCTGCGCGCGACGAGCGTGCTGCTGGCGGGCAAGAACTTCGTCGTGGCCGGCTTCGGCCACTGCGGCAGCGGCTGCGCCATGCGCGCCGCCGGCATGGGCTCGAACGTCATCGTCACCGAGGTCAAGCCCACGGCCGCGTTGAAGGCCACCTTGCACGGCCACCAGGTCATGAAGATGGATGACGCCGCGCGCGTCGGCGACGTGTTCATCACGGCCACCGGCATGAAGGACGTCATCGTCGGCCGTCATTTCGAGGTGATGAAGGACGGCGCGATCGTCTGCAACACGGGCCACTACGATTGTGAGATCAACCTGGAAGAGCTCGAAGCCATGGCCAAGAGCAAGCGCCTGGTCAGGGACAACTGCGAGGAATACACCATGCCCGACGGCCGCCGGATCTACGTGCTGGCCCAGGGCCGGCTGGTGAACCTGGCCGCTGCCGAGGGTCATCCCAGCGAGGTCATGGACATGAGCTTCGCCAACCAGTTCCTGTCCATGGTGCGCCTGGCCACCCAGGGTAAGGGCCTGGAAATCACCGTCCACGACATCCCCGAGGAGCAGGACCAGCAGATCGCGGGCATCAAGCTGAAGACCCTGGACGCGGGGCTGGACGTGCTGACGCCCGAGCAGATCGCCTACGAGGACGATTACGCGGCGGGAACCTGATCCCGCGGCGTGCTCCATGAGCAAAGCGGCCGGCGTGTTCACGCCGGCCGCTTTTTCGTCAGGTCGAGGAAATTCTAGAACAATCCGTAGGTCGCTCCGAAGGAGAGGCCCCAGACGTGGGTGTTGGACCAGTTGTTGTCCACGTCCGGCCACACGGTGTCGTCCTCGGTCAGGAAGTACCGCCAGACAACCTCGAATTCCAGCTGGAGTTGCTGATTGATATCGTATTCGGTGCCCAGGCCGAAGCTGAGAGCCAGGTCCGTGCCTTCGAGCGCGTTGCGCTCCAGGACCACGACGTCCGAGCCACGGCTACCGCGGTCCAGTTCCCAGCTCACCTGACCGGCCGCCGCGGTCAGGTAGGGATTGAAGTTGCTGGTCTTGCTGAGCTTGTTGCCGAAGAAGCCGCTGACGCCGACCTCCCAGCCGTCGAGCTTCAGGTACGAGCCGCTGGAAATCCCCAACTCGGGCCACTGCCCGATCACGGCGGGGTCGTCGGTGAAGTCTTGCCCGCCGTGGTAGTACCGGCCATAGAGGCAGAAGCCGTCCTGGATGTAGAGCTTGACCGCCCCGTCGTAGTTGAGGGTGCTCTTGGTGGCCGCATTGATGTTGTAGACCTCGTCCTTGACCACATGCAGGGCGGCCCACTGGGAGAGACGGCCGTTCAGACCGAACTTGTAGCCGTGCCTGATGCGGGCGGGCTCCTTGGGCTCTTCCTCCTTGACCACGATGTCACCGCCGGAGATCCGCTTGAACTTCACGAAGCGGCTGGAGCCGCGGACGGCGAAGGTGCCCGACAGCCGGTCGTGCTCGGGGTCGAAGATGCCGGCGAAGGTGGCAGGGTAGGGCACGCCCTCGGGCTGGAACTTGAAGCTGATGCTGTTGCCTGTGACCTTGACGTCGGTCAGGGTCACCTCGCCGAGGGTCTGATCGGTCAAGGATGCCTTCCACGTGCCGGCCTCGTTCTTCATGGCCAGCTTGACCTCGACATCCTTCTTGTCCGGGCCCTTGACCTTGCCGACCCACTCGCCTTCCGGATCCGCGGCGAGGCTGGCGGCCGGATTCCAGAGCATCACGGCCAAGGCGGCCAGCAAGACGACAGATACAATCCCGCGGCGATGATCCTGCGACATTGAGCTTCTCCTCATGAAAACGGCTCCCGAACGGCGAAAAGGGGTTGGTGGGAAGAATATACAGTTTGGCGTGGGGCTTGTCCAATCCCCGATGACCCGAAAGCGCCGCCGCCGGTGCTGCCTCCAGGATCCCTGGCCAGGTCAAAATCCGGAGGATCCCGGTCTTCCTCGCGGGTCACGAAAAAATGCACAACAACCTTGCAATTTCTTCCCCTAATTATGTATAATGATTTGCGGGTGAAATCTACTGCTGGTAGATGGAGCCTGACTTTTCGATGCGGGTTTCCTCAGAGGCTTGGCTAGTCGCTGCAGGAGATATCGAAGTCGTACCGAAGGTCTCAGGGGAATGAGTCGCCCCCTGTCCGCTGGAGGAACACTTCGCCCGCATCGATAATTTTTATCTGGAACCGTCATTTTTCATGTCTTTCAGTCAAGATTTGATCACGAATTCGTGGAAGGAGCCCCGCGTGGAACGACCAAGCCTGGATTTCCTGCACGCCTTGCCCAAAACCGATCTGCATGTTCATCTGGATGGCTCCCTGCGTCTGGGCACCGTGCGCGAGCTCGCCGCCCGCCATGACCTGGGCTACGATTTCAAGACCGATGAGGATGTGCGCGCGGTCTGCCAGGTGCCTGATGACTGCCAGAGCCTGGTGGACTACCTGCGGGTGTTCGACATCACCCTGAAGCTGATGCAGGAGAAGGATGAGCTGACCCGCATCGCGTACGAGCTGGCCGAGGACGCCCACCGCGAGAACGTGCGCTACATGGAAGTGCGCTATTCCCCCCTGCTGCACACCAAGCAGGGGCTCGGGTACGATGAGATCGTGGCCGCGGTCCAGACCGGACTGGAGCGGGCCTGGCGCCAGTTCGGGATCATCACCGGGCAGATCATCTGCGGCATCCGCCACATCTCGCCCGAGTCGTCCCTGGAACTGGCCGAGCTGGCCGTGCGCTGGAAGGGCCGGGGCGTGGTGGGGTTCGATCTGGCCGGGGCGGAGAAGGACTATCCGGCCAAGGATCACCTGGCCGCCTTTCACAAGTGCCTGAACAGCAACGTGAACATCACGATCCACGCCGGCGAGGCCTTCGGCGCGCCCAGCATCCACCAGGCCCTGCACTATTGCCGGGCCCACCGCATAGGCCACGGCACGCACCTGAACCAGGATCCGGACCTCATGCAGTGGGTCAACAACCACCGCATCCCCGTGGAGATCTGCCTGGCCAGCAACCTGCAGACCAAGGCCATCGCCGACTACCAGAGCCATCCCATCCGGCGGTTCATGGCCGAGGGTCTGCGGGTGACCCTCAACACAGACAATCGCCTGGTCTCGGGCACCACCGTGACCAACGAGTACCGTCTGGCCGTGGAGAATTACGACCTGAACGAGGATGAGGTGCTGGGCCTGGTCATGAACGGCTTCAAGTCGGCCTTCCTGCCCCTGCGGGACAAGGTGCAGCTGGTCAACCAGGTGCTGAGCGAGTTCGCGGCCCTGGGCGCGGAGTTTTC
>JANTFX010000114.1 GCA_024763215.1 Candidatus Krumholzibacteriia bacterium | reverse complement strand
CCCGAGACCATGCCCACGACGATGGACGTGGTGCTGGACGAGCTCTGGATCAGGGAGGTCGCCAGCAGCCCGATCATCAGCCCCAGCACCGGGTGCGAGGTCGTGGCGATGAGGTTCTCGCTGACGCCCTTGCCCACCAGCTTGAAGGCGGCGCCGAACAGGGCGATGGCGGCCAGGAAGATGTACAGCAGGGCTAGCAGGCACAGGAAGTTGAAAATGCCGCCGAGGATCCGGCTCGTGGCCGAACTGGCGGTGGAGGCGGAGGGGGTCTCCTGCATGACACTCCAGGGTCCGGACCGGTTTGCGACCAGGCGGATCGTTGACGGAGAATCAGGGGAATCACCCGGTTTTCCCGAGTGGTTTGTCTGACCGCGGCGAAAGGTACCGGGTGCCAGGGCGGACGTCAAGGAATGTCCCGGAACCGGGAACGATCAGGGGATGGGGGCCGGTTCGGGGTCCGGATTGCCGGAGTGGAGCCACGCCGGTCCCGTGTGCGCCAGCAGGTAGAGCAACCCGGCCAGCAGGCCCCAGTTGGCCATCTCGTCCAGGGAGAAGACCACGTACCCGCCCCCGGGGATGAAGTGGGCGAAGCGGAAGAAGAACTGCATCCACAACGAGGCCAGCACGAGCCCCAGGGTCAGGCGTGAAGCCAGGGCCAGTTTAGGATCGGATTCCCGCAGCCAGTCGCAAAGCTGGGGTACGGTAAAAAGCAGGAAGATCAGCCGGTAGTCCCAGTTGTTGCCCAGCAGGAAGGTGCCGATGTAGATGGCCGCGCCCAGACGGAAACCGTCCAGGTGTTCCTGGACGGCAGGGCGGTCGCAGGTGAAGCAGCGGCGCCCGGCGCGCAGGCCGACGAAGATGATGGCCGCCGCGGCCAGAAAACTCGCAACGGCCATGGCCGTCCCGGGGCCGGGGGCTCCGAGCTGATCCTGCAGGTATGCGTGCAGCACGTTGAAGCCGTAGGAGATGGTGGTCCCCCGCAGTTCGCCCCGGCCGATCAGCAGTACCTGCCGGAACGTCAGTAGCACGTAGATCCCCAGCACGCCCAGGCTTGCCGTGGCCAGGGTCAGAAAGCGGCGGCGCGGCAGGCGCAGCAGGGCCGCCAGGCCGAACACGGGAAAGTACATCAGCATGCCGCCCAGGGTGATCAGCCCCGTCGCCAGGGCGGGCCGGTTGCGCAGGGCCATCAGGGCGGCGGCCAGCACGAAGAAGATCAGCAGGTCGTTGTTGCCTCGTTCGATGCCCAGCAGGACCGCGGGTGAGAAGACGACCGCGGCCATGACCCAGGCGGTCAGCCGGTCGATGTCCCGGACGAAGAGGAAAAGACCCGCCAGGAAACCGGTGATCATGATCACCGCGAGCAGGGCGGTATCACGGTGGTCGATCCCCAGGGCGAACAAGCCCTGCCAGATGCGTGGGTAGTCCATGGTGCGGCCCCAGGGGTCACCGGGGTTCTCGAGCATGGGGTCCAGGCCCAGCCGCGCGGATTCGGCCCCACCGGTGATGGTGCGCAGGTCGGCGAAGTGGGGGTTCATGACCGGGATGTTCCAGAGCCGCCAGGTGTTATCGAACCCGTACACGCCCAGGAGCAGACCGATGACGGCAGCTCCCAGCAGGATGAGGATGGCGAAGGTCCTTGTGCCGCGCATGGTTGCATTCCTGTCCGGGGCCGAAGGTGGCGAGAGGCCCCGATGCAGGGAGCATAGCATGCATCGGGGCCTGAATTCAACCGGGCCCGGCACCGGAGCCGGATTCGCGGCAGGGCGCCTCAGCGGAGTTTGAATGTCACGGGGATTACGACCCAGACCTCGACAGGTTTCTGGTCGATCAACGCGGGCCGGAAAACGGCCGTCCGGGCGCAGTCGTCCGCAGCCTGGTGGAGGGCCTCGGGGCCGTCCACCACGATGGCATCCTTGACCCGGCCGTCCTTGCCCACGAGCACCTGCAGCAGGACCGTACCCTCGATACCCGCGGCCTTGGCCACATCCGGGTAGACCGGCGCGTCGATGCTGATGCGGACCGGTTCCTGGTCCACCGCGATGAAATCGGTGGGAGAGGGCGAGGTGTCGATGTCGATGTCCACCTGCAGGGTATCGCCCTCGCCGTCGCCGCTGCCCAGATCCGAGAGGTCAACCGGAGGCAACTCCTCGGCCATCTGGGTCTGGGTGGCGATGGTCTTGACCTGGGCCTTCTGGTCCGCCACCGGCTCGGGAATAGCGATGGCCGGCGGGGGGGCGGCGACCTTGGCCACGGCTTCGGCCACGTTGATCTGCGGCACCGTGGGCTTGGCGATGGAAGGAGGGACTCCCAGGTCGGTGTAGCGGACGATCTTGACCCGGCGGGCCACATGCTTGACAGGGGGCTGGCGGTGGGACCACCAGACCCAGAACAGCCCGCAGACCAGCGCCAGCACCATGGTGGTCACGTTGGCCCAGGCCAACCAGCGTGTCCGCTCGCGGCGCAGAGGGTGCTCGTTTCCGGTCAGGGGCAGCCGGGGGGCGTTTTCCAGATGGAACGCCCAGGGAATATGGCTGGTTTCCTCGGCCGTTTCGCGGGGGGACGTGTTCATCGTGCGCTCTCCAGGGCCTGGATATCCCGGTCCTTCATGGGAACCATGCTGAACCGGTCCAGACCCGCGTCTTCAAGCATGTCCATCATGTCGACCATGGGTTCGTAGCGGGCCTGCCGGTGGATCTTGACCAGGAAGATGGTGTCGGGGTTCTCCGCTTCAGCCGCTTCCAGGTTCGGGCGCAGATCCTGCCATGTGATGGGTTCGATCCCCGCCTTGCCCGCCTTGACGAACATGGACTCGTCCTTGTCGACGTAGATGGAGACCACGTTGGACTCGGGCACTTCGACCTTGGCGTCGGGTTCAGGGAGGTTGACCTCCATGGCCAGGGGTCTGCGGAACACAGTGGTGACCATGAAGAAGATCAGCAGCAGGAAAGCCACGTCCACCATGGGTGTCATGTCCACCCGCACGCCCAGGCGTTTCTTGGTGGACTTTCCCAGCACGCCCTTTGCGGGCAGTTTATTTTTGCCGCTGTCTGCGGTTGGGACATCAGCCATCGGCCGGCTCCTCGGGGGTGTTCCCGGCCGGGACGGGTGGTCGGGGTCCGGTGTCCCGGTGCGGTGAACGTTTCTTGAGATCGGTCATGAGATTGAAGCGCAGGGTCTTGGCATGCGCAAGGTTGTCCATCAGGTCGGCCATGGCGCCGAAGGGAGCGTCCCTGTCGCCCTTGACCACGACGACGGCCCCGGGATTGCGGCTGCGCCAGTTGACGATGGCGTCCAGGACGTTGTCCGGGGCCAAGGCCTGGATATCCTTGCCCGACTCGCTTGAGATGAATACCTGTCCGGTCTTGTTGACCGTCAGGATGATGGTGCCGGTTTCCGGCACGTGGATCTCCGAACTGGACAGGGGCAGGTTGACCGCCACCTGCTCCGGCGGCTTGAACTGGGTGGTGCTCATGAAGAAGATGAGCAGGAGGAAGGCCACATCCACCATGGGCGTCATGTCGATGTGCACTTTCTTGCGGCGAGCCACGGTCGGTCCCCTCTACTTGGAATCCAGGAGTTGGAGGACCTCGTAGGAGGTTTCCTCCACCCTGTTGTTGAAGTTGTCGACCTGGGTGGTGAAATAGTTGTACAGGACCGTGGCGATGATGGCCGTGGTCAGGCCCAGGGCGGTGTTGACCAGGGCTTCGCTGATGCCCAGGGCCAGCTGGGTAGCATCGGGAGCCCCGGCCCGGGACATGGCGTGGAAGGAGCGGATCATGCCGATGGTGGTTCCCAGCAACCCGAGCATGGTGGCGATGGAGGCTATGGTGGACAGGGCGTTGAGATTCTGCTCCAGGTTGGGACTTTCCAGGGCATTGGCCTCCTGCAGGGAGCGGCGGGTCTCGTCCATGAGTTCCCTGCGCGAAACCCCGGAACCGGCGAGTCCGCTGTAGCACTCCAGACCCGCCCCGATCACGTTGGCCAGGCTTCCGCCCTGTTTCTTGCAGGCGGCCACGGCGTCGTCGAGGCTGCCTGCGTGCACCGATTGCTTGATCTGCTTGATGAAGTTGTTGACGTTGCCGCGCCCGCCGGCACGCCACAGGACGATGAAGCGTTCCAGGGCGAAGGTCAAGGTCAGGAAGAAGAAGGTCAGCCCGAGCACGAGCAGGGGGCCGCCCTGGCGCAGGTAGTCCGGGGCGTTCTGCCATATGAAGTAGGACACGACCAGGGAGGCGATGGTGATGGGAATCAGGACATAACTTTTCATTGCTGTGCGCTTTCCTTTCCTTGCTTCCGGGCTGTCGCCAGGAGTTGGCTGCCAGTTTCGAGCATGGGGTTCCGGGGGTCGATGGCGCGGGCTTTTGCGAAGGCGGCATCCGCCTCGTCGAGTCGGCCCTGGCCCAGCTGAGCGGTGCCCAGGCCGGCCCAGCCGTCGGCGTTGCCGGGGTCGGCGATCGTGGCGCGTCGGTAGAAATCGACGGCTTCGGAGTAGGCGCCCCGGCGCAGGCGGCAGAATGCGGTTCCGCGCATGGCCTTGGCGTTATCGGGGCTTTTCGCGAGGACGGCGGTGTATTCCTTCTCGGCCTCGGCTAGATCGCCGGTCATGGCCAGGGCCTGCGCCAGGAGCAGGTGGGCGGTTTCCAGATCGTCGCGCAGGGAAATGGCCGACCGGAAATCGCCGATAGCCGCCGGCAAGTCACCCGCCCGGAAGTGGGCGATGCCCAGGTTCAGCCGGTAGACCGGATTGTCCGGAACGCTGTCCACCGCGCCTGCGAAGAACCCCACAGCCGCGGCGGCGTCATCGCGCCGCAGAGAGATCATCCCTCTCTGGAAGAGAATGCGGTCGGTGTCCTGCCTACCGGTCGCCACTGCAGCGAGGAGGCTGTCGCAGGTGCCGAAGCGGCCCGCCCCGGCCAGGATGTGGGCGGCGGCCAGGGCGTCGTCGGTGGTCCATGCCGAATCGTGAGCATCAAGCAGCATGTTCACCGCCACCGTCCGGGTGGAGTCATCACCGGCATGCAGGCCGATCAAGGCGAAAGTGGTCCGGATGGAGGAATCCGCCGGCGCCAAGGCGAGGGCCCGGCGGGCTGCGGCAAGAGCCTGGTTGGGGCGCTTGGCGTCCTCGAGGGCCGATGCCAGCGATACCCACAAGACGGCACTGTCCGGTTTCAGGGAGGCGAGCTTCCGGTAGCAGCTGGCCGCCTGGGCAGGCCGCTTGGCCCGCCGATATAGGGAAGCCAGATCTTTCAGTGCGGGCAGGCACGTGGAATCGGCCGCAATCGCCATCAGGTACTGGTCCTTGGCATCGTTGAAACGGCGCTGGGTCTCGTACAATTGCCCCAGCCTGGTGCGCAATGCGGCCTTCCGCTCATCCGTCACCGTGTTCACCAGGTTTTCAAGCACGGGAACCGCGAGGGCCGGCAGGTCCTCCGCCTGGTAAATGGCGGCCTGCAGCAGGGTATAGGTGGGGTTCCCGGGAGCCAGGATGACGGCCTTGGCGATGGCGGTCTCGGCTGCGGGAAGATCGTTCCGCGCCTGATGCAGAAGCGCCATGCCGTGATGGTAGAAGTCCTCACCCTGGATCAGTCCTTCGCGGCCCTTTCCCTGTGCCAGCAGCCGGTCCGCCTGTTCGACCTGCCCTTGGTCGAGTGCCACCATGGCCCGGGCATACGCCACGATCCAGGGATCGGGGTTGGAATCAAGCGCCTGAGCGATTGCCTCGCGGGCTTCGGCCTTGTTGCCCTGCCGCAACAGGGCGATGCCGAGTCCGGCCCGGATCTCTGCGGCGTTTGGATCGGCAGCCAGGGCCTGGAGGCAATGGTTAGCAGCGGCGTGGTCCTGTCCCCCGGCCAGCTCGATGCGGGCCAGGCCCCAGAGGGCCTCGGTCTGCTTGTAGCCCGCGGCGGCCGCCTCCTGGTAAGCGGCGGCGGCGGCGTCCAAGTTTCCCGCGGCGAAGGCCCGGTCGCCCAGGCGGATAGGGTCGGTGTCCAGGGTATAGCCGGGATGACCCGCAAGCGCGCCACCGGCCAGGAAGCATCCGAGAACGAGCCCCAGGATGGTCGCTTTACGGATAATCTTCCCCGCCCCGCCGAGCGCAGAGGGAAAGAGGGCTGTCGGAGGTGTGACCATGGCGTGTCCTATCCTCCCAGTGGATCGCGGCTGAGGGTGATTTCCCTGGCAACGTTTCGGGCGGGAATGAAACCCGCCCGGGCCACCTGCCTCATGCCCCTGGCCGAAACCAGGCTGGTCAGGAAATGGCCGCCTGCCCGGTCGTCGGCACCGCGGCAGGCCACATAGAGGTAGTTGTGGAAAGGATACCTGCCGGTGGCGGTGTTCTCGTACGTGGGTGCAACAGCGCAACTTTCCGGCGCCGCCTTGGCGGTCAAAAAGCGCAGGGGCCGAGGTGTTGCGGGCGCATCCGAATCCGGGAGATCCATCCTTCCGATCAGCCCCCAGGCCCTGGTCGCCGACCGGCCGGCCATTCCCGCCACGGCGTCCAGGATAGCTGCCTGGTCCGCGAGGTATACCAGATGGGGGCTGGAGGCCGGAGGCTCGGTGATGCCCAGCGAACGGCACAGGCCGGACAGAAGACCCTGGTTGGGGTCTGGAAGGAACAGGATGTCCAGGCCGGGCTGCCGCCCCTGCAGGGCGCGGCGCAGGTCATCCGGTGTCAGGCCCTCGGTCGAATAGTCCAGGGGCGCTGCCACGAGGACAGCGCCAACGGCAACCTGAGCGAAGATGGCTGTGTCGCCGGTCACGTCCCGGAACAGATCCTGTTCTTCAACCGTGGGGGGGCGCAACAGGAAGGCGGCCTGGCAGCGACCGTTGATGAGGTCTTCAAGGGCTTGGTTGGTGCCGCCGTCGTGGACCTGGATTTCGATCCGAGGGTAGTCTTCACGGTAGGAGGCAACCAGTTGGTCGATGAGGACGGGGGCCAGGCTCCTGCCGCATATGACAAGACTGTCCCGGGACGCATCATGGGAGGTGAGCAGGGAGCGGATATTCCCCCAGACCCCGGTTCCGCCCGATCTCAACAGGAGGGCGATGACCAGCAGGTATAGACCCACCCTGGCCAGGAACCAGATGCGACGCTTCGATGGCATATTCCTCCGATTTCAGTTGCGCCGGTGGACGGGCTGGTCGATAATGACATCCATGGAATCTAACCATGCTCATGTCATATCGCGGCCCCGCAGCCGCCGATCCGGATGGTCCGGGGTCCTGTCGGTCCCCGCGGTTGTCCTGCTGGCCTTGGTATCGGCCCTGGTGACCGGTTGCGGGAATGCGCCCTCCCATGGTCCTCCCGCTTTTTCTCGGTCTTCTTATGAAAACAGTTTCATTGATTCCCTGCAAGTTCGAACTTTCACCTTCTTCTGGGATGTATGCGACCCGGTTACCGGCTTGTGCCCCGATAGATATCCCACCCGGAGCTTCGCCAGTGTCAGTGCAACTGGTTTTGCCCTAACCAGTTACCCGATCGGGGTGGAAAACGGATGGGTTACCCGGGACGCGGCGGCACGCCGGGTTCTGCGGACCCTGAAATTTTTTCATGATGCACCCCAGGATACGACAAGCGACGCTGCGGGCTACCGGGGCTTCTACTACCATTTCCTGGACCTGGATACCGGCCGCCGTTTCGACAAGGTGGAGTTGTCCACGGTCGATACGGCCCTGCTTCTTGCCGGCGCCCTTTTCTGCCAGTCATATTTCGACGGATCCAGCGCCCTTGAGGACAGCATCAGGACTCTTGCCGAGGATCTGTACCTGGCCGCCGACTGGAACTGGGCCTCGGTGCGTCCGCCACTGATCGGCCACGGTTGGAGTCCCGAACATGGTCCCATGCCCTATGACTGGGGAGGCTACAACGAAGCGGCCTTGGTGTACCTCATGGCCCTGGGCTCTCCTACCCACCCGGTGCCTGAAGACGCATGGCGGGCCTGGACCGAGGGATATCGCTGGGGAGGTGCGCCGGGCAACGAGCATATAGGTTTCGCCCCCCTCTTCGGGCACCAGT
>JANTFX010000113.1 GCA_024763215.1 Candidatus Krumholzibacteriia bacterium | reverse complement strand
CAATCAATTGATGTCTGATGGTCCGAATATCTATCGAGT
This sequence comes from Candidatus Krumholzibacteriia bacterium, assembly GCA_024763215.1. Classification (GTDB taxonomy): domain Bacteria; phylum Krumholzibacteriota; class Krumholzibacteriia; order LZORAL124-64-63; family LZORAL124-64-63; genus JAHJTW01. The sequence goes on along the minus strand of JANTFX010000113.1, from coordinate 8,055 downwards.
CTGACCCCATTGGTTCAGGAGCCTGCGTATTCAAAATGCGTAGCGGAAATTGTTTCTAGTTCGGTGATGTGCGCGAGATGTGGGGTTTTAAGAAATGTTATGGCTTGTGCTGCTTGTACTCGATTAAAAATAAAGTGTCGTGAAGATTTTTGCACCATAAAGCCGAACTGTGGCTGTTCTGCGGGTACTGCTGAAAAGACATTTTAAGTGTGAGTCAGGGGGTGGGATTAAACTTAAAGGCTGTTTTTATTGGGATTTTGTTAATATTTATTCTATCTGTCCCAGCAGGTTACTATTTGGCAAATGCATATGAGACTATGTTGGCCGAACAGGGGGTAAGCTTCACTGAATCCAGTGTAGAAGAAATTGAATTGGCCGCAGCAAAGATTGAGTTTAAGCCTATTATGCTGTTTTTTCATATGGTTATATCTTTGATAACTATATCTGTCCCGGCGCTTGTTTCTGCAAAAATATCAGAAGTGCATTGTGTTCGTAATGCGCTAGCCATCGGTGTGATATCAGTTTTAGTGTTTTTGGTTGGCGGTGGAATTTATCAAAGCAATTTGTTTGTTTTGTTTATTGTGTGCCTAAATATGATTGCTGCGTATTTCCCTGGAATTCTGGTTTCTAGATTTTGGTCGGAATAATAGGAAACGCACCCCGTTATTCAATTCGCTCAATCATTTCCGGCAAAACGAGAAAAGGGGACGCTACCTTTTTCAAACGGAAAAAAGGGGGCGCAACCCTTTAAATAATAGGGGGAGCGAAGAAAGGAGTGGGGTCACCTTTCCTTGTGACAAGTCAAGATTCTGAATAGATGATCACCCCTCATCCCAAGGCATAACCTCCTTACCGGCCAGATTGCGGCTGCCATGGATGACGGTGAGGACAAGGATGATGTCGGGGGTGAGGTGGTAGATGATGCGGTAGCCCTGAACGATGAGCTCTCGCACATCGTCCCGGTAGTCGGCTTCGGGGACGGGCCGACCGATTTTCGGGTAATCCGGCAGTTTGTCGGTGGCCTCGATGAGCCGATCAACGAACAGTTCCGCGTAATAAGGGACGTCGCGGGCGATGTACTCATAGATGTCATCGAGATCGGCCTCGGCGACATCTGACCAGAGCAGTTTCATGCGTGGCGCTTTTTGCCGAGCAGACGCCGTTTCATCTCCTCATGGGGGATGGTGCGCCCTTCCTCCACGGCCTTCAGGCCGGCCTCGATCTTCTGCTTCACGTACAGCTCATACATGATGTCGTCCCAGGTGGCCTGATCGGGCAGCCGATCAATGATCTGGCGCACGGCCTCTTTTGCACTCTGCATAGCCTGTTTCTCCGTTAATGCGTGTTATCACCGGCAACGGCATCCCGGTAGATAACTTGTCTTCAGACTGAAACTTTCCATCCACTTTCCGGCCTATCCCTCCATGGCCTTCACGGTGGACGCCATATTGTGTTTGGCAATCATGGCATCGAGCAACTGTATCACCAGTTCTCTCTCGTCCCTGTCGAATGCCTCGATGGTTTGAAATCGCTGGATCAACCGCGTGTTGTAGATCGGTGGCGTGGCATTATGGTGGCCGCCAACCAAGTGATCGACCGATGTGTCCAAGACCTCGGCCAGCAGAATCAGGCGGTCGATAGGCGGCGTATTCTGGCCGCTTTCGTATTTATTCAATTGAGCGGGACTGGCTTCGATCCGGTTTGCCAGCTCTTTTTGTGTCCAGGCTTTCTGTTTTCTCAGTTGCTTAATGCGCTGTCCCAGTGCTTTGCGGACGGAGGCGTCTTGCATGATGTTGACCAGTGTCGTGTTCACGATGCCTCCAGTGTATCCGTCGGTTTCAAATCAGGGTTGCGATAGTTTCATTGCGAGGATATAGTTATTTCACTATACGGTCAACTTTGATGCTTGACACGAAATCAGGAGAGCGCCCATGGCCCGCATCCCACAAGAGCAGATCGACTGGATCAAGCAGGAAGTGTCCTTGGCGGGGCTGGCAGAGCGCCAGGGCATCGAGCTGAAAAGACACGGTGCTGATCTCATCGGTCTGTGCCCCTTCCACGATGACAAAAATCCTTCCCTGGTGATCAGTCCGGAGAAAAACCTCTGGCACTGCCTTGGCGCCTGCCAGACCGGCGGTTCGGTGATCGACTGGGTGATGAAGCGGGATCGGGTCTCATTCCGTCATGCGGTAGAGCTGCTGCGCGGGGAAGCCCCTGGCGTTGTGCCAGTGGAATCCGCCAGGAAGCCGGCAGCGGGAAAAGACCAAAACCTCTCACCTTTAGCCGCCGACAAGGACGACCAAGCTCTGTTACGCCAAGTCATTGAGCATTACCACGAGACCTTGATGCAGAGCCCCGAGGTCTTGGCCTACCTGGAGCAGCGCGGCTTGAACAATCCGGAGTTGATCGAGCAGTTCCGGTTGGGCTTTGCCAACCGGACCCTGGCCTATCGTCTGGCGGGCAAGAAAAGCAAGGCGGGCCGGGAAGTGCGGGGCCAGCTACAGAAGGTTGGCTTGTTGCGCCAAAGCGGGCACGAGCACTTCAACGGTTCCCTGATCATCCCGGTACTCGATGCCGAAGGCAATGTTCTGGAGGTCTACGGGCGCAAGATCACCACGGGGTTGCGCAAGGGTACGCCGCTACATCTTTATCTGCCGGGGCCACACCGGGGCGTGTGGAATGTGGAAGCCCTGGCTGAACACGATGAAATCATCCTGTGTGAATCTCTGATCGACGCCTTAAGCTTCTGGAACGCGGGCTACCAGAATGTGACCGCCAGTTACGGGGTGGAGGGGTTCACCGCCGAACACCTGGAGGCCTTCAAGACCCACGGGATAAAACGGGTGCTGATCGCCTACGACCAGGACGAGGCAGGGGAGCGAGCCGCCGGCAAACTGGCGGATAAACTGCTGGCCGGTGGGCTGGAGGCCTACCGTATCCACTTCCCGAAGGGGATGGATGCCAACGAATACGCGTTGAAGGTGCAACCGGCAGGGAAAGGGCTTGGGGTGGTGATCCGTGCTGCCAAGTGGCTTGGAAAAGGTGAGCCGCCGGCGCCGGCGGAATCCACCGGGATGCCGGCGTCTGACGATACCCTGGTCATCAATGCGCAGACCGGCGAGTTGTTGAATGCACCGCAGCCGCAGCCAGCGCAGGGGCCCAGTCCACCTTTAGCCGCCGGTACGGCACCGACCCCACAGGAACCACCGGCGCCGGCGGCCAGCCCGGTAACCCCGCCGTCGGCGCCGGATCTGCCCATCGAGCGCAACGGTGAGGAGATCCGCCTTACCCTGGGCGACCGCCAATACCGCATCCGGGGCTTGGAGAAAAACTTGAGCGCCGCCCAGATGAAGATCAATCTGTTGGTCTCGCGCGGGGAGGCCTTCCACGTCGATACCCTGGAGCTGTACGCCGCGCGCCAACGCGGAGCCTTCCTCAAGCAGGCCGCCCAGGAGCTGGGCTTGGCCGAGGACGTGCTCAAGCGCGATCTGGGCCGCATCCTGTTGAAGCTCGAACAGCTGCAGGCCGAGCAGATCAAGGCGGCGGTGGAGGCCAAGGATGAAGTGGTTGTTCTGAGCGAGGAAGAACAGGCCGAGGCCCTGGCGTTGCTCCAGTCTGCGGACCTGATCGACCGTATCCAATCCGACTTCGAACGCTGCGGCTTGGTCGGCGAACAGGGCAACACCCTGGTGGGCTACCTTGCCTGCACCTCCAGAAAACTGGAATCGCCCCTGGCGCTGCTGATCCAGTCCAACAGCGCCGCCGGCAAATCGACCCTGCTCAACGCGGTACTGGCCCTGATGCCGGAAGAAGAGCGGGTCCAATACAGCGCCCTGACCGGCCAGGCCCTGTACTACCTGGGCGAGTCGGACTTGAAGCATAAAATCCTGGCCATTGCCGAGGAAGAAGGCGCCGGCCAGGCTGCTTATGCCCTGAAGCTGTTGCAGAGCGAGGGGGAGCTATCCATTGCCTCCACCGGCAAGGACCCGGCAACGGGAAGACTGCAAACCGAGGAATACCGGGTCGAAGGGCCGGTGATGCTGGCGCTGACCACCACGGCGGTGGAGATCGACGCGGAGCTGCTCAACCGCTGCCTGGTGCTCGGCGTGGACGAGGCGCGCGAGCAGACCCGGGCCATCCACCAGAAGCAGCGCCGGCGCCGGACGCTCGAAGGACTGAAGGCGAAGCGGACCGAACAACAGGTCCTGACATTACACCGTAACGCCCAACGCCTGCTACGCCCCCTGGTGGTAATCAATCCCTGGGCCGAGAGTCTGGGCTTCCTGGACCATCAGACCCGCACCCGGCGCGATCACGAAAAGTACCTCACCCTGATCGACGCGGTGGCGCTGCTGCACCAGTACCAGCGGACGGTCAAAACTCTGGAGTTGGCTGGCGAGACAGTGGACTACATCGAGGTCAGCCCCGAGGACATCCGGCTTGCCAACCGCCTGGCCCACCAGGTGCTCGGGCGCACCCTGGACGAGTTGCCGCCGCAAACTCGAAGCCTGTTGAACCGCATCCACGAATGGACCGAGACCCAATGCCGGGAACGGCAGATCCTGCAGGGCGACTTCCGCTTTAGCCGCCGGCAGTTGCGCGAGGCCTTCGGCGGCGGGGATACCCAGTTGAAGATCCACCTGGGCCGCCTGGTGGAGCTGGAATACCTGCTCGTGCACCGCAATGGCCAGCGGTTCGAATACGAGCTTCGTTGGGACGGCCAGGGCGCCGATGGTCAGGCGTTCATGATGGGACTGATCGAGCCTGGGGAAAAGGAGAAGGCCGGCGAGTCGGGAAGGTACGGTGCCGACCGGTCGGGGGTAAACGGTCAGCGGTCGGGGCAGGAGGGCAAGCAGTCGGGCAGCGGTCGGCCCCTGGTCGGTGGGGTGTCGGGGTCTGGTCGGAGTGGGGAAACTGGTGTCGAGACCAAGCCCGGCAAGGGTTCCGGTGAATCGGCGGGACACAACGGGGAAAACGCGCGCATCGGGGACGGAGAAAACGACCTCGTCGTATCGTACCCGACCACTACCGCCGAGCCTGCTTCCCCGGCGGTGGCCGGCGGTCTGAACTGACGGCGGGGGATGCATCGTGGCCAGATCGAAGCGCCGAGGCAGGAAGCCGACCCAACGAGAGCGCACAGACCCACAACCAGCGCTGATCCCCGGTACTCTGTCGGCCTTGGTTGAAGAACACCTCCAGTGGATGGCCATGATAGCCTATGCCGAGTCGACCATCCGTAACCGCCGGACCTACCTCAGAGTCTTCCTGACCTGGTGTGAGGAACGCAGCCTGCAGCACCCCGAAGAGCTGACCCGTCCCGTGCTGGAACGCTACCGCGCCCACCTGTACCACCATCGCAAGCCGGACGGTAAACCCCTGAGCCTGCAGGTCCAGCAATACCGCCTGGAAGGGGTGCGGATGTTCGGCAAGTGGCTGGCGAAGCAGCATTACCTGACCCACAACCCGGCCGCCGAGTTGGAGTTGCCGAAGACAGCGCAAAAGCTGCCGCGCCACCTGTTGAGCCGCCTGGACGTGGAGCAGATTATCAACAGACCCGACATCGCCGAGCCCTTGGGAATGCGCGACAGAGCCATCCTGGAAACCCTCTACTCCACCGGCCTGCGCCGAATGGAACTGGCCAAGTTGAGACTTCATGACATCGACCTGGAACAGGGCATCGTGCTGGTCCGCGAGGGCAAGGGAAAAATGGACCGCTATATCCCCATCGGCGAGCGCGCCCTGGCCTGGTTGGACAAATACCTGACCGAGGTCCGTCCTTCTTTAGCCGCCGAGCCCCACGACGATGAGCGGGTCTTCCTGACCATGGATGGCGAGCCGTTCAGTGGGAACCGGCTCAGCGAGCTGGTCGGTGAACGCATCCGAGAAGTGGTCCCCAAGGCCGAGGGCGCCTGTCACCTGCTGCGCCATGCCATGGCCACGCACATGCTCGAAGGCGGGGCGGATATCCGCTACATCCAAGCCATGTTGGGCCATGGCGATCTGACCTCCACGCAGATCTATACCCGGGTGAGTATCGGGACGCTCAAGGCGGTGCATGCCGAGAGTCATCCGGCGGCGCGGCTGGGCGGGACAGTGGACGGCGCCGGCAACGTCGGGGGTGAAACCGATGAGCTGTTGCGGACCCTGGATGCCGAGGCTCGGGACGATGGGGACGGAGTGTAAAAGGTGTGCTGCGCACGGAGTTGTTTGGATTACCGACAGCGGAGCCTTGATGTTCCGGGACCGCCCGTCACGGCGCTTGCAGTGCCCGGCAAGGGTCGCGCCGCCAATCCCTGGCGCAAGTCACGCCCCTTGCAGGTCAAGCAAGCGCCGCGCCAGGCTGGGACTCGCCATCCCTGGCCGCCACGGTCGAGCTTCGATGCCGAGGTCAGTAGCTCGGCGTCGTGCCTCGCCTAAGGTGCAACACCTGCCAAACGACGGCACGTGTTGCGAGCCGGTTCTGCGCCCAGGCCCAGCAAGGCAAACGGCCGCCTTCCTGGCCCCGGCCGGATCACCCCCCCATCCCCCTGGAAGGGGGCTATGAGCGGCCAAGTAACATAACGCCCCGTTAGGCGCAAGCGTCCTGCCTGCTGAGGCGGGCCGCCGGGCGTCCTGCCCGGCCCACGACGGCCCGCCCGCCTAACCGGCGCTATGTTAAATGGCCGCGTCGCTATCGCTCCAAAAGGTGCTGCGCAGCTTCTTTAGATGCCATCCCTGGCGAAGAAGGTTGCGCGCTTCCGGCGCGCGGTCTTGGCCGCTGCGCGCGGGCCAAACGGCCGGCCCGTGCTCGTTCGGCCAAGCCCCCAGGCCCGTTGAGATGCCCGCCCACCCACGCGTCAGTGCCGGGGCGGCTTCAGCCGGCGAAACACCCCGCCGGCTTGCGCTCGCGCCCCGGCCCTGCCGCCCCCAAAAAGACCAACGGCGGGGTTCGGTGCAAGGGGGCTTCCTGCACATGCTGACAGGTTAGCACCGTGCTCGGCTCGTCAAGGGTAAATGAACGGCGCAAACACCCGCGCCGCCCTTGACGGCCCTGCGCGCGGTGCTGGTTGGGGGCATGTCCAGAAAGTCCTTCTGGGCTGTAACCCGCCACAAGGAGAGAACACCATGAGCAAGCGAATCCAAATCGAATTACCTGACGAGTTCATCGAGCTGTGTGAAGCGGACGGCGTAGAGCCAAAGCGGGTTCTGCGAGGCTTCATCGCCGATCTGGCCGAGATCATCAACTGGGCCAGCGAGCCGAGGAAAGACGGCTACAGCAGCAACGGTTCGGATGAACGCAGACTGGCTCGGGAATACTACGAGCGGGTCGGGTATCCGTACTGGAAAGAGTTCAAGTAATCGCCAAGGCCGGGGCCAGTTCCCCGGCCTTTTAGCCGCCTGATGGTCCACTGCAAAGGCGGCTAAAGGAAAAAAGCCCTCCCCTTCACCCTCTCCATCCCTTCTTTAGCCGCCTGGCCACCGATCCAAAAACGGGTATCCAGGCCCCGAATCCGCGACTATACTTCCTCCCGAAATCGCCCCTGCAGGGCAAAAACCGCCTCTAGGGGCCAAAAGTTGAAGCTACGACGGCTATCGGGGGAAGGGCTCTGTAAGCTGGGGATGCGTCAGGGAAAAACAGGCCTGAGCGGTACGATGCACGTCGGACCGACGCTTTACCGGGAAGGATCCGATTGGGTTCTTGGGACAGGACCTGAATCTATACGGTTACGTTCTTTCTGACCCTATAAATAATAATGACCCTGAAGGGTTGTGTCCTCTCGGTGGTGCTATATGCGTAGGATTGCCTGTTGGCATAGGTATTGGTATCGGCATCATTGGGCCGGTAGCAATAAAACCACCTTGGTGGGGGCCTGATGTTCCTCATCAAGACGACCCGCCACGAGAAACAATTTGCACTATTGTTCAACCTGCATCTCCGGACCCTGAGCCACCAGGGCAAGGCGGAGGAGATTCGTGCGATAAAACTTACGAAGCCTTGATAAAAGGTTGTAATAAGTTGTCTAGCGGCTTAAAAGGTTTATGTAAAACGTTTGCTTTTTCTGTGTGGCTCCAATG
>JANTFX010000112.1 GCA_024763215.1 Candidatus Krumholzibacteriia bacterium | reverse complement strand
GAGACGCCCAGGTTGGCCATCCAGCCGGACAGGTAGCCCCAGGCGTTGAACCGCCACCACACGACCTGCAGGATGTTGGGCAGCCAGATGCCGGCCATCATCAGCCACAGGGCGAAGATCAGCCACTTGGTGATCTCCTGCATCATCAAACCGTAGAAGAACGAACCGACCAGCAGCACGAAGGTCGCCGCGCGGCCCATCCACACCAGCCGCTGCTGGCTGGCGTCGGGCTTGATGTAGCGCTGGTAGATGTCGCGGGTGAAGTACAGCGCGCCGAGGTTCAGGTGGCTGCTGATGGTCGACAGATGGATGGCCAGGATGGCTCCGAAGAACACGCCCACCAGACCGGCCGGCAACAGCTCGAAACCCATGCGGAACCAGCCCAGCTCGTAGTCGGCCTGGCTGGCGATGTGCGGCAGCATGGAGAAGAACGCCAGCACGGCGGCGGCCCAGAAGCCGTTGCGCACCAGGGTGACCGCCCCGCCGGCCCACAGGCCGTAGGTCGCATCGCGCACCGTCCTGGCCGACTGGATGCGCTGGGCCTCCACGTACCAGTCGATGCTGGTGCCCATGCCGAAGCCGCCGATCACCGCGATCACGAGCATCGTTAGAAACCACACGAAGGGGAAATCGCCGCTGAAAACCCCCGTGAAGGCGAAAGCGTCCAGCCGCCACTGCTGGCCCAGCTCGGTGATCTTCGTCGTGACCTCGGCCGGGCCGCCGGCTGCGGCCACCCCCACCAGCGAGACCAGCACGATGGCGAACACCGCCACGATCCCCTGCAGGAAATCGCCCATGACCACGCCCCAGTAGCCCGCGGCCAGGGTGTAGAACGCCGTGATCACCGAGGGGATCACCAGCCCCACCCACAGCGGCCAGCCGAAGGCCAGATGACACACCTTGCCCATGGCCATGCCCACCCAGCCGAGGATGAACATGTTCATGAAGATCTGCCAGCCGGCCATCCATCCTCGCAGCATCTCGGCGCCCAGGCCGCCGAAGCGCTGGGTCTGCCACTCGGCCTGGGTGTAGGCCAGGGAGCGGCGGAAGATGCGCGCCGAGACGAAGGCCCCTATGGCCGTCCAGGCGGTGAAGAAGGTGTACCACAGCCCGCGCAGACCGTTGGCGTAGATCACGCCGGTGATCCACATGGGGGTGTCGGTGGCGGTGTGGGTGGAGAACACCGACGAGGCCGGCAGCCACCACGGCAGGCCGCGTCCGGCCAGGAAGAAGTCGCTCTCGCTGCGCCGCGCCAGGCGGTAGAAGAAGGCCGCGCCGCCCACCATCAAGAGCAGGAACGCGGCCGCCCAGAAGATATCCAGCCAGGTGAAGTTGCCCATGGCACCGTCCGGGGGTTGGGGGTGGATGTTGCCGGGGAGCTTAGCACCAGGCCGGCCCGGAGGCGAGAGCTGGATCGACGATTCCCGGTCTGTAACCGGCATGCCCAACCCAAGCTATTGCAGAGGCGGTTCGCTGTGGTAGCCTGCAGAAGCCACACCGGCACAGGAGGGCGCACCATGCTGCCGAAAATCCTATCCAAGATTCAGGTATGTTTCCAGCGTGCAACGAGAGAACCGGCTTCTTTGATCCATCCCTTCGGCATTCGTATGCGGCCCATGTTGGTCCTTGGAATCTTGTTGATTATCGGGATTCCTGCCGCTACGGAGGCCATGGCCCGGTCGGATTCCGGCAAGGACCTCGAGGGGCTGCAAGGCGGCGGTTCATCGACGATCGAGATCATCTTCCATGAAGCATTTCCGGAACTGAAAGTCGGGGATGCCCCCACCATCCTGAATGGCCAGGGGATCACCTGCCGGTATGCCGTTGCGGAGTTGCCGAGCCGGGATGACCGGACCTGGAATCTGGCGGGGAAAAGCCACACGAGGCGAGCCGAGACCGAGCAGCTTCGCCGCCTGCCGACCATCGCCAACGCCCGGGAACTACTCGATCTGTCCGGGTTGGACATGAGGGATATCCAGGATTACAGGAAGTTGGTCGAAAACGGAGACCGGGATCAGCTGATCGCCCTCCTGACCCGGTACATCGAACCGAACATGGACAAGTACAACAAGATGGCTGTCGAGGGCTACGACCCGGTGCTCTGCATCAATGAGGCCAGGGACTATGTCTTCAAGCTGGAGATTTCCGAGTCCGAGCTGGATCACATCCGCGGCACATACAGCCTTTTCTACGCAGGCCGCTATGAAGAGTTCAGGAACAAGATGGAGGCATACCTGGGGTCTTACCCCGACCTCTCCTACATCCATGTGGCCATCGGCAACGCTTATTTTGCGGAAGGCGATCTCGACCACGCTCGACAATGGTATCGCCGGGGGGCCTCGGCGAACCCCTTGAACCCCATGCTCGGATACTCCATGGCGTTCTGCCATCTGGCGGAAGGGAATGTATCCGGCGCCATCGAGGCCCTGATCGGGTCCATTGTGGTTTGCAGAAACAACCTGCTCGCCTGGATGGCCCTGAATTGCCTGCTCCCGGAACAGGGGGGGCGGATCATGGATCGGCGGTTCAAGAACCGGACCTATGTCGAAGCGGACCAGGCCCAGATCTGGTTGGACAAGAGCATCCCGGAAAGGCTTCATGATCCCTGGTTGTATTACGCGGCGGCGGAGATCGCGACCAAGCACCCCCGCTGCGCGACCTGGTACGGCTTCGACCACTGGGATCTTGAGGCCATCGAATATTACAAGGTGGCTCATCTTCTGGGGGTGTACCTCGTTCTCAAACGCAGGGATGCCGGGCTCCACGACCCCTACCTCTCAGGCCTCGAAAGCATCTATCGGGCGGGTTACCTGCGGCAATATGTCCTGTTCGACAAGATCGCCCCCTATGCCCAGTACTACCGTACCTCTACGTTGCCGCCCCGGGAGAAGGCAAAATTGCGGGAATACATCGACAAGTTCGTTGTGCTGCGGGGCGGGCCCACCATGCCGCACTAGGAATTCGGGGGGTGGAGCAACGGGGCGATTCCACGGCCAAGCTTTCCGTACCGGCAAGGGTTGACGATTAACAGGATTAAACCTATCTTAATATAGTGATTTAACGAAAGGGAGCCGACATGAGATGTTCCACCCTCTTTTACGCCCTGATTGTGACGGCCGGCCTGCTGATTGCCGGCTGCGGCGGCGACAGCAACCCCCTGGCCCCCTTCGAGCCGGAAATCGTGAGCAACGCCGACGCATTCCAGTTCCAGATCACCGGCGGCAAGAACGTCTCGGTGACCGAGACCTACACCTGGACCAACCCCACCAACGGGGTCTCGGTGGACCATTCCACCGCCAAAACAGACGGCGCTGCCAGTGTCGTGATCCGCGACGCCGAGGGCCTGCAGGTCTACAGTAGTGAAATGAAGGCCAGCGGTACGGAGCAAAGCATCGCCGGCGCTCCAGGCGACTGGATGGTGCAGGTTATCTTCACGGATTTCGACGGAACGGCGAACTTCAGGGTGGAAAAGCTGGACATCCAGCCCTGATCAGCCCAGGAAAACGACCTCGCCCCCACCCAGAGCATACTCCGCGCCCACCAACAGCAGGTCGCCTGCCGCTTCCTTGCCCGCAACCAACGGGGAAGATTCCCTCAACGTGGCCACGGCGTGCTTGACGTTGGCGCGTACGACGGTGTCGATGAATTCGGGCGGCGGCGGGGCCCCGCCCTCGAGCAGCGGCTCGACCACCGGCCGCAGGGATTCCATCAGGGTCGGCAACCGCAGTTCCAGCGGCGGGGTGTCCGAGCGAAGTTCCTCCACCGCGGCGGTCACCGCGCCGCAACCCTCGTGGCCCAACACCACCACCAGCGGCGTGCCCAACTCCGCCACCGCGAACTCCACCGATTCGATCTGGCTGGTGCGGACGATGTTTCCCGCCACCCGGATCACGAACAGGTCCCCCAGGCCCTGGTCGAAGATGATCTCCACCGGCACCCGGGAATCCGAACACCCGATGACCACAGCCAGGGGGTTCTGGCCGTCGGTCAGATGCAGGCGGCGACCGGCATCCACGCCGCTTCCGTGACGCCGCAGTTCATCGACATAGCGCCCGTTGCCGTCCTTGAGGGCCTGCAGGGCTTCGCGTGCGTTCATGGCTTCTCCCAGGATTCGATGGGGCCTTTCACAACGGTGAATATGGGGTGCGGCCGGATGGTGGGTTCCTTCATCAGGGCCGCGCGCCGCTCCGGATCGCGGACCGCCAGCTTGTCCATCAGGTGCCGCCATTCGTACGCCAGCTGGCCTTCGGTTACCGGCAAGGCGCCCGTCCACCCGGCGCGGCTGATCCGGCTTCTGTCGAAATGATAACCCCGGCGCACAGACTCGTCATGGGCATGGCGCAGGTAGGTGGCCACCGCCGCCACCGGACGCGGCGCGGCGCGGAATCGCTCCAGCTGGGGATGGTGGCGGTATCCCCGCGTGCGCCCGCGCAGGACAGCCTGAGCCAGCAGGGTCTCCCGCCACAGGGCAACCAGGCCCTTGGCGTCGAGATAGCCAGGGTGCAACGACCAGATTCTCATCACGCCCTACACATGGTTGCGCAGCATGAGCTCGCGTGGATGAGGATTCAGATAGGACTGATCCTGCACATAGGGCACTTCGTGCAACTCGATGTAGTGCTTCAACAGGGTCATGGGAACCACAAGGGGAACCAGCCCCGCTCCGTAGTCCTGGATACAAGCCAGCACACGCTTCTGCTCCGGGTCAGCGATGGTCCCGCGCAGGTGTCCCGCCACATGCTGCAGGGCGTTGACATGGCGGCGTGGCGTGGCCTTCACCTCGAGGCACTCCATGTACAGGGCCATGTATCGGTCCCGGAACGCGGCGGGCCGGTACTCGGCGATGGCCGCCACCAGCCGGCCCAGCTCCTTGTAGTGGCGCGGACTGTGTGCCATCAACAGGTACTTTTCCCGGCTGTGGAAGGCCACCACGGCCCCCCGTTTCCAGCGTCCGGTGAACAGGCCCCGCAGACGGTGATGGGCAAAGACCCTCTCGATGAAATTTTCCCTGAGGACCGCGTCGTTCAGGCGTCCCTCTTCCTCCATGGGCAGCATGGGAAACCGCCTGGCCATCTCCGCGGCGAACACCCCGCGACCCTTGCGCGCCGGCCCTCCTTTGGGCCCATAGACCTTGACCCGGAACAGGCCGCAGGAAGGGGAATTCTTCTTCAGAACGAATCCGTCCAGGCTCTCGGCCTCCAGTTCCCGCGTGCGGCCGCGGGACCAGCGGCGCATGGTCTGCGTCCAGTCGGTCCCCGAGGCGGGCGCCACCACTCGCGGCCTGTCCGGGTCGCCCTCCAGCCGGATGGTCTCCCGCGGAACCGGCATGCCCGCCTCCACCTCCGGGCAGACGGGCACCAGGGTGAAATGGTCAGCCAGCACATCGGTCAGGTAGCGAGTGTGCTTGTGCCCCCCGTCATAGCGGACCTTCTGGCCCAGCAGGCAGGCGCTCACCCCGACCCGGATCTCTGCGGCGGATTTCATGAATGATCTCCCTTGCCGGCGCCGAACTTCTCGGCCACGACCCTGACCCGGTGATCGAAGATGGCCTCGAGGGTACGCCGGACTGCCAGCCGGTGGGCCATGCTTCCGAACACGCCGTAGGGCATGAGGTAGCGCACATGGTCACGCACCAGAGTGCCCCCGGCCACCTCCTCGAAGCGGTGCGTGTGATGCCAGAAACTGTAAGGGCCCATGAGCTGTTCGTCCACGAAGCAATGGGGTATTGGCTGCGTGTCATCTCAAACATCGGCGGTTGCTCCCATCACTTGTCCATGAATTTCTAGACAAAACCTATACATTTATGTATACTTAGTCAAGACATGGTTATCAATCAGTAAAGGATCATCTGGAATGGCAATGAACAGAACACCGCAATATTCCATTGGCGCCGCAGCCCGCAGCGCGGGCCTGACCCCTCTGGTCCTGCGTGCATGGGAACGCCGATACGGGGTGGTCCGGCCCAGCCGGACCCAGACCGGGCGTCGGATGTATACCCAGGAGGATGTCGATCGGCTGAGCCTGCTCAAGCGGCTCACCGATGCCGGACACCGCATCGGCGGCATCGCAAACCTTTCCCCTGAAGATCTGGGTGTGCTCGCCGCACAATCCGCGCTGCTTGAGGAAGTCCAGCAGCGTGTTGGGGACCGCAGCCGAGAAGGGGCGCCCAATTATCTGGAAGAGGCCCTCAAGGCCACCGCAGACCTGGACGCTTCAGGCCTCGAGGATGTCCTGCAAAGAGCCTCGCTGGACCTCAGCCCCGTGCGCCTGCGCCGCGAGTTGATCCAACCCCTGATGGTCGAAATTGGTGAACTGTGGCGGGTTGGCACCTTGCGTATCGCCCACGAGCACCTGGCAACCGCCGTGGTCAGGACATTCCTGTCCGGCATGAACACCCGCCAGCACGTTTCTCCCGGCAGCCCCTTGCTGGTCATCACCACACCCAGCGGCGATCTCCATGAGATCGGCGCCCTCCTGGCCGCGTCCCATGCCCTGGAGGTGGGCTACGAAGTCCTGTACCTCGGGCCAAACATGCCTGCGGACGAGATTGCCGCCAGCGTGAACGCCAGCCATGCTCGCGCCATCTATCTGAGCCTGGTCTATCCCCTTGGCGACCATGGTGTCCGCAGCCAGTTGCTCGCCTTACGTCGTCTGGTCGGTGAAGAATTGCCCATCCTTGTAGGCGGACGAGCCGTAGAAAGCTACCAGGAGGCCGTTGCGGCAGGGAACATGCTTCCCGTTTCCAGCCCTGAAGAATTTGATCGCCTCCTGGCCTCCCTGCCTGGTTTCTGATTCATCTAACCCCCTGTATACCAACCATTCCATCCCATGGGTCATTTTGTATAGATTTTTGTATAGTTTTTCCTTGACGAAACCTATACGTAGTTGTACATTGCCTTCATCGGCGCCAATGGAGCGCCGGAAAACACGACCACTCAGGCCTTCCGGCCAGTACCGTTAAACGAGGGGGAACCTCATGAAAACCATTCGCATCCTGACCGTGATCATCATCGCCGGCCTCGGTGCGGTCGCCCTTCCCGCCATGGCGGGGAGCGACTGCAGCTCCAAGCAGGCCGAGGCACAGGCCGCAACCAGCCCCTCCATTGTCGAGATCGCCCAGTCCGGCGGGTTCGACACCCTGGTTACCGCCCTCAAGGCCGCCGGCCTTGTGGATGCCCTCAACGCGGAGGGACCCATGACCGTCTTCGCTCCCACTGACGCGGCTTTCGCCAAGCTTCCCGAAGGAACCGTGGACGCTCTGCTGAAGGATCCCAAGGCCCTCAAGCAGATCCTGCTGTACCACGTTGTCTCCGGCAAGGTCGAAGCCAAGGATGTTGTCAAGCTCAAGAGCGCCAAGACCCTTGAGGGTCAGACCGTAAGCATCGACACCAGCAAGGGCGTCATGGTCAACAATGCCAATGTCGTGAAGGCTGATATCGAGGCTTCCAACGGCGTCATCCATGTCATCGACACCGTGTTGATCCCGACCAGCATGTAGCTGGCGATACCGGGTGGGGAACCGTCCGGTAAATCTTTCGAAACAATCAAGGCGGCCCTGCCGCTCACTGAAAAACAAGGAGAAAATGCAATGAAGAAGCTGACCCTGATCCTGATGGCCCTGGTGGCAATGTTCTCCCTGGCGGCCTGCTCCGATAGCAACAACCCCGTGTCCCCGAATGGTCCGGACGCCATCGCGACCACCACCGCTGCCGACGACAGCTACCTGGAGGCGGTCAAGGCCCTGAACGCCGACAAGGCCATGCTTGGAGACTTCGACACCCTGCTGGCGGGTCTGAAGAGCCAGAGCCTGGTGCGGCCCCTGATCGACTATGGCAACACCACCGTCTTCGCCCCCACTGACGACGCCTTCGCGGCCCTGGGCCTGGACGAAACCAACATCGCGGACCTGCCCGACCTGCGGAACATCCTGTTGTACCACGTCGTGGACGGCAAGCTGTTCGCCGCCGATGTCCTGGCCATGCCCAGCATCACCATGGCCAATGGCGACATGACCACCATCAGCACCCGCGAAGATGGGGCCTACATCAACGACAGCCGTATCGACGAAACCGACATCCAGGTGCCCACCGGGGTCGTGCA
>JANTFX010000111.1 GCA_024763215.1 Candidatus Krumholzibacteriia bacterium | reverse complement strand
GCGCTGGCGGTGACCACGGCGGGGCTGGCCAGGTAGGCCTCGGCGTCGCGGCTGCCCATGCGGCCCTTGAAATTGCGGTTGGTGGCCGAGATCCCCACCTCGCCCGGCTCCAGCAGGCCCTTGCCCAGGCCGATGCAGGGGCCGCAGCCGGGGGGCAACGGGATGGCGCCGGCGTCCAGCAGGGTTTGCCAGGCCCCGCAGGCGCGGGCGGCCTCCTCGATGGGCGCGCTGGCCGCGGCGATGTAGAACTCCACGCCATCGGCGACCTTGCCGCCGTTTACGACCGCCGCGGCGGCCTCCAGATCGCCCAGGCGGCTGTTGGTGCACGAGACCAGGTAGGCCTTGTGGACCTTGATGCGCCGGGCATCCATCTCCTTCAGCGGTGTGGCCACCTGCAGGGTGTGGGGGCCGCTGATGTGGGGGGTGACCTGGCCCAGGTCCAGGGTGATGCGGGCGGCGTACCAGGCGTCCGGGTCCGAGCGCGGGGGATCGTTGCGCCAGGCGTCCAGTTCGGCCTCGGTGATGCGCTCGGGGTGGCCCTGTGCGGTGAGCCATGCGCGCCGCTCGGCCATGAACGCGAGGCAGGCCTCGTCCACGGGGAACCAGCCGGCCAGGGCACCCCACTCGGTGGTCATGTTGGCGATGGTCAGGCGTTCCTCCATGCTCAGGGATCCGATACCGTCGCCGGTGAACTCGATCACGGTGTTGAGCACCTCGCCCTGGTTGTACATCCCGCAAAGGGTGATGATCACGTCCTTGCCGGTGACCCCGGGATGCAGCTTGCCGGTCAGGACGACCTGCACCGTGGGCGGCACCTGCCACCACACGGTGCCTGTGGCCCACAGGGCGGCCGCGTCGGTGCGCACCACCGGCGTGCCCAGGGCGCCCAGGGCGCCGTAGGTGTTGCTGTGGCTGTCGCTGGCCACGCAGAACCCGCCGGGTTTGACGTAGCCCTCCTCGACCATGACCTGGTGCCCGATGCCCCGGCCGGCCGGGTAGGCGGTCACGCCGTGCTTGCGGGCGAACTCGGCGATGGCTGCGTACTTGGCCTGGTTCGCCTCGCCCAGATCCTGGATGTTGTGGTCCAGGGTGAAGATGGGCTGGCCGGGGTCGGCGAAGCGCTCGATGCCCAGACCCTGGAACTTGAGCATCACGGCCGAGGTGTTGTCGTGGGTCATGACGTGGTCGGGCCGGAGGGTCACGAAATCCCCCGCGCGGACCTCGTGCCCTGACGGCAGGCCGGAGGCGTGGGACTGGACGATCTTCTCGATGACGGTCTGGGCCATGGCGGGTGCTCTCCTGTCGGGGGCCGGGGAACGGGGCCGCCCCCGGGGGGGCGGCCGGATACGGCCCCCAATGTACAAGCTTGAACGCGCCGGGACAACGCCGGGATCCGCCTTGCGGGCCCCGGCCGGTACGCGCTACATTCGGGTCAAGACCAGACCAGGAAAGGTGACGCCCATGTATCGCGATTTCGAGGATCTGCGCGACAACTGCCCCGTGCGGATCGACGCCAACATCGCCATCGACCTGCTACACGACGAACTGGACCGCCTCAGCGCCGTATGGCCGGTGACCGGCGACGGTGAGTTCCGGCTGTACCTGACCGGCGAGGTTGCCGGGTTCTGGGAAGATGCGGTGCGCGGCCAGGGCGGCGACGCCGTTCCCGAGGACGGGTTCGCCATCGATATCGAGGTAGACAGCTACCACGATCCGGAAATGGGCTTCTCGCTCTACCTCGACCTGCACGCCTATTGCGGCTCGGAACAGATCGGTGAGATCTGCTGGAACGTCTTCGACGACGAGAAGCAGGAGCAGGCCTTCATCGCCGCCGCCCGCGGCAAGACCCTTGCGTTGCTGGGCGAGAAGGCCGACACCACCGGCCTGCACTGCGAGGTCGAGGTCACCGAGGTGGCCGAGGCCTGACCGGCGACCCCGGCCCGGCCGTGCGGATCTACCGGAGGATGCCATGCGCGCCATGATCCTCGAAAAACTCGGTCCCATCACCCCCGACAGTAAGCCCCTGCGGCTGACCGATCTGCCCGACCCCGCGCCGGGCTCCGGCCAGGTGCTCATCCGCGTGCACACCTGCGGCGTTTGCCACACCGAACTGGACGAGATCGAGGGCCGCACGCCGCCGCCGCGGTTGCCGGTGGTGCTGGGGCACCAGGTCGTCGGCGAGGTGATCGCCCACGGCCAAGGCGTCACGGCCCCGGCGGTGGGCGCGCGCGTGGGTGTGGGCTGGATCGCCTCGGCCTGCGGCAAGTGCGACCGCTGCCGCGCCGGGATGGACAACCTCTGCGAGCAGTTCCAGGCCACGGGCCGGGACATCGACGGTGGTTACGCCGAACTGATGGTGGTCGATGCCCGTTACGCCCACCCCCTGCCGGAGAACCTGGATGATGTGCGCGCCGCGCCCCTGCTGTGCGCCGGGGCCATCGGCTGGCGCTCGTTGCGGCTGTGCGGGCTGCGGAACGGCCAGCGACTGGGCCTGACCGGCTTCGGCGGTTCGGGCCATCTGGTGTTGCAACTGGCGCGGCATCTGTACCCGGACAGCGAGGTCTTCGTTTTCGCTCGCAGCGAGAAGACCCGCAAGTTCGCCCGCAAGCTGGGCGCGCATTGGGCCGGGGATACGGCTTCCGCGCCTCCGGCGCCATGCGATGCGATCATCGACACGACACCTGCGTGGGTGCCGGTGCTCAAGGCGCTCGAAGGGCTGGCCCCCGGCGGCCGCCTGGTGATAAACGCCATACGCAAGGAGGACGCCGACCGCGACGCGCTGCTGGAGTTGGATTACGTGACCCACCTGTGGCACGAGCGGGAGATCAAATCGGTGGCCAACGTGGCCGGCAGGGACATCCGCGAATTCCTGGAACTGGCCGTGGCCGCGGATCTGCACCCGGAGACCGAAGTGTACGATCTGGCCGATGCCAACCTCGCCCTTGTCGAACTACGCGCGGGCGGGGTGCGCGGCGCGAAGGTGCTCAGTCTCGGGGTTTGATCTGCGGCACGGAGAGGTCCACCTCGTACCGCTCCCAGGATTCGGGCAGGGTGATGACCTCGGTATCATAGTGAAAACCCTCGACCATCCTCCCTACTTCCACGGTCACCGTCCTGCTGATGGGGTAGTTCCCGAGCAAACCGCCGAGTTCGTCCGTCACCGGGATGACCACGCCGGTGGGGACCAGCGCGCGGGGGATGCGAAAATAGCCGGCCGTATCGGTGACGGCGTTGGCCTGATCCGGCAGGGTTGTCGGGCTGGGGTCGATCAGAAACAGGGGGTTGCGATCCACTTCGACTCCCTCTATCTGCAGCACATACCAGTAGAGCCCGTTGGGCACCCGGCTTCCTTCGTCATCCGTGGCGTCCCAGACGAAGGAATGCTCTCCCTCGGGAAGGGTGCCGTCAATGATGGTCCGCACGAGGGTTTCGGCGGCATCGAGAACCACCAGGTTCACCAGACTGGAGTCGGGCAGCTGAAAACCGATGCGGGTCTGGGGCTTGGCGAAAACGTCGGGTAAGTCGGCCTCGAAGATCAGACCGATGGAGGCATCAGCCACGGGCGCGCCCGAGAAATCCGTGACCCGGCCGACGAGGCCTTCCTCAAGTTGGGGAGAAGTGCCGTCGTCGTTGCAACCAGCAGCCAGGGCCAGAATCAACAAGGAGAGGATGATCGGCAGGATCTTGCGCATGGTCTTTCCCTTCGAGATCCTTAACCCGGATTATTCATGAAGGAGCTACTGCGGATGGTTAACAGCGGACCAGAAAAGGTGTTCTCGAATTTGCTCGGTCAACGTACCGCACTGGGTACGCCTCCCTCGCAAATCCTTGCGAGCTCCTTTTCTGGTCCGCTGTTTCCTCATCCTCGCTACGCTCCTTCATGAATAATCCGGGTTAACTGCCAGCAAAGCGGTGAGATCATGATAGGAACCTACAGGGCTGGGAGGCCGTGGTCAATTCGGTCCCTCAAGTTGTGTGAGAGTGCCGCGGATCAACGATACAGGGACTTGACCGCGCCCCAGGCCGCCGGTTGGTCCGCGACCGAATGGCAGTCGGGATCGTTGACGGCAAGTTCATTCAGGACCGCCATATCATTGAGGATGAAGGTGCAGTCCCGCATCATGGAGTGAGTGGCCTGGATGCCGATCTTTACGGGCTGTGCGTCCAGCACGACGCACTCCTGGGAGAAGATCCGCACCCACCCCGACGGGCACTCATGGACCAGCAGGTTCCATTCGCTGGTGCCGTTGTTGTACTCGGTGATGATCACGTCGCCGACCAGATCGTTGAATACCGGGCGGGCGCTGAAATCGATGTTCGCCGGAAATTCGAAGCGCAGCGTGATGTAGGCCAACCCGAGGCTGTCGGGTACCCAGGCCCAGACGAACTGTTGGAAACGGTCGCCCGGCTGAGCGGCGAGACAGGTGAGGGTGCGGGAATCGTCGGCGTAGATGCCCGCCTGGAACAGGTCGGGGCCCGGCGGCTGCTGACCACAGACTGTTCCTGCCGAGGCCAACACGAGCCACAGGGCGATCAGGGTGACGACATGCCGGCGACATGGAGCCAAGGATATCCTCCTTTCCGCATGATATCAGATCCTGGGGGGTATCCGGTAGTTTTCAGCATCGTACCGGTTTTTATAATTAATTCGATATTTTGCTTAAATGCATCCGAACTGCGTCACATGAGAAAGCCCCCGGCAACGCCGGGGGCTTTGGCAAAGCCGCGTCTTACCGGCGTGGCTCCAGCCCCATCTGCTTCAGCATGACCGCGGCCTCGGTGGTCGGCGCCTGGCAGGTGCCGAACTCGCAGACGTAGGCGGTGGCCGTCCCGGCCACCGCCTTCTTGCCTTCCAACGCGGGAGCCAATTTTTGTAGCTTCGAGGAAGCTCCCCCGGCGGGCACCATGGTCATCACGGCATTGACCGGCCACCGGTCCCAGAACGCGTGCCACAATTCCTCCGTATCCGGCGCGCCGGCATCGCCCGCGATGACCACATCGTAATACGGCGCGATCACCTTGCTGACCGCATCGCACATCCACGCCGTCTCGATGCCCGCGCGCCGGATCAGGCCCGTCCAGCGGCCCAGGTCGTCGCGGGCCTCCTCCAGATAGCCCGTCTCGCCCGTCAGGGCGGCCGTGGTGATCAACGCCTGGTACATGGCGGCCTGGCCAGAGGGGGTCACGTTGTCGAAGGTGTCCACCGGGCGGCCCAGCGGCGAGGTGACCTGGTCGCGGTTCATGTAGTAGCCGCCCTCTGCGCGTCCGAACTCGCTGCGTGCGAAGTCGAGCAGGGAACGGGCTGCGCCCAGGTACCGGACTTGCAGCGCCGGATCCTCGCTGACCTGGTACACGTCCAGCAGGGCCGAGACGAGAAGGGCGTAGTCGTCGAGGATGCCTTCGCCGGATGTCTTGCCGCCGTCGGAGGTGCGCCAGAGCGCCCCGTCGGGGCTCACATGTTTTTCAAGCAGGTAGTCCGTGGCCTTCACCGCCCCGTCCAGATACTTCTGGCGCCCCGTGACCGCGTACCCCTGCGCCAGCGAGCTGATCACCAGGGCGTTCCACGCGGTGACCACCTTGGTGTCCAGCCCGGGAGGGGTGCGCTTGGCGCGTTCGGCACGCAGCACGGAGCGGTACTTCGTCAGCAGGTCACCTGCCGCGGCGGCATCCAGGCCGTATTTCCCGGCGATGCTGGCAGGATCCGCCCGCCAGGTCAGCACGCTCTTACCGCTATGCTCGAAGTTCCCGCGCTCGCTCGCGCCCAGCAGGTCGGCCAGGGCGGGCCCGTCATCCGGCCCGGCCAGCTCGAGGATCTCGTCCCGTGACCAGATGTAGTACGACCCTTCCTCGCCCCCGCTGTCGGCGTCGAAGCTGGCGCAGAAGGCGCCCTCGTGCGTGCGCATCTCGCGCAAAAGGAAATCGAGCACGTCGCTGCCGGTGGCGATGAAGTCCGGCCTGCCCAGGGCCACGCCCGCCTCCAGGAACAGCCCCGCGAGCTGGCCGTTGTCGTACAGCATCTTCTCGAAGTGGGGCACGGTCCATTCGACGTCCACGGTGTAGCGGTGGAACCCGCCGCCGACGATGTCGTGGATCCCGCCGCCCTGCATGGCTTCCAGCGTGCCGGTGATCATGCCGCGCAGTTCGTCGTCCGGCTGCCGCCGCCACTGGTGCAGCAGGAAGCGCCACTTGACGGGGGTGGGGAACTTCTGGCCCTGGGAGAAACCGGCGTGGTGGGGGTCGTAGATCTCGCGGGCGTTGTCCACGGCCGCCTTGACCAGATCCTGGGCCAGCTTGCCGTCGCCGCCGAGGGTCGTCGCGGGCTGGGATTCGATGTGGGTCGCGAGCTGGGCGGCCTGATGCTCGATGTCATCCCGCTGGTTGCGGTACACGTCGACGATCTGGCGCGTCAGGTCGAGGAACTGGGGCCGCGGAAAGTACGTGCCCCCGTAGAAGGGCTTCAGGTCCGGGGTCAGAAAGACGCTCATGGGCCAGCCGCCGCGGCCGGTCATGGCCTGCACCGCGGACATGTAGACCGTGTCCAGGTCCGGCCGCTCCTCGCGGTCCACCTTGATGCAGATGAAGTGGGTGTTCAGGTACTCGGCGACGTCGTCGTGTTCGAAGACCTCTTCTTCCATGACGTGGCACCAGTGGCAGGACGAATAGCCGATGGACAGGAAGATGGGCTTGTCCTCCCGGTGCGCGCGCTGCAGGGCCTGCTCGCCCCAGGGATACCAGTCCACGGGGTTGTGGGCGTGCTGCCGCAGGTACAGCGAGGTCCGCCCCGCAAGGTGATTGCCGTGCTCGCGGATGAACGCCGGGGTGCGGTCGGCGGTGGGCCCGCCGGAGGATGCTGAATCCTGCATGGTACAACCTGCCGAGGAAAAAAGGATGAAGACGGCCACGAGGCCGGCGCGCAGGAACATGAAGTCTCTTTCTGCGGGTGCTCGCGCAAATCGGGCTGAAACTGGTATCATACTAAGGACGATATCCCAGGCCGCCACCTGCTGTGCCGCCCCTATCCCGATGTATTTCGGATTCCCGTTTGCGATTTCCCTATTGATAAGATACTTTTTGTCCCGTTTCCCGGGCGAGACCGCCCGCAAAAAAGCAGCCAAACCAGTCGGATTTTTGGTTGTCAGCGCCCTGGCCCCGGCCTAAGCTGTACAACTTGAAAGACAACCGCCATGACCGGGGCCGCGTAGCCCCGGACCAGGTATTCGCGCCCTGCCGAGGGGGGAGAGTCGCTTGACTCGGAACGATCACGACCACGACCATGCGCCGGGCGGAGGCGAGGTTCCCGCCGCCGCCACTGACAAGTTCGTTTTTCCCCGCTGGACCAACCGCCTGCGGGAGATCCTGGCCGTCGCCACGTTGGGCGGCCTGGTCTACGCGGTGGTGCTGGTCTACGGGGTGTTTTCTCCCGAGACCTCGGCCATGGGCTACGCGCCCGTCCAGCCGGTGCCCTACAGCCACGCGCTGCACGTGGGCGAGATGGGCCTGGACTGCCGTTACTGCCACACCAGCGTCGAGACCACGGCCAAGGCCAACATCCCGCCGACGGCCACCTGCATGAATTGCCACAGCCATGTGCGCACCGAGAGCCCCAAGCTGGAGCTGGTGCGCAAGAGCGCCCAGACCGGCGAGGCGATTCCCTGGATCCGGGTCCACGACCTGCCCGATTTCGTGTACTTCAATCATGCCGGGCATATCCAGGCCGGGGTGGGTTGCGTCAGCTGCCACGGGCGCGTCGACCGCATGGAAACCGTAGCCCAGGCCGAGCCCCTGACCATGGGCTGGTGCCTGGAATGCCATCGCAACCCCGAGCCCAATCTGCGGCCCCGGGAATATGTCACGGACATGGAGTGGCGGCCCGCCGGCGGCGAGGATCCCGCGGTTCTGGGCGCGCGCCTGCGGGTCGAGCACGATATCAACCCGTCCACCGACTGCACCACTTGCCATCGCTAGGAAAGGTCCTGTATGTCCGAGAGCAGCCACCACGGGGATTTCTGGCGCAGCCTGAGCGAGCGGGACGCCGACGTGGAGTTCACCCGCTTCCAGGAAAACGAGTTTCCCGGGGGTATCGAGGCCCCCGACGGGGTCTCCCGGCGCCGCTTCCTGCAGGTCATGGGCGCGTCCATGGCCCTGGCCACCCTGGCCGGTTGCAGCTGGCCG
>JANTFX010000110.1 GCA_024763215.1 Candidatus Krumholzibacteriia bacterium | reverse complement strand
TCTTTCTGGCCTTGGTCGGAGCCAGGGTCATCGGCGCCGCCTCCGGCGCGGCATATATCCATTTTGCTCGCAAGGGATTTGCATCCCATGAATATTTCTTCGGGATGTGGCGGCAGTTCCGTTACGGTGTGCCATTGGGCTTGGCCGGACTGCTTTTTACCCTGATGTCCCAGATGCATCAATTCGTGGTCAACCGCTTTTACGACATCGAGACCTATGCTGTCTATGCCCAAGGCCTCAAACAAATCCCCGTCCTTCAGTTCTATGCCCAGTCCGTGGCCGCCGTAGCCCTTGTCCGTTTCGCCCAGTTGGAAAAAGCGGGGGACTGGCAGGGAATCAAGGAATTCTGGAACAAGCTTCTGGCCAGCATGTACGGATTGGGCTTGCCGGTCATCGCAGGCTTCCTTCTGGTTGCCCATCCCCTCGTGATCCTGATGTTCACCAGGAACTACATCGACGCTGTCCCCATCTTCAGGATCAACGTCCTGGGCTCCCTTTTCTTTCTCCTGAACCCCACCCTGGTCCTCAGGGCCCTCGACCGCAACGACATCAGTGTCAAGGTCCATGCCACCTTGGCCGTCATCCTGCCTTTCATGCTTTACCTGGGCATGAAAATATGGGGCCTCAATGGGATCATCGCCGTCCATGCCGCGAACCTGATTTTGGCCAGGGTCATCAATCACTTCATCCTGAACCGAATCGCCCCGGTCCACCTGCCCTATTTCCCTCCCTACACTGAAGTCCAGGATTTCTACAGGGAGAGCGCCCAAAAAGTGCTCGCAAAAGCCCGTGTCCTATCCCGTCGCTAAGCGTGGTTCACGCAACAACCGGCCCTCCATCTGCATGCAGATTTCTTCCACAGCCGGGGATAAAACCAGATCGTTCCCCTGGCCTGAATAACTTTCTGCAATATCCACAAGTACGGACTCCCCCGGAAAGGGCCTTCCCAACCAACGATACAGGGCATTCACGACATTTGCCGGGCGGGTCACGAGATCCTCATAGCGACAGAGCGAAACATCCGGATCATCATTCAGCATGGTACTGAAAAAAAGGCTGTTACGGGCGTACCAGAAAAGGGCCGCGGCATCTTCAGGCGATAGGGGCCCCGCAGCCAGTTCCCTGATGGCCGCAACGACCTCCTTGTCCAGGTGCTGAAACCGCCAGTCTTCATGATCCCCGACCAAAATCGGCCGCAGGTCGTTCAATCCGTTTTCACGACCGAAAAAGGCCAAATTCGAGCGCGCAACATCACGGAAACCACGAAACATCCATACCACCCGGGATCCGGGCATGACATCGCGCCATGGTTGCAGGTTCTGCGATTCCACCAGGGGCTTTGTCACCACGAAGGGAGCACGGCAGGAATTGATGACCACGCTGACCTCAGCGGGCGGTTTCCACCGCAACCGTTCCGGATCTCCAGGATCTGACAACAGGCTCACCTCGTCGAAGGTCACCGAGTCGGGATCGCGGCGAAGAACATGGTGCAAAAGGGTGGTGCCGCTGCGTTGGCAGCCGACGATGAACAGGACGGTCTTGGCGCAGCCGGGGCGGTACTTCAGGAACTGGCGCACGCGCTTGCGCAGGCGAAACAGGCGGAAGGCCTGGGCCTCCCGCCAACCGATCCCGCCTTTGGAAGCCAAGCGCATGAATTCGCCTCAGCCGATCAGGTTGTAGCCGTTGTCGCGCAGGGCCGGCGTGAATCCCGCCCCGATGATCATCTCGTCCAGGTCCGCGCGGGTCAACGGATGGCTGACGCCCGCGGCCGAGACCACGCTCTCCTCCATCATCAGGCTGCCCAGATCGTTGGCCCCGAAGTAGAGGGTCATCTGCCCCACGGCCTTGCCCTGGGTCACCCATGAGGCCTGGATGTTGGCGAAATTGTCCAGGGCGATGCGGCTGATCGCCAGGGTGCGCAGATAGTCCACCGAACCCAGGTAGCCGTGGGACTCGACCTGAGCGCGAATCTGCGGATCGTTCATCATGGGCGTGCCGTGGGGCTGGAAGGTCCACGGGATGAAGGCGGTGTAGCCGCCGGTGCGGTCCTGGCTCTCGCGCACCCGCAGCAGGTGCTCGACGCGCTCGGCGTAGCTTTCGATGTGGGCGAACATCATGGTCGCGGTGGTCGGCAGGCCGGCGTGATGGGCCTTCTCCATGATGGCGATCCACTCGCCGGCCATGGCCTTGCCCGGAGCCATGATCCGGCGGACCCGATCGCTGAGGATCTCGGCGCCCCCGCCGGGGATGGAGTCCAGTCCCGCCGCCTTCAGGCGTGCGATGACCTCGGTCTCGGCCAGGCGGTTCAGGCGGGCGAAGTGCTGGATCTCGCTGGGCGAGAAGCCGTGAATCCACATCTGCGGCCAGGCCTGCTTGATGCCCCGCAGCATGTCCTCGTAATACGGCAGGCGCTCCTTGGGGTGGTGGCCGCCCTGAAGCAGGATCTGGTTGCCGCCGGCCTCGATCACCGTGCGGCACTTCTCGAGGATCTCGTCCAGCGACAGCATGTAGTCATCGCCATCGCCCTGGTGCCGGTTGAAGGCGCAGAAGCCGCAGTCGGCGTAGCAGAGATTGGTGTAGGTCACGTTGCGGTCGATGATGTAGGTCACCTTGTCCGGATCGCCGCGTCGCAGCCGCAACTGCTGGGCCACCCGGCCCACATCGTGCAGGGAGGCCTCCTCGAAGAGGATCAGCAGCTCGCCGCCGGTCAGGCGCCGCTCCAGGGCGGCCTCCAGCAGCTCCAGCGCGAGGGGCGAAGAGGCGGCGGGGACGCGGAAGGGCTCGATGTCGGGCATGAACTCCGGCTCGCCGGCCAGTTCCGAGGCCTTGCGAGCGAGGTGTTCCTGGTACTGCACCGGGTCCATGGGACCCAGGTCACCGGGCTGGAAGCTACTGGACATGGGAGGCTCCATCGTTCAGCCAGATCACGGGCGCGGCGTCCGGGATGATGCCGTGCTTCACCGCCAGGGTTGCGAATCGGTCCATCCCCCGGCGGCACGGGTCATCCAGCACGAAGCGCAGGGAATGACGGTAATAATAAGCGATGGCTGCGGCGCTCGCCTCCCCGCCGACCCCCAACCGTCCGGCGGCGGCCTGTTCGGCGGCGATCTCCTCCAGCCGGGACAGGCCCCGGTCGCGGGCGGCGGTCAGCAGGGAGCCCAGTTCGTCCACGGCCCCGCCACCAGCGCGCCGTTCCAGGTCCGGCGCCGCGGCCCAGGCCGCGAACACGAAGGGCAGTCCCGTCAGCTCCTTCCACATGGCCCCCAGGTCGAAACCCACGAGACCCCGCGGGTTCTCCCGCTTCAGCCGGGCTTGTTGGGCGAAGCAGCGGTCGCCGATGATCAGGGCCCCCTCCCCGGGTTCCAGGGCCATGCCCGGCCGCGGTTCCACCGGCACGCAATCGGGGGCGGCGCCGTGGCGCTCGGCCAGCAGGACCCGCAGCAGGGCCACCGAGGAACGCGAACCGCGATCCACCAGGACACGCCGCAACCGGCCAGGATCCTCCGCGCAGAACAGCATCACGCTGTCCACCGCCCCGTCGCAGGCGATGCCGGTGGGGCAAAGGATGCCGCCGGTCCGCCCGGCCAGGATCTCGGCCACCGGCACCAGGCCCGCATCGGCCGCGCCGGCAACCAGGCGGCCGGCCAGGGCGCTGGGCAGGTCGCGGTCCAGGGTCACGCCCACCTGCCCATCCAACCCGTCAAGCAGGGGGATGGTGTTCAGGAAGGAGACGGCGGCAAGGCGGAATTCCCGGCGGGGAATTCCTTGTCGCATCCTTTTATTCGGGTTATTCATAGGGTCGTTTTCACTCAAGTTGACCTCGGTCGTGTCCGATTTTCGGGGAGAATCCGGTTGCCGATCCCGACGGCAGGTCCGGGATCCATGGAACCATCAACCGCCTTCGCGTCGCCGGGCAGAGGAAATGATTCGCCCATGAGTTTGGCCAAGTCCGTCTACGACGCTTCACCTCGCCTGTTGAGGATCCTCTACACGAACGCTTACGGCGCCGGCAACGTTTTGCGCTTCCGCAAGTGGAACCGCATCCTGGACCGTTTGTCTTACACCGAGACCCTGCCGCGCAGGGAACAGATCGCATTGGTCGACAAGAAACTCAAGGCCATACTCGCCCACGCATTCGACCAGGTACCATTCTATGGCCAATTCTCTGCCTTGGCGCAAGATTTCGACACCCGCAGCGCCTTCGACATTCTCCGGGAACTCCCGATCACCAGCAAGGAATTCATCAATCGGGATCCGGAAGCCTTCCTGGCCCGCAACCGCCGCAACGTGACCATCTCCAGGACTTCAGGCACGACCGGGACTCCGTTTACCATCGTCATGGACAAGGATGCCTTCCTGCTCGGTGATGCCCTCTGGTGGCGCCGGACCCGCTGGGCGGGCTACCGGAGAGGCGACTGGATCGCCAGACTTGTCGGCGATCCCATCGTTCCCCTGAAGGAAACGAATCCGAGCAAACCCTGGATCATCTCCTATCCCGACCGCCGGATCTATCTTTCCACATTCCACCTGAATCCCGATACCGCCGTCCGCATCGGTGAACTCCTGCGGCGCCGTCGGCCTCGTTTCCTCATGGGTTATCCTTCTTCTCTTGAAATCCTCAGTGGCTATCTCAAGGATACCGGCTTTACCATGGACTGGAACTTGAAGAATGTCCTGTTTTCCAGCGAGCCCATGCACCCGCATCGGGAGGCCCTCATCAAGGAAGTATTCCAGGCGGAGATCCGTGGACTCTACGGTTCCGGAGAAAAACTCATCTCGGCCGCCCAGTGCCCGGAGGGGACATATCACCTTTCCCTGGTTGATGGTTTCATCGAGGGCCAGTTCGGCATCATGGATCCGGTCGAACCGGCAGCGGTCACGACCCTCGTCAACACGTCCATGCCTTTGATCCGCTACCAGATCGGGGACATGATCCAGACCTCTCCGGAACAGGTTTGCCCCTGTGGCAGGACCCTGCCGGTCATGTCTCCCGTGGTCACCAAACACGAGGACTGGATCATCACCCCCAGCGGGCGCAGGATTGCCCCCAGCGCCGTGGTATGGGCCTTCATCCATCAGGATATCGCGGACATCCACAAGGGCCAGGTCGTCCAGGAGGACGCCGATCTGGTCCGGGTCTACCTGAATACCGATGAAGCCACGTTCAACCGGTACCGGGAAGTCCTGCAGACTTCCATGGAAAAGGTGTTTTTCCAAGAGATGAGGGTGGAGATGGTGCGGACCGACCGGATCGAAGTCACCAAGGCGGGAAAATCCCGGTTCATCATGAACCGGTACCACGGGAGCCGGAATCCATGAACCGGCGGCGCATCCTGTTCGTTGGCGGCACCACCGGGGGAGGCGTCGCCACCATCAACAACGAGGTAGCGGCCATTTTCCAATCCGCCGGATATGAATGCAGGCAATTGGATACCGAAGCCCTCAAGAAGCGCCTGCCGGTCGCCCTGGCGTATGTGGCCGGCTACGCCCTGCTGGTCCTGGAAATCCTGCGGTTTCGGCCCCGAACCGTGTACCTGCAGTGCGCCCAGACCGGTTACCTGCACCAGAGCCTGTTCCTGCTGTTTGCAAAAATCCTGGGCCGCAGGACCATCGCCCATTTCCATGCCAAGTCCAACCTCAGGGAATCCTGCAGCTCGGCCCAGTGGCGACGCATCATGTTTTCCCACCACTATACCGACCGGATGATCCTGCTGACCGAGCCCTGCCGCTCGTCCCTGGTCGACAACGGCTGGACCAAGGCCACCCATGTCATTCCCAACTTCATCGACATCCGGGATCTTCCGGAATCCTTCCCCCCCGTGATCCAGCGGGACCAGATCCTGTATCTGGGACGGATGGACGAGGAGAAGGGGATTTTCGACATCCTGCGCGTGGCAGATCGGATGCCCAACCACTCCTTCGTCTTCGTGGGCAACTTCGCGGACAAGGGCCAGGAAGACAACTTCGCCGACCGCATCGCAAAACTGGACAACGCAAGCTGGCTGGGCCCCATGTACGACCGGCGCAAGTACGACATCCTGGCCCGCTCGAGGTACCTCCTGTTTCCCACTCGCCGCGACGAGTTCCCCATGACCCTCATCGAATCCACACTGCTGGGCTGCATCCCGCTGGTAACCCTTGTCGGATCGGTGGGCGAGATCATCGAGGATGGCTTCAACGGGTTCTTCATCTCCCCGGGTGACATCGACGGGATGGTGGCGAAGATCCGCGAACTTGACACCCGCAACGATCTTCAGGCCATTGCGGACAGGGCAAGAGAGCGTGCTCTTGCGAAGTTCACCAGCGACGGGGTCCGGGACCACCTCTTGTCCATCGTGGAGCAGGCATGATCATCAATCTCATGGGTGACGTGATGTTGGGGGAGCTCCTGGAGACCTACCGCCGAGGCCTCCGCTCCCTTCTGGAAAGGGCCGGAACGGATCCATTTGCGGCCGTCAAGTCGATCCTGGGCACCGGAGACCTGAACCTGATCAATCTGGAATGCGTCTTCAGTGATACTTCGCGCTTGCCCGCTCCCTTCTCCCGGATCCTCATCGCCCCGGAAAAACACATCGAATTTTTGGTGTCCGCAGGCATCAACGCCGTCACCACGGCCAACAACCATGCGCTGGACCACGGCCTGGCAGCCTTTCGCCGTTCATGTTCCCTCCTGGCCGAGCGGGGGATCCTCGTCATCGGATACAGTCCGGAATCCTTCTTCCAGACCGAACCCGCCGTGTTCGAACTCCAAGGCACAAGGGTTGGCCTGCTGGGCTACAACATCTCAAACTTTCGGGCCGAGGACCGGGAAACCACCATCCGCAGGATCGAGGCCGTGGTCCGGGAGGTTCGCTCCGGAGTCGACCTGCTCCTGGTTTCCATCCACTGGGGCGAGGAATACGCCAACCTTCCCCCGGGATCCGTGGTCGATTTCGGCAAGCGCCTCATGGCCGCCGGCGTGGACATCATCCACGGCCACCATTCCCATCAGGTCCAAGGCGTACACGCGACATCAGGCCGGATCTTCGCCCCCAGCCTGGGCAACTTCGTCTTCGATCAGCTCATTCCCGACAACAGGATCACGGCCGTCCTGCAGGTCGATACGACAACACCCGAGCTTGCCCATCACCTGGTACCCTGCTTCATGAATGACCGCTACCAGCCCGAGCCCTCCCCTGACCATTTGCCATACCTGGAGAATCTCTCACGCCGACTCGACGCGCTCATGGATGCTCCCGCTCCGGACGAGATGGATGCGGCCACCATGGCGCGGGTCCACGCCGGGCACGATGCGAACCGCAAGCGGATGCGCCGGATGATGTTGTCACATTTCTGGGATTATCTGCCGTATCTTTCGCAAATCAGGGATTACCGCCGAAAACCCGGCCAGACCTTTTCCATCATCAAGGGGCCGGCTGACCTTCCCGGGTGAAATGCCGGTCACGCGGCATTCATGAGGAACGCTTCATGGCCATGACCTCGCCGTAGATGGCGACGGCCTTGTTCACCATGGCCTCACACGAATATTCCTCCTCGATCCTTCGGCGACCGGCCATCCCCATCCTTTCGGCCAAACCGCGATCGTCGCGCAATCGCCGCAGCCGGTCAGCCAGGGCCGTCACATCCCGCGGCGGAACCAGGAAACCCGTGGTCCCTTCGATCACGAGTTCCGGGTTGCCCCCCGCTTCGGTCGCAACCACCGGAAGGCCCGCGGTCATGTACTCCATGATGCTGTTGGAGATCCCCTCGCCCCAGCCAGGAGCGGAAACCAGAATCCCGGCATGGGCCCGGTCGTAGTGGTCCATCACCTCCGGGACCCGGCCGGGAAACTCCATGACACCGGCCGCGATCAGGTCGGAAGCGGCATCCCGGTACTGGTCCAAAAGTGGACCATCGCCCAAAGCCGTGGCCTGCACGGGGCAGGCCCCGTCCTGGTGGAGCATCCGGACCGCCGCGATCAGCGTCGCATAATCCTTGCGCGCGTCCATGGTCGCGGCCATGACGATGCGGAAGGGATCTGTGGGCCTCTTGGCTGGCAACGGTCGTTCCAGGCGTTCCGGTGCAATCCCGTTGGGCAGGACCCGCCCTCGACGTTCCGACACGCCGAAGGCTTTCAGCCCCGCGATGCTGTTCGCCAAAGCCACGTCTCCAAAGCGACTGGCCAGTTGGGGCCAGCGGGCCCTGAGGGTGTGGACGCTTCCCCGGCGGATCACACCGGCGATATGCGGAATGCCCATGGCACGACAGACCGGATCGGCTGCCATGCAGACCATGTGTCCCCAGGAATGCACGATATCCGGCCGCGATTCCCGGACGAACGC
>JANTFX010000109.1 GCA_024763215.1 Candidatus Krumholzibacteriia bacterium | reverse complement strand
GGCCGTGGGGTTCTACCTGTGGAACAAAGGGACCTTGAGCGTGGGCGCCGGCACCCTGGCGGCGACCAACAACCTGAAGATACCCCTGGCGGTCCTGGCCGCCTGGTTCGTCTTCGGGGAAACGGCGCCGTACGGACGGGCCCTGGCCGGCATGGGGCTGCTGGTGCTGGCCCTGGTAGTCGCCGCCGGCCAGGGCAGGGACCGCGGGAAATCCGCGGACCCTGCCGCAGCCGATGACAGGCCTACCGCAGGGGCAGGTTGAGGACCTTGTCCAGGAAGGCGTAGCGGTCGGCCACCTCCTGGATGACCATGGCCGTGGGCTTGCCCGCCCCGTGGCCGGCCTTGGTCTGGATCCTGATCAGCACCGGAAGGTTGCCGGCCTGGCAGGCCTGCAGCCGCGCGGCGTACTTGAAGCTGTGGCCGGGCACCACGCGGTCGTCGTGGTCGGCGGTCATGACCATCACCGCCGGATATTCCACCCCCGGCTTGAGGTTGTGGTAGGGGCTGTACTTGTACAGCACCGGGAACATCTCCTGGTCCTCGCTGCTGCCGTAGTCGCTGGTCCACGCCCAGCCGATGGTGAATTTCTGGAAGCGCAGCATGTCCATGACCCCGACCGCTGGGATGGCGGCGGCGAAGAGTTCCGGCCTCTGGTTCACCACCGCGCCGACGAGCAGGCCGCCGTTGCTGCCGCCGTAGATCGCCAACTTGTTGGGGTTGGTGTACCGCTCCCGGATGAGGTACTCGGCCGCGGCGATGAAGTCGTCGAATACGTTCTGCTTGTTCTTGAGCATGCCGTCCTGGTGCCACTGCTCGCCGTACTCGCCGCCGCCACGAAGGTTGGCCACCGCGTACACCCCGCCGTTTTCGATCCAGGGCAGGATGGCCGGCGAGAAGCGCGGGTTCAGGCTGATGTTGAAGCCCCCGTAACCGTAAAGCAGGGTGGGGTTGGTCCCGTCCAGTTCCAGATCCTTGCGGTGGATCAGGAACATGGGCACCCGGGTGCCGTCCTTGCTCTGGTAGAACACCTGGTCGGTCTGGTAACCGGAGAAGTCGAAGGCGATCTCGGGTTTGCGCACCAGCGTGCTCTTGCCGCTGCGGAAGTCGAAGTGATAGATCTCGCTGGGGTTGAGGTAGCTGTTGAACACGTAGTAGGTCTCGGTGTCGCCCTGGTGGCCCGCGAAGCCGCCCACGCTGCCCAGGCCGGGCAGGGGGATGTCCCGGGCGAAGGTCCCGTCCAGGTCGAAGATCTTCACCTGGTTGACCACGTCGTGCATGTAGGTGACCACGAACTGGTTGTTCAGGATGGTGGCGCCGTCGATGGGGTCATCGCCCTGGGGTATGATCTCGCGCCATTGCTCGCGGCCGGGGTTGGTGATGTCGATGGCGATGATCTTCTCGCGGGGGGCGTCCAGGTTGGTGCGGATGAAGAAGACGTTCCCGTCGTTGCCCACGAAATCATAGCTGGCGTCGAAATCGTCCAGCAACCTGTGGACGCGTTTGCTCTTGTCCGCCAGGTCCTTGTAATACAACCGGTTGTTGCGGCTGGTGCCCTGCCAGACCGAGATGACCAGGTAACGGCCGTCATCGCTGACGCCGCCTCCAAAGCCCCATTCCTTCTGGTCGGGCCGCTCGTATACGAGCGCATCCTGGTCCTGGGGGGTGCCCACCCGGTGGTAATAGAGCTTCTGGTAGTAGTTGGCGCCCTCGAAGGTCTCGCCCTCTTCCGGCGCCTGGTAGCGGCTGTAGAAGAACCCCAGTCCGTCCAGGTCCCAGGCCGCGCCGCTGAACTTGCTCCACTCGATCTTGTCCTTGAGGTCCTGCCCGGTGGTGATGTCGCGGACGTACCAGGTGCGCCAGTCCGAACCGCTGACGCTGGTGGACCAGGCGAGGTACCTGCCGTCGCGGCTGACGGACATGCCGCCCAGGGCGACGGTCCCGTCCTCGCTCAGGGTGTTGGGGTCCAGCAGCACGCGCGGTTCGGCGTCCGGGGTGTCCTGGACGTAGAGCACGGCCTGGTTCTGCAGGCCGTCGTTCTTGAAGAAGAAGATCCGCCCGCCTTCCCGGAAGGGGGCGCTGTACCGCTCGTAATCCCAGATCTCGGTCAACCGGTCCGCATAGCTTTTGCGCGAGGGGATGGTGGCCAGGAAGCCGAAGGTGAGCTTGTTCTGGGCCTCGACCCAGGCGTGGGTCTGGTCCGAGTCCACGTCTTCGAGCCAGCGGTACGGGTCGGGCACCTCGGTGCCGAAGTAATCGTCGACCTGATCGACGGTCTTTGTCTCCGGGTAGGTCAGACGTTCCATCTTGACGGGCTTCCTCGCGTAATAGGGGCCGGAATCCGCGGGGGACTGTCCGGACTGGTTGCAGCCGCAGAAGGCGGGCAGGATCATGGTCGCCAGCAGGACCAGGGTCGCCTTGGCTGGGAATTTGGGCAAGGGCATGCCATACTCCTAGGGAAATCCGGTGCAGGCGGTCATGCCTGCCGGAAGGTCAAAGGTGACGGGGCAAAGCGCGCCGGAACATTACACCCGGGACGGGCGGATGTCAGCATCTGGTTGGAGCCCGGTCCCCAGGACGAGGTCATGCGGATCCTGCACGAGGACAATCATCTCCTGGCCGTGGCCAAGCCCGCGGGGCTGCTGGTCCAGGGCGACCGCAGCGGTGATGAGACCCTGCTGGACCAGGCCCGGCAGTACCTGCGCATCAAGTACGCCAAGCCGGGCAACGTGTACATGGGGCTTGTCCATCGCCTGGACCGCAACGTCTCGGGGGTGGTGCTCCTGGCGCGGACCAGCAAGGCGGCTTCGCGCCTGTCCGCCCAGTTCCGCGCCGGGACGGTGACGAAAACCTACCTGGCGGTGGTCGCCGGAGACCCGCCGGACGGGCCCCGGGAGGTGAGGTCCTGGCTGGCCCGCCAGGGGGACGCCCGGGGCAGGACCAGGGCTGCGGCGGCACCCTTTCCCGGGGCCAAGGAGGCTGTGCTGGAGTTCGCGGTGCGCGGGCGGGCAGCGGGCCAGGCCCTGGTGGAGGTCCGGCCGGTGACGGGCCGCCGCCATCAGATCCGAGCCCAGCTGGCCCTGGCCGGCTGGCCCCTGCTGGGCGATGTGAAGTACGGCGCGGCGGCGAAGCTGCCGGGGCGACGCATCGCCCTACACGCCTGGAAGCTCGCCTTCGCGCACCCGGTGGGCGGGCGTCCGGTGGAGGTCGTCTGCAATCTGCCCGTTGACTGGCCGTGGCCCAGCCGGGAATATTGATGCCGACCCGTGTCCGGCCGCAGCCCCGGTTGTCTGCGGCTGTTTTTCCCTCCCACAAGAGGCGAGCATGTTCGAGATCGATGTGACCATAGTCGGCGGCGGTGCAGTGGGCTGCGCCGTGGCCCTGGCCTGCGCCCGCGGCGGCCGTTCGGTGGTGCTGCTGGAGCAGGAGGCGGGCCTGGGCCGGGCCACCACCTCCCGCAACAGCCAGGTCTGCCACGGGGGGATGTACTATCCGGAGGGGTCCCTCAAGGCCGAATTCTGCGTGGCGGGCCGGCGCCTCATCAAGGAGTTCTGCCGGGAGCAGGGGGTCGGGTACCGCGAGTGCGGCAAGCTGATCGTGGCCACCTCGCCGGACCAGGTGCCGGCGCTCGAGGAGCTGCATGCCCTCGGCAGTGCCAACGGGGTCGAGGACCTGCGCATGATCACGGGTGCCGAGTTGCACGAACTGGAACCGCAGATCACCGCCACCGCGGCCCTGTTCTCGCCCCGCACCGGCATCATGGACGCCGAAGCCCTGGCTGGGGCTTTGGCCCGGCAGGCCGGGGAATACGGCGCGCAGGTCATGACCGGGGCCAGGGTGACGGGTCTGCGCCGGACCGGCGGCGCATGGTCGGTCGAGGTGGGAGCCGGAGCCGAGGCCCGACAGGGCTGGCAGCACCGCAGCCGGTGCGTGGTCAACGCAGCCGGGCTGTGGGCGGACCGTGTGGCGGCCATGGCCGGCATCGATCCCGCCGCGCGGGGCTGGAACCTGCACCTGTCGCGGGGCAACTACTTCGCCGTCGACCCCCGGCACAGCGGCCGGGTGGAGCACCTGGTCTACCCCATCCCGCCGGCCGACGGCTCGACCCTGGGGGTGCACGTGTGCCTGGATCTGGGCGGGCGCATGCGCCTGGGCCCGGATTACGAGGTCCTGGACGCCGACCCCCGTTCGCACATCCCGGGCTGCGGCCTGGACCGGGATCTGGACTACCGGGTCGATCCGGTCCGCGCCGCGGAGTTCTTCTCCGGCGCCAGGGAATTTCTGCCCTGGCTGGAGCCCGCTGATCTGACGCCGGAGATGAGCGGCATCCGGCCCAAGCTCTGCGCCCACGGTTTTCGGGATTTCGTCATCGCCCGCGAGGATGACGGTTCCTGGGAGGGCATGGTGAACCTGGTGGGCATCGATTCCCCGGGGCTGACCAGCTCACCCGCCATCGGCGCCCACGTGGCCGCGCTCGTGAACGAGTACCTGTCATGAGGGGGGCGTGCGGCCGCCCGTCAGGAGGCACGGCATGTGGGTAACCCTGGGCCTGCTGGTGATCTGCGCCCTGCTGGTCATGCCGGGGATCAGGGTCCCGCGTGGCCGGGCGCGTCCGCTGTTCAAGGGCACGGGCCGCCAGTGGCGGCGGAACTACGGCCGCCGCTCGCTGCTGCGGCTGCTGGCCGCGACGGCGGCGGCCGGCGCGCTGGCCTATTCGGGGTTGGACACCCTGATCGAGGGGGGGCTGGGCGACCGGACCGGGGGCAGGCGGCGCGGCAGGCTTTCGGAAGTGGCGAAATTTCCCGGTGAGCGGTTCTGGTTCACCGGCTGGCTACTGGTCGCCGTCATCGATGCCTGGTGGCGCACCGGCAGCTTCAGCCGCTGGGGACGCCGCAATTTTGAGGCCATGGTCGTGGGTCTGCCCGTCCTGTGGACCATGCAGCGCGGTCTGGGGGCGGACCGCCCCTCGTCCGACCGCGGGGACCCGCGCTGGCACCCGCTGAGCACGGCGCACTCGGCCTCGGGCCACACCTTCATGGCGGCGATTCCCTGGCTGAACCTGGCGCGCAACTGGGGTTTCGCCCCTGGCCGCCGTCTGGCCTATGCGGGTTCGGTCCTGACGGGCTGGTCGCGTATGAATGACCGCAAGCACTATCTTTCCCAGGTGGTCCTGGGTTGGACCATTGCCTGGAACGCCGTGGATGCGGTCCAGGACGCCACCGTTGAACCGGCGCGCGCAAGCGATGCCGCAAAGGAAATCCCATGAAACTCCGCACCCTCGTTTTCGCACTGACGATCCTGGTCGTGTCGGCTGTCCTGCTTCCGGTCGCTCCTGCGTCAGCGGCGGCCGGCGACCTGCCGGCGGTGCTCGATTTCCGGCTGGAGCCACTGAGCACGGTGCCGTTGCTGCGAGCCGAACCCATCGCCGCCCAGGCGCTGGCGGCCGCGGACGCCTTCGGTGACCGGCCCGACTCGCCCTACCGCTTCGCGGTTCCCCAGCAGGTGGCCGCAACCTGTGCGGATGACGGCCGCTGGGAGGACCCCACGCCCCTGCACCGCGTCTGGCGCCTGCGCGTGGTGGCCCCGGGGGCGTTGTCTGTGAACTTCGGCTTTGCGGACTTCGATCTGCCCCCCGGAGGGCGGCTGAGCATCTATCCGGCCGATCTGCGGGGACCGGACGATGAGCGCGGGGTCAGGGTATTCCACTCCGGGGACCAGGACATGCTGGGGCAGCTTTGGACGCCGGTGGTCCTGGCCGACGATGTCATCATCGAGGTGACTGTGCCCACCGGATCCGCGGCGCCTCTGCTGCGGCTTGCGGCCGTCAACCGCGGCTACCGGTTCTTCGGCGAACATCCAGCGGAAAAATCCGGCTCCTGCAACATCGACGTCGTTTGTCCCGAAGGGGACGACTGGCGGGAGGAGATCAACGCCGTGGGGGTCTACACCATCGACGGCATCTGGAAGTGCACGGGTTCTCTGGTCAACAACACGCGCCTGGACGGCGCGCCCCTGTTCCTGACCGCTTACCATTGCAACACGAGCATGCAGCAGTTCGCCAACACGGTGGTGGTCTACTGGAACTACCAGAGTCCCGTCTGCGGCCAGCACGGGGGAGGCTCGCTGGACGACTTCTCGGCGGGCGCCGTCTTCCGCGCCACCTACCAGACCTCGGATTTCACCCTCATCGAGCTGGACGACCCCCTGGATCCCGGTTTCGGATGCACCTATGCCGGCTGGGACCGGCGGGATCTGGCGCCGGCGTCGGCCGTCGCGATCCACCACCCGAGCACGGATGAGAAGAGCATCAGCTTCGAGAACGACCCGCTCTCGGTGACGACTTATCTGGATAATCAGGTTCCCGGCAACGGCACCCACCTGCGCATCACGGACTGGGACCTGGGCACAACCGAACCCGGTTCCTCGGGGAGCCCCCTGTTCGATCCGGCCCACCACATCGTGGGCCAGCTCCACGGCGGTTACGCCGCCTGCAACAACGATCTTTCCGACTGGTACGGCCGGCTTTTCGTCTCGTGGGAGGGGGGCGGAACCCCGGACAGCCGCCTGAAGGACTGGCTGGACCCCCTGGATGCCGGGGTTCTGAGCCTGGATACGCTGGATCCTGCGTTGCCGGAGCTGGCGGTCGATCCGGAGACCGATCTGTCGTTCAGCGGCTTTGCGGGCGGGGACTTCTCCGCCGCCACGGGCGTCTATACCCTGCGCAACGTGGGCGGTGCGGCCCTCGATTTCCAGGTGTCTGCGGACCCGGCCTGGGTGGTGGCGAGCCCCGCTATCGGGACGCTGGAGCCCGGAACCGAGACTGAGGTCACGGTGAGCCTCGGGTCTGAAGCTGCAGGGTTGCCGGTCGGCGTCCATCAGGCCGTGTTGTCCCTCCACAACCTGACCAACGGGATGGGCGATGCGACGCGGTCGGTGACCGTGGATGTGCTGCCGGTGCAGCCGGGCATTTCCGCGGTGGCACCCAACCCCTTCGTCGATTTCACGGTGATCGGTTACGTCCTGCCGACGGCGGGCCCGGTGCGGGCCAGGATCCTGGATATGCGCGGCATGAGCGTGCGGGATTTCGGGTCCCTGGACGGCGTGGTCGGACCCAACGAGCTGGCCTGGGACGGCCGGGACGGCCAGGGCCGGGAAGTTGCCGCGGGGATGTACGTCCTGCGCCTGGAGGCGCCGGAGGTGACCCTGCAGGCCGGCTTGACCCGAATCCGTTGAAACCCGGACCCGGCCGGCGATCGCCGCCGGTCGGGCCGGTTTTTCAGTCCCCCCTGATCAGGGCGTTGAACTCCTCGATGCGCGGATCCCAGTGCTCGGCCGAGGCGAAGACCTCGGTCCAGAAGTCGGGATCCCAGAGCCGGCGCAGCTCCTCGACTTCGCGGCCCTGCTGCTCCACCCACGTGAAGTACTTGAAGTTGTGCAGCTCCTTGCGGTCGGCGTAGCCCAGCTCCCGCATGTGGTCGGTGGTGATGCCTTCGATCCAGCGGGCGTGGTGGCGCAGGGCGTCTTCCCGTCCGTAGGGGCCGTTCTGGGCGTTGAGTTCCTTGAGGCGCGACCTGTACATCTCGGCCGAATCGGTCAGCGAGGTGACGATCACATCGTCGCCGTTCATCTCGTAGTAGCGGGCGGTCTTGATGGCCGCGACCAGGTTGGCGATGCTGGAGATGCCCAGCAACGGCAGCTGCCGCGTCAGCTCCTCGGCGAGGCCCTCCTCGTGAAGGGTCGCCAGGCCGGCCTCCTCGTTGAACAGCCGCAGCAGGTCCATGCACTGCTGGTCGTCGACGGCGCAGACCATGTCGGTGTTGCGCACGTTGTGGATCCAGGGCACGTGCTTGTCGCCGATGCCCTCGATGCGGTGGCCGCCGAACCCGAAGGCGTACAGGGTGGGGCACTGCAGGGCCTCGGCCGCGGTGGTGATCATGCCCGGATGCAGGGTCTTGAGGTAATCGCCGGCGGCGATGGTTCCGCCCGAGCCGGTGGCGGAGACGTAGGCGCCCAGGCGCTTGCGGTCGCCAGGCAGCTGCTCGAAGATCTCCTGGATCATCGCACCGGTCACGTGGTAGTGCCAGATGGAGTTGCCGAACTCGTCGAACTGGTTGAAGATGACGCACTCGGGCCGGGTCGCCCGCAGCTCCCAGCACTTGTCGTAGATCTCCTTGACGTTGGATTCGCAGCCGGGGGTGGCGATGACCTCGGTGGCCACGCCCTGGAGCCACTCGAAGCGCTCGCGGCTCATCTCCTCCGGCAGGATGGCGATGGAGTGGCAGGCCAGCAGCTTGGAGTCGAAGGCCCCGCCGCGGCAGTAGTTGCCGGTGCTGGGCCAGACGGCCATGTTGACCTCGGGGTCGAACTGGCCGGTGACCAGGCGCGGCGCCAGGCAGCCGAACG
>JANTFX010000108.1 GCA_024763215.1 Candidatus Krumholzibacteriia bacterium | reverse complement strand
GCCCTGGACAAGCTGGGTCTGCACCTGCCGGGCACCCAGTACATGCTGGCTGCCGGTTCCATGGACATCCGCGACGGCTTCCTGCCCATCTACAGCCGCCAGAACAGGCTCGAGTCGCCCATCTATGACCAGGATTTCTGGTCCCCGCGGCAGAAGAACGACTGGAACGGCCTGCTCAAGTGGACGTGGAACATCACGCCGTCGCACAAGATCAGCATCAACAACAGCCGCCAGGTGGCCATCAGCCAGGGTTTCAACCTGCCGGGGGAGGGGTTTCCGCGGCCGTTCCTGGACAACCTGGACCAGTACCTGGTGTTCACCAACGAGAACATCCTCAACCAGGTCTTCTACCGCCAGGTGCTGAACGAGAACTCGTGGCTGGAGCTGACCCTGGGCCGCAACTTCAACCGCCAGCATTCGAACGTCAACGGCAACGACGACTTCACCACCTACAGCCACATCAACGCCCCGCCGATCCCCAGCGGCCAGGCCTTCGGCAGCGCCGACAGGTGGCACGACCACTACTCCGAATCGTACACGGCCAAGGGCGCCTATTCCTTCATGGGCGCGGGCAACAACACGTACAAGACCGGCTTCGACCTGTCGTTCACCGAGATGCAGCTGATCGACCTGCAATCCTCCCTGGGCTCGCCGCCGCCGGGCAAGCTGGGTATCAAGGAGGACATCTTCAGGGCCCATCCCATCACCGGGGACGTGTACTTCCAGGACACCCTGGACTACAACGGCATGATCGTGAACGCGGGGATGCGGGCCGACATCTGGGCGCCCGGCCGCGAGGTCGAGTACGTGATGGACCACAACGAGGACTACCTGTTCGTCTATCCGGATATGGCCTCTGAATTCCATGACAACACCATCGGCTTCCTGGGGCGGCGCTGGAAGATGCGGCTTTCCCCGCGGCTGGGTGTGAGTTTTCCGGTGACCGAGCGCGACAAGTTCTTCTTCAACTACGGCCACTTCAGCCAGTGGCCGCGCTTTGCCTACGTCTATCCCCAGCTGGAGACCCAGACCGCCACCGAGGTCCAGCTGCTGGGCAACCCCAACCTGGACCCCAAGGTGACCGTCGAGTACGAGACCGGCATCCAGCACGAGTTCGGCGGGTTGTGGAGCATGGGCGTCACCTTCTACAACCGCGACATCTACGACTACGCCAAGAGCGTCAGCCTGGGCTCGGTGGACATCGGCGCCGACGAGACGCCCGACCCCAACGACACCGGCACGGTGACCATCCAGCCGGTGCGCTACTTCAACGGGGATTCCGCGCGCAGCCTGGGCGTGGAGCTGAGCGTCGTCAAGCGCACGACCCGCTGGTTGAGCGGTTCGGGCAGCCTGGAGCTGCAGCGCACCACCGGGACCAACAGCAACGCGGACGAGGCCTACCTGCAGGCCATCTACGACGAGGCCTACACGCCGACCGCGAGCATCGGCGGCCTGACCCGCAGCCCCCTGATCTGGGACAAGCCGTGGACCTTCAGCGTGAACCTCGACTTCACGGTGCAGGAAAAGGACCGGCCCGAGATCCTCGGCTGGCGTCTGCCGCCCAACTGGAGCGTCAACATCCTGGCCCGCGCCGAGGCGGGGCAGCGTTACACCCCCCGCTTCTACAAGGGGCCGGGCGAGTACGTGTTCGGTGACTTCAACAGCGAGACCGGGCCCTACAAGAGCTCCTTCAACCTGCGCCTGAACAAGTTCTGGAAGGTGGGCAAGAGGCGGAAGGTGACCATGTACCTCGAGGCCCGCAACCTGTTCAACCACAAGAACTACCGGCGGGTCAACCCCTGGACCGGCGACGGCTACCAGGTCGGCGACTATAACCCGAGCTGGGAGGACCGCTGGTCAACACCCGACGCTCCGTTGACAACCGACAGCGAGGACTACGCCAAGGGCGTGGTCGATCCCAGCTACATCGAGAATCCCCGGCTGGTCCTGTGGGGGGTGAGCTACTCATGGTAAGTGGCCGCCTCATCCGCCGCGCAGCGGTCCTGCTGACCATGCTGATTTTCTGGGCGGGCAGCGCCTTCGCGGGCGACATCCTGCGCCTGTACGGCGAGGAGAACGTGGGGACGGCCGGCGGGCAGTTCCTGCGCATCCCCGTGGGCGCCCGGGCCGTGGCCCTGGGCAAGGCCTACTCGGCGGCCGCCACCGACGCTTCCTGCCTGTTCTGGAACCCCGCCGGGGTCATGAGGACGCCCGGACGGGTCAACTACTTCGCCTCCCATGTGGCTTACACCGCGGACATCGACCTGGATTTCGTATCACTCAACCACCGCCGGCAGAACTTCGGCTTCGGTCTGACCATGG
This sequence comes from Candidatus Krumholzibacteriia bacterium, assembly GCA_024763215.1. Classification (GTDB taxonomy): domain Bacteria; phylum Krumholzibacteriota; class Krumholzibacteriia; order LZORAL124-64-63; family LZORAL124-64-63; genus JAHJTW01. The sequence continues at coordinate 6,096 of JANTFX010000108.1, read as the reverse complement.
GGGTGCTCCGCTCGGGAGATATCCTGCGCACCGACGAGTATCACCAGGAGGGGACCGGGGAGTACTTCAACGCCAACCAGTTCTTCCTGGGGGCGTCCCTGGCCCGGGCCATGACCGACCGTTTCTCCATCGGCGGCACGGTGAAGTACTACCAGGAGAACCTGGACCAGTACCAGATCAAGTCCCTGCTCGCGGACCTGGGCATCCTGTACCTGGTGGGTTGGCAGGACCTGCGCATCGGGTTCGCGGTGCGCAACTTCGGCAGCGACCTGAAGCCCTCGGGCACGCCGCCCGCCCTGCCCGACGGCTACACGCCCACCGCCGAGTTCCAGAGTTTCCCCTCGCCGACGGTCGGCTCGTTCGGCGTGGCCAACACCTGGGTTTTGAGCCGCAACGTGGACATGATGACCACCGCGGATTTCAACCACCCTTCGGATTTCAAGGAAAGCTTCCGCTTCGGCTGCGAGGTCGGCCTGCGCAAGATGCTGTTCTTGCGGTCTGGCTACGAGACCAGCCGCCAGGAAGGCGGGTTCGCCGCCGGCTTCGGCCTTCAGCTCAAGCGCAAACAGTTCCTGGTGAGCGTCGACTACTCCTTCAGCGACATGGGCAGCTTCGGAACCGTCCACTACATCTCGGTGGATCTTTCCCCCCTGCACAAGCGCAAGGATCCCGACGCCTGGCGCAGGAAGGGGCTGCGATGAACGGGAAGCGGAATCCGGCCCTGGCGGCGGTCCTGGCCGCCGGTCTGCTGGCCTTGTTGCTGGGCGGTTGCGGCGACAAGATCGCCATCCCCGAGCCGACGGGGCTGTTCTCGGTCGACGCCTACATCCAGGATGCCAGCTATGCGGATCTTGAACCGCTGCAGGTGGCCCAGGCCCAGGGCAGCATCTTCGTGCTGACCGCCGATTCGCTGACGAAGCGCGACCAGGAGTACGGCCGCATCGCCGCCGTGGGCGACCTGGCCGGGCCCACCGCCATGTGCGTGGACGGCAGCGGTGGGCTGGTTTTCGTGTACGAGGGGGATGCCGCCGAGGTCAGCTGGTACTCCACCTCCGACCTCTCACTGCTGGGCTCCTCGGTAGCCGCCGGCGTGCAGGCCGGGGTGGCCATGGCCACCAACCCCGTGGGCATCGAGGATGAACCCGGGGCGCGGACGTTCCTTTACATTTCAGACCCTGCGGCCGGGGTCATCCACCGCTTCGCCTTCGACGATTTCAACGGCCTTTCGCCCTACGGGATCCTGGCCCGCAGCGACGGAGACGCCGCACGCTTCGTCCACCTTCCGGCCGGACTGGCTACCGACAGCGAGGACAGCCTGCTGGTCTGCGATGCGGACACGGCTCGCAACTGGGTCATCCGCTTCGTCGGCGAGCCGGACCTGACCGACACGACACCCCAGGGCGGGGACCAGGATCCCTGGCGCGGGCACGCGGCCCTTTTCCACGCCCCGACCTGCGTGCCGCCCGCGGCGGCTGATTTCGTGCTGGGCGATGCCGCGACCTGCGGCCAGACCGACTGGGTCGGCGGGCCCAGCGACGCCGAGGGGGCCTTCTCGTCCCCCAGGGATGTGGCGGTCGACGGCCGCGGGCGCATATTCGTGGCCGATACGGGCAACAACCGGGTGCAGGTCTTCCAGGGGGACGGCCTCTATGACCTGGCTTTCGGCGACGACGAGGACACCCCCGGCCCGGCGTCCCTGGCGGTGGTGGACGTGCGCATCGGCAGCGGCGCCGAGGACGTGGACTACGCGGCCTACGTGTTCGTGGTGCTGCCCCAGCTCGGCGAGGTCCGCAAGTTCATCAGCAGCGAGCACTACATCTTCCTGAACCAGGAACCACCGCCGCCGCCCAACTAGTCCGGAGACCAGGCCATGGAATTCAACGCACTCAAGAAGCAGTTCCCGCGCCGGGAGATTCCAGACACGCCATTCTTCGTATCGGTGGCCGGGAACATCGGTGTGGGCAAGAGCATGGTCACGACCATGATCGGCGAGGTCTTCGGCTGGCGCATGTTCTTCGAACCGGTGATCAACAACCCCTATCTGGACGACTACTACAAGGACATGAAGCGGTGGAGTTTCCACCTGCAGGTCTATTTCCTGAGCAAGCGCTTCGAGATCCAGAAGAAGATCCTAGATGAACCGGGCTCGGCCATCCAGGACCGCACCATCTACGAGGACGTGGAGATCTTCGCCCCGACCCTGCACCGCATCGGCTGCATGGACGACCGGGACTACGAGAACTACCGCGAGATCTTCCGCAACATGGCCTCGTTCCTGCAGCCGCCGGATCTGATCATCTACCTGGGCTGCCGCCCCGAGACCGCCCTGGACCGGATCAGGCAGCGCGGGCGGGAGTGCGAACGGGAGATCCCGCTGGATTTCCTGCGCCGCCTGTCCGAGGCCTACGAGGACTGGATCGAGCGCGCCCCGGCCCTGTGCCCGGTCAGGGTCATCGACACCGAAAAGGTGAACCTGCGGGACGACCAGCAGGAGCAGGCGCGGCTGTTGCAGATGATCCGGGACGCCCACCGCGAGAAACATGACCACTCAGCCGGCTGACCGCCGCAAAGAGGAATGAGATAACGTGACTGCCGGCGAATACAGACCCAGCGACCTTCTGCGCGGACCGGAGATCCCCGACGAGCTGCTGCACGCTCTGCCCAAGACCGATCTGCACTGCCACCTGGACGGAAGCCTGCGCCTGGAAACATTTCGGGAACTGGGTGCGTCCGCCGGCATGGAGATGCCCGCGGACGCCGAAGGCATCCGGGCGCGCTATTTCCCGGGCGACCGCGAGTGCCGCGTGAACGAGTTCCTCAGTTATTTCGACCACACCCTGGCCGTCATGCAGACGGCGGAAAACCTGGAACGGGTGGCCCGGGAGCTGGCCGAGGATTTCGCGGCCGAAGGCGTCTGGTACCTGGAGGTCCGGTTCTGCCCCCTGCAGCACACGCAGAAGGGCCTGACTCCGGACCAGGCCGTGGCGGCGGTGCGCCGCGGGCTGGATGCGGCCACCGAGGCCCATGGCATCAGGGCGGGGATCATCATCACCGGCATCCGGACCATCGCGCCGGAGCACTCCTTGGAGCTGGCGAAGCTGGCGGTCGAATGGAAGGACCGGGGGGTGGTGGCTTTCGATCTGGCCGGGGCCGAGGAGGACCATCCGGCCAAGCGCCACGTCGAGGCCTTCTACCACGTGATGAATCACAACCAGAACGTGACCATCCACGCCGGCGAGGGCTTCGGGCCGGAATCCATCCACCAGGCCCTGCACCGTTGTGGGGCCAACCGCATCGGCCACGGGGTGCGCCTGGAAGAGGATCCGGACCTGATGGCCTACGTGGCGGACCACCGTATCCCCCTGGAGATCTGCCTGAGCAGCAACCTGCAGAGCTGCGTCGTGGAGGATCTGGCCGACCACCCCCTGCGCTTCTACATGCGCGAGGGGTTGCGGGTGACCCTCAATACCGACAACACGCTTTTTGCCCGCACGACCCCCCAGCAGGAGCTGCGGCTGGCCGTGGACACCTTCGACTTCACGTTGCTGGAGACCGAAAACCTGCTCCTGAACGGGTTCAAGAGCGCGTTCCTGCCCGAGACGGAAAAGGGGGAGATGGTCCAGGAGGTCCTGGCCACGTTCCGCAGCCTGCGCGACAAGTTCGACCTGGACAGCAGCAAGAAGGGCAGGACATGAGCGAACGTCCGGACCTGTTGTCGGATCGCTGGCGCGGCCGGGTAACCGATGCGGTCGAGTTCCTGCAGGAAAAGGGCTTCGCCGGCCGGGTGGGGCTGATCCTGGGCAGCGGCCTGGGCAACTTCGCCGATGCCGTGCAGGACGCCGAGCGGATCGATTACGCTGATATTCCCGGTTATCACGCGACCACGGTCGCCGAGCATACCGGGCGCCTGGTCTGCGGCACGGCCGCGGGGGTGCCGGTGGTGGTCATGCAGGGCCGGCTGCATCCCTACGAGGGCTTGCCCTACGACGAACTGCTGCTGCCGACGGCGGTGCTGGCCTGCCTGGGCATCGAGACCGCGGTGGTGACCAACGCGGCCGGCGGCCTGAACCGGTATTTCGCCCCCGGCGATCTGATGGCCATCCGCGATCAGATCGATCTGCACTTCCACGATCCGTTGCGGGGCCTGCTGGCCGAGCCCTTCGGCAGCCCGGCGGCTGCGCGGGTGGGCCGCGTGGGCGGCCTGGCCGACCTCTACGACCCCGACCTGGCCCGCAAGCTGGTCGAGGCCGCCGCCCGTTGCGGCGTGCCCATGCACAGCGGCACCTACGCCAGCATGTCCGGCCCCGCCTATGAAGCCAAGGCCGAGATCGGCATGCTGCGCCGCATCGGCTGCGATGCCGTGGGGATGTCCACCGCCCCGGAGACGGTGCTGTTGAAGCGTCTGGGCGTGGCGCCGGTGGGCCTGTCCTGCATCACCAACCCGGCCCGCGAGACCGGACAGCCCGAACTGTCCCACAGCGATGTGGTGGAGGTGGGCGCCATGGTGCGTGACCGCATGGCCAAGCTGCTGTTGGAGTTTCTGCCGCTGGCAACAGCGGGTTAGCCGGGGCTGGCCTCGGCCGCGGTCTGGATCGGCGCGAACAGGTAGGTGAGCACCCCGCCCGTCAGGTAGGCCGGGAGGGCCAGGAACCAGTAGGAGGGCCCGAGGATCGTCACGGCCCAGGCGAACAGGGTCAAGGGCAACACCTGCGCAGAAAAGACCCCCAGACGGGAATAGGTGACCGGCTGCCCGCATGCGGGGCAGGGCCAGGCTTTGTAGGGGTTCAATAGAGTTTTCCAGATGTTGCGGGAAGATGAGCACTCGGAACACTTGGGCATGATATCTCCTTTGCCTGGAACACGGGCATCCGGTTCCGGAAACTTCGACTGCTGATTATACTCATTATCGCGGCCTGGACAACCATTTTCACTACAGGCCGACAAACGGCATTCTGATGTCATCACCTGTGGTCCCATTTATGGATAATGCATAAACCAGGCCTCGGGCGAAAAACTTTTAGTTCCCCAAAAATCAACAACTTAATGAATCAGGGAGTGTCCCGGTTCCCACATCTGTCCCAGCATGGTGTCCCACGGCCCGGGGTGGGGTGGGACAGTGGGACAGTGGGACAGTGGCCGTAGCCGGGGTTCGGAAAGGGCGGGGGCCTTGTTGGCCGGTGGACATCCCGCCCCGTTGGTGACATATTCACATCCCGAATCAGGACCTGAACCGTGGCCCGGAATCCCGTGAAGGAGTCGTCATGCGCCGCTATCTCGTAGCCGGAAACTGGAAACTGAACATGGGACCTGCCGCGGGCCGTGAACTGGCCGCGGCGGTGGGGGAGCGTCTGCGCGGGCGCACCCTGCACGGGGACGTGCTGGTCTGCCCCCCGTTCGTGACCATCCCGGCGGTGGCGACCGTCGCCCAGGGCGACCCGGTCCTGCTGGGCGCCCAGAACTGCGCCGCTCACGAGCAGGGCGCATTTACGGGCGAGGTGGCGCCGGGCATGCTCAAGGAAGCCGGCGTGCAGTACGTGATCATCGGCCACAGCGAGCGCCGGCAGTACTACGGCGAGACCGACGACGACTTCGCGGCCAAGATCGAGCTGGTCCACGCACAGGGCATGAAGGCCATCTTCTGCTACGGCGAACTGCTGGCCGACCGCAAGGGCGGCCGTGCCGAGGACGTGGTCCGCGCCCAGCTCAAGGGGGTGCTGCCTCGCCTCCAATCCCCCAACGCCTACAACCTGGTCCTGGCTTACGAACCGGTCTGGGCCATCGGCACGGGCGAGACGGCCACCCCCGAGATCGCCCAGCAGATGCACGCCTTCTCGCGGGAGCTGGTGTCCGGCATGCTGGGGGCCGAGGTGGCGGCCAACATGCGGATCCTGTACGGGGGCAGCTGCAAGCCCGGCAACGCGCGGGAACTGATCGGCCTGCCCGACGTGGACGGCGGCCTGATCGGGGGGGCGGCCCTGAAGGCCGAGGATTTCGTGGGCATCGTGGACGGTGCCGAGGCCGTGCTGGGGTAGTCGATCGTATCGAAAGGAAACGGACGTGCGCTCATTGTCGCTGGTTTCAATCCTGTGCCTGGTC
>JANTFX010000107.1 GCA_024763215.1 Candidatus Krumholzibacteriia bacterium | reverse complement strand
CATAGAACAGGACGCTGTAGGCGTACCAGTCGGGGGTGTCGGGATCCCAGGTCGGCCAGGCGTCATGGTCGCTGCCGATGGCCTGAGGGGTCCACACCGCGCCGGTGCCCGGATCGTCGCCGAACATGGCGGTGCCGCCATCGAAAGCGAAGATATCGAAAAATGAATCGACGTCGATCGGGATTTCACCCGAGTAGGTGCCGTCACCGTTGTCGGTCAAGGCGCCCTTTAGGTGTAGGGTGCTTGAAGGCACCGTCGTGCCGAGCGCCAGGACGGGCAGGAGCAGCAACAAGGCTGCAATCATGAATCGTTTCATCTTTTTCCCCCAATGGGTTGCTTCATCCGTGAAGTAAAACTATCCGGGACATTTCATGATTTAGGGCGCTTTCTGATTGTCTTTGGCCTCCTTCTGGTTACTTCACCAAGCTCATCTTCCGGACCTTGCTGTAAGGCCCCGCGTCCATCCGGTAGAAATAGGTACCGGTTGCCACGGCCCGGCCCCGGTCGTCCCGACCGGTCCAGACCACCTCGTAGCGACCCGGTCCTCGGGTCGCGTCCAGCAGGGTGGCCACCTTGCGGCCATCGATGCTGTATATCGCCAGCTTCACCCGCTGCGCCTCGGGCAGGGAAAAGCTGATGGTCGTCGAAGGATTGAAGGGATTGGGGTAGCTGGGGCTCAGGCCGTAGGCGGCGGGCAGGGCGGGGCCGGGCGCCCCGACTGCGCCGACTGAGAGATCCTGGTTGGCCACGCCGCGAGCGGTGATCTTCAGGTCGGCGGGCGAAATGCCGGCGGCGGCTTCGACCACCAGCAATTCCCCGGTCCCGGTGAACGCCTTGTCCGCACCGAGCAGGGCCAGGTTCGCGTCCAGGTGCGCCCCCACGTTGCGCAGGAAGTACCGTGAGTCCTGTTGCGCCAGCAAGGCCCCGGCCTTGACCGCCGTCACCGGCGCCGCGGCCTGCAGGCGCAGGCCCTTCAGCTCCGTGCCGCCGTTCAGAACCAGGGCCATGGTCCCGTCGTCGTGACGGACCCAGGCCAGATCGACCCCCTGGTCGCCGCCGACGGTGGCCTTGGCCGGTGTGACCACGCCGAAGTTCAACGAGAAGATCATCAGGTCCTCGAAATCGATCGCATTGTCGGTCAGGGGTATGCCAGTCGGGCTCCAGTCGTCGGTGGGCCCGACGTCGGTGTCGTTGCCGGGGTCGCCATTGGCCATGCCGGTGGTCCCGAAATAGGTGCCGAGCCGGGTCATGTCGTCGACATCGACGGAGCCGTCGGTGGGGCTGACATCGCCCAGCCAGTAGTTGGTCGCGCGGTCGTTGGCGGTGGCCGCATCGCCGTTGAGCACGGCGTCCACGGCGAACACCTCGTAGTAATAGACGCCGCGGCTGGTCGCGTCGGGCCAGGTGTCGGTGATGACGTGGGTTCCCGTCGCAGTGGTGCCGACCAGCTCCCACTCGGGGCTGGCGTCGGCTTCGGCCCAGGTCGCCGGCCGGGTGGGGACATTGATCGAGACATCGTCATATTCCGGGTAGGCCGACACCCCGACGGTGCCGTTGTGCCACAGGCCGCGGAAAATCTCGAAATGATCCACATCCACGTCGTCGTGGTTCCAGGTCACGGTGATCTTGTTGTGGCCGGGGACGGCGGTGATGTCGGTCACCGGGGCGGGCGCGATGCAGTCCACGAGGAAGGACGTGCCCAGCAGCGGGGCCGTCAGCGGCTGGTTGGCCGCGTCGCGCAGGTCGTACGAGACGAACTCCACGCCCACTTCACCATCCCCGGTGGTCTGCACCGAGATGGTGAACAGGTCCGCCGTGGCCACCAGGCCGACCGAGGCGCCCAGTAGGGCGTCGTCCACGGTGATGGTTCCGTCGCCGTTGTCCAGGACCTGGAAGAGATGGCCGCCGATGTTGCCCATGGCTCCGGCGTCGGTCACGTCGGAGGTGGTGGCCGCTCCGGGCCCGGTGATGCGGAAGGTGACGCTGTAACCCTGGACGGCCATGCCGCCGGGATCCCCCAGATAGGTCACCGTCACCGGCATGGGCACGCCGCAGCGGATGGGGCCGTGGTCCGGAACGGTGGCGATGATGCCGGGTCCGATCATGGTCCAGGGATCGAACAGGATGTGGTCGGTGACCTCGAAGCCCAGGCCGCCGGGGTTCTTGACCGGGTGGTAGGGGCCGCTGATGTGGCCCCACCAGTTGTGCCGGGCGTCGTAGTCGATGACGGAATTCGACCAGCCGGCCAGGCTGAGGTTGTCCAGGAAGGAGCAGCCCCGGGCCATGCCGCCCACGGTGCCGCCGTCCTCGACGATGACGAAGCCGCGCTCGAAATGCGTGACTTCGCAGTCGGTCATGTTGAAGGTGACCATGCCGCTGGAAATGGCGGCCGGACCCCAGCTGTCAGGGGTGTCGTTGCCCGTGAACACGCTGTTGGTGATGTCCATGACCGCGGTGCTCTTGTCATATCCCGACTTGGTGAACCCGCTCTTGCCCACCGGGACCTCCACCGGCTGGGGCACACGCCGGTCCGCCAGGGTCTTGGCGCCGGAGCTGGAAGCAACCAGGGCGTCGCCTATCGGGTTGGTCACCGCACCGTCGGCGAACGAGGCGGTGTTGTCCTCCATGTAGACGCTGGTCTGGCAGCCGTCGGCCGTGCAGTCGGTCATGGTCACGGTCGTGCCGGCTGTGCCCAGGAAGCCCGTGGCCGCCCAGGTGGTGCCGGTGTAGGCCAGGGCGGCGACGCTGCAGGTATCGAGGGCGAAGGCTGCACCGCGCGAGACCTGGATGCCGTTCTGGGCGATGGCGCCGACGGCCCCCTGGCCGTCGGCATGAACACGGGTCAGGACGCCGGACAGACCGGGCCCGTCCACGACCACGCCGGTCTTCTGGAAGTCCTCGATCTGGACGTCGGTCATGTCGAAGGTGTGAGGGCCGGCGTCCACGGCCACGGCGAAGACTCCGTTGCCGTGGGGTACGGAGTTCAGCGTACCCCCGCGCACGCCGGTGATGCGGATTCTGTCGAGGGATCCGCCGGCGTTGAAGTAGCCGAAGCCCTGGAAGAGCATGTTGGCGTCGCCCTGGCCCAGGCCGTCCAGGGTCAGGTCGGCGAAGGCCACACCGTCGCAGTCCCGTACCAGGACCACGGGATAATAGTAGGCCCCGATGATGAACGAGGCGGTCAGCTGGGCTGGCGAATCAATGAAGGTCTGGTCGATCCCAGCCCCGGTGATGGTGAGGTTGTCCTTGGCGATGACCAGCTGTTCGCTGTAGTGGCCCGCGGCCACCACGATGGAATCACCGGCCATGGCGTGGTCCACGGCCGCCTGGATGGTTGTGAAGTCCCCGGATCCGGAGGGCTCGACCTGCCAGACGTCCGCCAGGGCCGGGATGGATATTGCGGTCAGGATGACTCCCCAGACCATGAAGAGGCTGAACCGGCTTAGTGTTTTCATGGCTTCCCCCGGACATAGGTTCGAAATGTCGATTGCGCTCAGGAACAGGGTGATGTCCGGGGGCCCGCGGCCGCGCCGCGGACCCCCTTTTCCGGTGCTACTTCACCAGGGTCATCTTTCTGACCTCGTTGAAGTTTCCGGCCCTGATCCGGTAGAAATAGGTGCCCGACGCCACGGAATGGCCCGCGTCGTCGTTGCCCATCCAGACCACTTCATGCGTCCCGGCGGACATGGCCCCGCTGACCAGCGTGGCGACCTTGCGTCCGTCGACGCTGTAGACCGCAAGCTGCACCGTCTGCGCTTCGGGCAGCGAGAAGCTGATCTTGGTCATGGGGTTGAAGGGGTTGGGATAGTTGGCCGCCAGCTTGAACACCGTGGGCGTGGCCGTGCTGCCGTCCTTGTCCAGGGTGTAATCCAGCTTGGCGTTGTCGGTGCCGCGCAGGTCGATCGTCAGGTCCTCGGGCTTGAGGGGGGACTTGGCGTTGAGCACGATCAGATCACCGCTGCCGCTGATGCTGGCGCCGGTGCCCAGCACGGCCAGGTTGGCGTCCAGATTCGAGCCTGCGTTGGTCATGAAGATTTTCTGACCCTTCAGCAGGTCGCCCGCCTGGACTCCGGTGACCGGAGCGGCCGCGCTCAGATGCACGCCCTGCAGGCCGTTGCCGGAGACCAGTTTCAGCGCGTAGCTGCCGTCCTCGCCGGCGACCCAGGCCAGGGAGATCATGCCGGCCTGGCCGCCCTTGACCTTGGCCGGGCCGACCTGGCCGAAGTTCATGGCAAAGACCATCAGGTCCTCGAAATCGATGACGTTGTCGGTCAGGGGGATGCCCATGCCGCTCCAGTCGTCGGTGGGGCCGACATCGATGGCGGGGTCGTAGAACCCGGACCCGTCGCCGTCACTGGTGGCGAAGGCCGTACCCAGGGCATTGATGTCATCCACTGCGACATACCCGTCGATGGCATCGACATCGCCCAGCCAGTAGTTGGTCGCGCGGTCGTTGCCGTCGGCGGCGGCCAGGCTACCGTTGGTGGCCGCATCCACGGCGAACACTTCGTAGTAGTACACGCCGCGGTCGGCGCCGGCGGGGTCGAAGGCGCCCGAACCGCCGACTTCACCGATGTCGGTGAAGCTGGTGGTGCCCACGGCCACGGTGCCGGCCAGGACCCACTCGGGGCTGGAGTAGGCCGCATCCCGGTCCGCGGGGCGGGTCGGGATCGTGCCCGGCAGATCGTCGTACTCGGGATAAGCCGAGGTGGTGACGGCCCCGTCGTACCACAGGCCGCGGTAGACCTCGTAGACGGCGGTGTCGGTGCCGTCGTGGGTCCAGCTCACGTCCACCTTGTTGTGGCCGGGCGCAGCGGTGATGTCGGTCACGGCCGCAGGCGCCGTGCAGTCCACGACGAAGGACGTACCGGCCAGGTCGGCGAACATGAACGCGTTGTCGGGGTCGCGCAGCTTGTAGCTGAGGATGTTCACATCCACCGGGCCGTCGGTGGCCGTGGTTAGCTTGACCGTGAACAGGTCGCCGTCGGCGAGTAGCCCGGTCGTGGCGCCCAGGATGGCGTCGCTGACGGTGTAGGTGCCGTCGCCGTTGTTCACCTTCTGGAAGTAGTTGCCTCCGATGCCGGCCAGGGCGCCGCCGTCGGCGATGTCAGACAAGTCGAACGTCACCGCGGTGTTGGGATCGGTCAGGCCGAAGGTGATCTCGTAGCCGCGCAGGCCCGGGGTGGCGTCGTTGCGGTCGTAGTGGAAGGTGACCGTCTTGGTCAAGCCGCAAGTGGCTGGATCCGGCCCGTCCGCCGAGGCCGTGACCGAGGCATAGGGGGAAGCCGCGCCCATCATGATGGCCTTAGTGCATTCTCCACCTTCTTCGGGATAGTGGGACCCGTCACCGTAAAGGTAGGCGCCGGTGCCCGTGTCCATCCAGTAGGACAGCCAGTAGGCGCCCCAGTGCAGGGCTGAAAGCGTGGTTGCAGTTGCCGGGAGGTTTTCGTGGAGTGCCCACACCGCGTAAGCCGTATCCTGGTAGGATCGGAAATTGTAGGCGGGGTCGTTGCCGTACTGGTCGCTGAAGCCACCGTCATCGTACTGGCAGTCCAGCAACAAGGTCTGCATGGCGGACAGCTGGTCCAGGTGCACGCCGGCATCGGAAAAAGCCCGGATGATGCCCGCAACACCCAGAGGATACCAATAGTAGATCGGTGTGCTCCAGGCGGGGTCGAACCCTTTGTTGATCCCATCGGGGTCAAAGTAACCCGGGCTGCCCATGAAGCTGTCCTGGTAGATGACCTCGGCGATATCGATGGCCGCCTGGTCGAAACCCTGACCAGGGAAGGCGCCGTCCAGCAACTTGGCGGCGTTGGACCACAGGGCGATATCCCAGGGAATGATGCCGTTGTCCAAGCCCTGGCCGTGACGCAAGTCACGGACGTATACCGCGAGCCCGGTTGCGTCGGTGTGAAGCCCCATCTGGTAATTCCAGATTGCAAGGGCGCCGTTCTGATAGTAAGAGGGGTTGGTCACTGCAGGCAGGGCTGCGAACTCAAGCAGGAAGCTGACATCGGGTCCGGAATGTGCCCATGCAGCTGGTCCGGTGGTCACCATATGATCGGCCAGTTCCTCCATGGCCGTGAACAGGGCGGGATCCCCGTTTTCCCGATAGACCCAGATCAGGCCTCCGGCGGTCGCCCCGTTGATATTCGCAGGGCTGGCCGCGGTGGAGTGCTGGAAGGCGGTGGTAGACCAGTCCCAGCCACCGTCATCGGGATCGGTGTCGACCAACCCGTTCCCGGCGTTGTCGATGGTTTCGCTCACGTCAGCCTGCATGTACCGCAGGTAGTTGGCGCCCAAGGCGCCCTTGGCGACCATATCGATGGGATCCCCATAGGCCTTGTCAGCCATGGCGGGAGCCAGCCCGCGTTTGGAAGGGAGAACCTTGCCGGAGTCGGACACCGGATTGGCCACGGGTGAGGCCGCCTGGGCCACAACGGCCCCCAGGCTCAACACGGCCAGAATCAACAACAGATGACGAAACTTCATGATGGACCCCCAAGTGGATGAAAATTGGTGAAAACGTGGAGTAACCGGCCTCGGTGCCAAGCCCCCCCTCTGGATATTCAGGAAAAATCCCCCTTTCATTGATTTCGTTATGCGCCACGGTGTGGCGTGTTCAAGCCCCGGACGTGATCCGGACCGGGGTCGAAATGATTTCAAAAGAAACAGACAGTCCTTGCCTGAGGTGCATGGGCGAGATTCATGGGCGAAGCTCAGCGGGCGAGGATCTTGGACGAGGGTCTTGGGCGAGATATCTTGAGAAAAATTCCTGGATCGACGCTGGGGAGCATCCCACAAACGGGCATGGCTGTCAAGGCGTTGACAGAAAAAAATAAGAAAATTTCTCTGTTAATTTAAATAATAACTATTATTGTTGAGGTTATATATCATAAACCATGTTCGGCTATCAAAAACAAGGGCTAATTCTGGTTTGCCTTTGCGGAACCTCTTGGGGGCCTTGATGCCACGAATCCCCCAGGCACTTCTCAAACCTGTTCCTGCAGGACCTTCAACAACTCCACCATGGCCAGCGTGTCCATGCCGCAATAGGCGCGCAGGTCGGCCAGGGTCGCGGCTTTCCGGGCGGGGGTGACCGTTTTCGGGTCGAGCCCCACCGCCTCGGGGAACACCGCCTGCATGAACGCGCGGGTGGCGGCCTGACCGTCGGCGATGCCGAGCCCTTCATAGTCCAGGGAGGTCCAGGCTGGCAACACGGCCTTCAGGGAATACCTACCGTGCTGGTCCGGGTGGTAGGCATCGAAACGCAGGAAAGGCATGGCCAGATCCCTCATCCGGTCGCGGATATCGGCGCACATGGGTCCGAAGGCGGGAAAATCCTGGCCCAGCTCCTCCAACACCCCCTGTTCGAAGCTCTTGTTGAAGGCCAGCACGGTACCCTCGGGGCCGATGACGCGCAGGGCCTCCAGCAACCCCGGCCGCGGGTCCTCGGGTTTTTCGGCCAGGAATTCCAGATGCTTGGGCGTGGCGCCGGGGGAAGTCTGTACATGCAATGAGAACTGGAAGGGTATGCGCTGGTAGGGCCGCGTGCCGTCGAACAGGGGCACGGCGGGGTTCATGGTCTCGAAATCCAGGTACCACAGGGGATACTCGAGTTCCGCCACCCACTTCCCGACCGCATCGGCATCGAAGTATTTCCGGCCCGTGGTGACGGCTTCCTGTTGGACCAACTGCACAGGGGTCAGCTTGTGGGCAGGGACCTGGTCGATGGTTTCCCACCCGTTTTCCAGCCACTTGAAGGCCTTTTTCCCCGCGTAATACATCTCGGTCACATGATGCGGGGGCAGGCCGGCCCAGCATGCATCTTTCAGGGGGCAGGGGTAAGGAGACCGGCACTGGGGGCCGATGCGGGTCGGGGGCTCATCCCCGACGATGACCGCCCTCTGGCGGTCGAACAGGGCGGGCACGAGGGCCACGAGTTCATGGACCTCGCGGGTGATGTCCTGCTTGGCGAACAACGCGCGCGGATCGACGGCCCCCTGCCTGACGTAGGTGCGGTCCAGGTGCATCAGGTAAAGGCGGTTCAGGGGTACCCCGGCCAGGGTCAGACATTCATGCTGAAAAGCCACGTCCCACAGGTTGATCTCCTTGACCGAGGTGCCCGATTTGACCTCGACCAGATCCCAGGTGTCCCCGGCGGCGGGCACCAGGATATCGACCCGAACATATCTCTGGTCGGCCTCGAAACTGGCCTCGAACAGGGGCTTGCGCCGAGGCAACAGACGGGCGGTCTCGGCCACGGTGGCGGGTATGTCGGGCCTGCCGTCGGGCCGGTCGCATTTGACCTCGATGCCGTCAGGGTACAGCCGTTTGGCCAGGTCGCCGACCAGGTGCCCGGTATCGAAGATGAACTGCTGGGCGGGCCCGGGCCGGGGGATCAGGCCAGGGTTGTTGTACTGGGTCCACTGCAGCCGGGGGCATTGCAAACCGGACAGGAATTTGGACTTGGAGACCAAAA
>JANTFX010000106.1 GCA_024763215.1 Candidatus Krumholzibacteriia bacterium | reverse complement strand
TGCTGGAGGAGAGCGACAAATGCCAGGATCTGCTCGTACTCCATGGCCGCCATTGTGGCGGCCACATCCCGGCCGTGGCTTTCGAAAAGATCGTGATCCACCTGGTCGAGGATGGCCGCGGAAACGCCCCCCCCCAGCTGGCCCACCAGACCGATCACCGTGTCGGTGAAAACGACGGCATCCAGCCCGTATTTCAATTTCATCTTCAGATAGCCGAGCTCGAGGGGGCCCAGCGCCAACGTCAGGTTCCCACAGAGCGAGGGGTCCGGATTGCCGGCCGCGTTGTTCATCATGATGAAGGCCCGCAGGCGCCCCACCGGAACTCCGATCAGGTTCAGGGAGCCGACCACCCCGGCATACTGGGCGGTGGGACAGACTACCACCCCCCCGGTCACCGACAGGAAGGATGAAACACCCGTATAGGAGATCGTGCCGGTCAGCTTGAGAGAGACGTTGGGCGCCCTCACACCCTTGTAGGCCGCGGCGACGAGGGCGTCATAAACGCTGGAGCCACCCGCAAGGGCAACGTCCGCGGCCCCGCCGAGGAACTCCGCCAGGGGCGGCTCGAGAAGACTCAGCTGGGAGTCGGCAAAAGGCAGCGTGTTCCGGAAGACCTGGACGATGCCGGTGGCGATCTGATCGCCGATGGCGTCGGGAGTCATGGTCTGCAGACTCGCCGGGCTCAAGCCGATGCTCGTCAGGATGTCGTCGACCTGCTGGCGGTTCAGCGAAGAGAACTTCCAGATGATCCGGTGGGGGTAGCGCTCGCTGTCGGGATGAGGTTCGTACAGGACGCCCACCGTTGGCGGAGGGCATGGCTCATCCGGACAGGCGAAGGCCAGGGTCTGACCGGCCGGAGGGCCGGAGGCTGGAGCCGTGTCACTCTGTTCATGGACGGGAGTGTCCGCCGCCTCGCCTGGCGCTGGACGGGGCTGACTGCTGACGGTGTCGTCATCGGCCACCTGGATATAGGCCCGCATGTCATCCGGGTCGGCATTACCTCCGGTAAAGGAGACGCCGCCGGAGGCCCCGGTCAGAAGGAATCCGGAGGCCCAGAGAGGGATCCCCGCCGGCCCCATGCTGGCTTCGAGGGAGGCTCCCAGGGGAGCGGGGATTCCATCCACGATGCCGATGGCCGCCAGAGCCTCGACACCCGCGCCGTTCAACTTCCCACCGAGTTTCCCGGCGAGCACCAGGCTGCCGGGGATGTCATTCAGCCCTCCGATGCCGATGGCACCCCCGATGGAGAATCCATCGGCCACCTTGAAGGCCGAGACATCGATGAGCAGGCCGTCCACAGAGACCGTGGGAATGCCCTGATCATTCAGGGCGATGGTCAACCCTTCCACGCCCCCGCTGACGATGTCGGCCACGCCCAGAGTGGCGTCGGCGGTCACGATGGTGTGCTGCGGCAGGAGCTTTTGCGGCATGGGGCGGGCGGGATCGAACGCCAGCTCGAGCCGGGTGATGGCCATCGGGATATACCCCCCCGCGATGTCCAGATCCCCGGTTGCCCCGACCACCCCATCGAGATCGAATCGCGGCCAGGGATCGCCTTCGAAGATGAAGCGTGCGTTGTCCAGGCCACCACCCGGCCCCCGGCTGCCATCCCCCTGCATCAGGACGAGATCTCCGCTCAGCCGAATGATGAAAGGCTCGGTCACCGTGGGTGCCATGAGGTTGTCCAGGTTGTCCGCCGCCAGGCTGGCGTTCTCGAGAAGCAGCCCCTGATCTCCGCCCAGCCGGAAGGTGCCCCCGACCTGCAGGGATGTCACCTGGATGCGGGGCATGGGGTCCTGGACAGACAGGGTCAAGGAGCCTCCACTCTCCAGCCAGACATCCTGCCCTCCATCCTGCCGGATCAACTCCCCGGACAGGACCAGCCGCATCATGGTCTCGATCCGGAAGACGGTATCGCTGGAAGTGCGAGAGATGGTGATGGCGGTCACCGGGTGGGTCGTGCTTCCGCCCCCCAGCACATGCAATTCCAGACCCGCCAGCCCCTGGGGCGGCAAATCCTGCGCGAGGCGGATGGAGCCGGTTGGCAAACCGCTTTCGATATTCCATTCAAGATCACTGAAGGCCACGTCCGCGTTGCCGCCGGGCATGGGCAATTGCAGCGTCCCCGACACCTCCGAAAGCTCCGGCAAGGTGATCCCATCGAGTTTCAGGATGGCACGGTCCAGGGTGGCGGCGAAAGCCGTCGGGGCCCCGCCGAAAGCCACGCCAAAGTCAGTGAACTCCAGCTCGGCACGGAATTCGATGCCGGCGGTGGTCGCCCTGACCGACAGGGGCCGGGAGCCCGTCAAGGAAACCGTCGCGCGCCCCGATGACGCTCCCGAAAAGGTGGGCGGCAAAATCAGACGCCCCGATGACCATTCCATCCCGGCTCCGGTGGTCGTGAAATCCACCGCGCCGGCCAGGTCTTTCATGCCGATCTGGAAATCAGATACTGCGGGGTTGGCGGGGTCGAAGGAGGCCAGGGGAAACATTCCACCCGAAGCCTTCACGATGGCCAGTTCCCCGGAGAGGGGTCGAGTGGCCACCTTCAGGGTCAGGTAGAGATCCACCAGGCTGGCCAGGTCGCTGAAGTTCAGGTCGCTGGCGGATAGCGCTGCGTCGATCCGGATGTTGCTCGGGTCTCCTGGGTCGTCGAAAAGAAGACCCACCTCTGCCTCGAGGGATCCGCTTCCGATGGACACCTTGCCTCCGACCGTCGCGAAGAACTGGCCCGCCGCCCCATCGAACCCCACCTGAAGACGGGTGTCCTCGAGGACGATGCCCCCGGGTAGTTCCCATTGCAGATTCGTGGCCGACAAGCCGGCGTCGAGAACATTGACGGTCCAGCTTCCGCTCGCTGCGCGCTCGAGCTCCAGTTCACCCTTCACCGCCACCGTTCGGGTTCCGGTGCTGTCCTGCCCATGCGGCAACCTGAACAATCCCGCAACCTCGAAGCTGACCTGGCCCGCCGTTCGGGCCTTGATGGTCAGGACCGGCGCGGAACCGTCCGGCTCCAGCCAGATGCCGTTTCCGAAGTTGATTTCCCCCGTGGAGGTCAGACCGAAGTTCGCACCGTCCCAGTCGGCGGCAACGGAGATCCGGCTCTGGCCGAAAACGAGGGTGCCGCCCAGCGCCATGGCAAAGGAGGGAACCGTTCCGGGGGCCGGAGGCAGAGTCAGATCTTCCACCTTGACCGCGGCGTTCTCCAGAACCAGCCCGGAATCCGCCAGATGGACCGTTCCTTCGAAGACCGCCTGATCCAGGGTGAAGGTGGCGCCGTTGTCCACGTCCGCCTTGATCGTGGCACATGCCAGACTCGTCAACCGGTCCCCGCTGCTTCCGGAAACCGCGCCCAGGGGCAAACCGAGTTCCAGCCCACCGGAAATCTGTACGGCGTAGCCGTCAGGTGTGGTCTGAAGCGTGAGGCCCCGGGCGGGACACCCCGCCGTGTCACCTCCGGTCAGGGCCAGGCGCAGTCCATCCACCTCGAAGAGTTCCAGGCTCTGCCCGGTCGCCGCGGCGCCGGCCGCGGTCCAGCCCAGGGTCCAGCGGCCGGGCTCGACCCGCAGTTCGGGAGCCAGAGGGAACGGGAAACGGATATCGGTGGGCGCCGTGGTGTTCTGCGGATGCGGGAGCGCCGGGCTTTCAACAACCAGCCCGTTGATATCCAGCTTCACGGAAAGCCCGTCTTTCAGGAGGTTTCCCGCGCCGGCATGGGCCTGGGCCAATTCCATCTCGAGGGCCTGGTTCACTCGCTCCAGGAACTCGTTCCCGTCGGCGGAAGGCGGATCCAGGAGGGTCCCCAGCAGACGTGCAAAGGTCTCCTCCACGGCCGCGACCACGTGACCCATTTCCAGGGTCGGCCGGCGCACCGGAAGGCGGATCATCGCACCATGAGAGGCGTCCACACGGTAGATGGGAGTGGCCCGGTCATCGCGGACAACACCCAGGACACGCCCGACGGAAAGGATCTCGGGATGACGGCGTTCCAGGTGCATGATCAGGGCGATCTGGAGCAGATCCTGCCCCAGGGCCGCCAGGGTCTCTGTGGCCGGGGTCGGCAGGTCCCCCGCGAGCAGCTTCCGGGCCACGATCTCGAGGTCATCCTCTGCAGCGGAGAAGGCGGTATGGGCCTGGGTCCCCGCCGCGTTTAGATCGGCCGCGTCAGCGGAACCGGCCACCGCCTCGAACAGGGTCTGCCCCGAAACCAGGGCTGTCCGGATGTCGCCCGGCACCGAGGCGAGCAGGGCCTCAAGATTCCAGCCCATGCGGGCCAGAAGGCCATACAGGGCCCGGGGACGGTCGGCCACATCCAGGAGGGGATCCAGCCATTCTCCGCATTCGGAAAGATAGGTTCGCAGGAATTCCCTGATTTCGGGTGTCATCAGCCAACCTCCGGACGTTCGCTCGCCGTGGGGGTCTCGAAGGGCAGGCGGTGTTCGGCGAAGTGCACCAGGTTGATGGGGTCATGATCGATTTCGCGGGCCTGCCAGGCGAGGCGATGGACCACCTGGGTTCCGCTTCCCCAGCCGGCGAAGGACACGAGACCGAGGTTGTCGTAACCCACCACTTCCGTGGGCAGGAAAGGTAGTTTCTTTGGACTGGCCGTGCCGTCGAGGGACTTGTTGTCCGCCTTGCGCTGGGACCATGAACGATCGTCCTCGGCGAATCGGATCCGATACCTCCAGTCGGCTCCCTGGGCAAGGGTGTCGGCAATGTTCCTGACTCCCGGCTCCAGCCAACCTTCCGTGGGCAGAACCGCGGGCTTTTCGAACCCCCCACGCTCCATGATCCTGGTATACAGGCGATCGCCCCCCAGGATACGGTCCAGCAGGCCGATGTTGCTATTCCACAAGGGACCGGTCAGGATGTTCTTGATCTGGGTGCGCACGGCCGGCGCGATATCGCTGTCGAAACCGACCCAGCCGGTCACGTTCACCAGATTCCCGAGGGTCCCCAGCGCCCGGGTCAGGGTCGCTTCATTCTTCAGGGAGCTCGAGCAGAGCTGGACAAGGCGGGCCGGGGTCGAACCAGGCTGATCATCCCGGAAATAGGCGGTATCGTTGGAGAAGGCGTAGTGGACATCGCCCGAGAGCATGATCACCCTCCCGAAACGGGCCAGCTCGGCGAGGAACTTCTGGAACTGGGCGGGGTGGGCGCACCAGGCCTCATAGTCCACCGCCTCGGCCCCCAGCAGGCGCCGCCCCTCGGGCTGGATAAATTCCTCCACCAGCTGATACCCCAGCACCGGCGCGGGAGAAACCACGATGGTGTAGTCATCGGGCGTGGCCGGCCGGCGATTCGTGAGCTGGGCTCCCAGGGCGGCATCGCTCAACAAACCCACATCCCCCTTGCCCGCCGCGGGGTCGCGCTGGAAGGTTCGCCAGGTGCGCGTGTCCAGGACGATGACCCGGCGCCCCGGTTCGACCAGCTCGTAGTCCCAGCATTTGCGGGCGCTTCGGCCCGGCGGAGTGTAGGTGTCTTCATTCACTCCTGACGGGATGGCGGCGATGTCCAGCACGTCATCCAGCAAGGCGGGAGTCTGGTCCACCGGCGGGGTCCCGATGGTGCCACCAGCAGGGAAAGTGCAAGTCGCCGCATCCAGGATCTGCTTCCCGAACCCCGTCTGGTAGTCGGCCGGTTGGTTTCCCCAATCCTGAAAGATTGCGTATCCCAACAGCCCGTTGCGCAGGAGGCGGCGCCCGACCTGGGATCCCCTCACAGAGGTCACCCAGTTCCATGTCAGATACCAGTCGTCGGTGACCTCGTGATCATCGAACATCATGTAGGTAGGGATATTCGCCAGGGCCCGCCGCACCCGCCGCATGGTGGCCGCGTAACCCAGGACCGATGTGCGTGATTCCTCGGCCTTGGCCTGGTGTTTGATCCGGGACAGGACCGTCGGACCGGGTAGCTCGTCGAATTTGATGGCCTCAGCAGTATTGGCGAGGGATGGCGTATCCGAACCGGTGGATTCCCGGGGCCACAGGCTATCCGACCAGGCCAGCAGGTACATCGTGTAGAACTCGCCGAGGAATGCCAGATGGGCTTCACGATATCCCGAGGTAAAGTGCCCCTGGTTTTTTACCACATCACCCCGCACGAAGCTGCGCATCCCGAAGGATGACCAGGGGCTCCCGAAGGTGGCCCCCACGATGGGCATCGTCTCACTCCAGTCCAGGAGGTGGCGCCCCGTTTCGTGGATGGTGCACAGCAAATGCGGACTGACGTCATCGGCGTAGATCTGGTCCCCGGTCAGGAAGAGGTTGTGGGGACGCTTCTGGGGATCCTGTCCGGCTTCGGCGATGAGGTGGTCCAGAACGGGCAGGACATCGCGATCTCCGCCGTGCGGCTTGCGGCAAGAGGCGTGGACGATTCTGAGATTTTCGGGTTCGGTCGGAGCCAGGACGAAGCCGGGCAGTTCATCGTCCTGATAGCCGAGAGCGTGGCTCCCGGTCAGCAGTCCGTTCTGCTGCAGGTTGGTGGTCGCCGGCCCCGTGTCCGTGGTGGTGGCCGGACCCTGTCGTGTCAACGTGAGATCGTACTGGTGGAATTGCCCCCGTTGCAGGGCCGTGCCCGAATCGGCGGTCACCACGACCACGTGGAGGTTGCGCCCAAGAGGAATCGTGGTGGCGACTCCCGTCAGTTTTTCCTGGCCCTGAGATTTGACACCTAAATTCACCTGTCGGGGATGCTTAAGGGCGAGGAACACACTAACGGAATCCGGCTCCGTGCGCCGCAACATCGGGCCACAGAGAATCAGAGGCAAATCGTCGGGATAACGTGCGATGGGCATGAGAACTCCCCGTGGCAGGAACCCGGATTGTCAGCTTCCGCTTCCTTGATACCACGCCCGCACCATCCCGACAATAAATAATGGATATTTTTAGTCCTCTTTTAGACCAAACGTTTTCAATGGGCCTCAATCCACCGATTCAGATCCTTGCAGGGGGTTCCAATCCGCCGCTGGGCCGACCATCAACGGGCGGAAAGAGGTTTGCGGATTCTCCCGAACAGCTTCCGCAGTATCTCGGTTACCCCGCTGACCTCGGCCTCGAACACGATCTGAGGAATGCGCTCACTATCGTGGAATCGCGGCATTTCCAGGGGTTCGGTATTCTCAGCGCAGAAACCCGGGGAGCAGGTTGTGGATGTGCGTGCACAGCTGGATATCGGCACCGGCCTCATGCACCAGCTTCACCTGGTCAGCGGACAGCAAGGTCAACCAGCGCCCCGCGATGACCTGATCGATATCGAAGTCCAGTGCACCGGCGATTTCCCTGAGCAGGGAGTTGTCGCGATTGGCCTTCTTCAGTGGATTGGTGGACAGGGTAATGGCCCCCTTGTTCTTCTGCGGGCCATGGTCACAGACTTCATTCAGCGGGACGATGCAGCAGTGCCTGTCGAGGTACTCGAGGCGTCGTTGGACAAAAACAAGACAAAATGGTATCCTTTTTGAGCGGAAATAATCGAATCCCCTTCGACAGATGGAAATCCCATGCGAACCTTTTTTATTCTTTCGATTTTTCTGCTCCTGGTTTCAACTACCCCGGCCTTCGCGGACTACACCGAACTGGATGACCAGAGCGGAGGCATCGCCAACGGATTCGGTGCCTGGGGAGCTCTCAATGCGGTCCAGGAACCTGCGGAGGAATTTCCCGATCAGGGTATCGTCACGGTCTATCATCCTGATGCTGCGCCCTCGGCCCTACCGACCATCTTCTTCATTTCCGGATGGGGCCGTCCGGCCGAAACCTACCAGAAGTTTTTTGAATTCCTGGTCAGCCACAACTACACCGTGGTGGACATCTACAACTTGAACCCCGGCTCCATCAATACCAGCTATCCCAACGCTCTGGATATGATCCAGCAAACCGCAGTGAACCATGAACCATGGATCGACACCCAATACGTAGGACTGATGGGACACTCCTTTGGTGGCGGAGCAGCTGTTTGGGTGGGCAAACGGATTTTCGGCGACTGGAATTGGGGCGCCGACGGCAAACGCTTCCTTTTCCTGACCGCCCCCTGGTTGACCTTCCTGACCACCCGTGAAGACCTGGAGACCTATCCCGCCGATACCAAGCTGCATATCCAACTCAGCTATGATGATATGAATACCGATCCCCGCGCCATCCGGGCGGTATATGAACTGATCAACATTCCCAGCTCGGAAAAGGATCTGGTCACGGTGTATTCCGATCCTGATCACAGCTACGATTTTCAGGGAAACACCTATCACTATCTCGCCGATCACTACATCAGTTACACGGGAATCTGGGGAGACGTCTACCACCCCTACGACGCCCTGGACGCCTTCGCCTTGAACCGCCTGGCCCACGCCATGACCGAGTACGTTTTTGAAGGAAGTGCGGCAGCCAAGGATGTCGCCCTCGGCAACGGCAGCGATCAGCAAACGAACATGGGCTTCTTGCCTCCCCTGACGGTCACCGACGCCCCGGTCATTGTCCGTGGCGAGGACCAGTTCGTGTACCGTTGCTCCGAATCGGCCCCCGGCACCTGGGGCGATCCGGAAATCTGGTGGTTGCAGAGTTTTTGCGATGACAGCAATGGCGATGGCATCATCGACGAGCTGCAGGACCTGGCTGGAGCCGATGATGCCCAGCCACAACCAGCCGCCGGTCTGCTGGGTATTGCCCCCAACCCCTTCAATCCCCGGACCCGAATTCGTTTTCAAGCCGCCGAAGCCGGCCCCGTGACCATCCGAATCTATGACCTGGCCGGGCGTCTGGTGCGCCGGCTGGTCAAGGGGTCTTTTCCAGCAGGGGTCCACGAGGTGGT
>JANTFX010000105.1 GCA_024763215.1 Candidatus Krumholzibacteriia bacterium | reverse complement strand
GAACGGGTGGACCCACCACGATTACACGGCCGCCGCCGCGAACCACTGGCATGCAAGCGGGTACATGGCCGAGGGCCTGGCCGGGCACGGGCCCGGCAACCAGGCCGCCTGGTGCGGCGAGGACCTGCCGGCCTGTGATCCTCCGGATACCGCCGGGGGCTACGGCAACAACTACAACGACACCCTGGCCTGGACCGGCACCGTCGCCGACCCCGGCCAGCTCTGCACCGTGACCCTGGATGCCTTCATCAACTACGACGTCGAACCCGGCTACGACTTCGTGTACCTGGCCGCGTTCACCGCGGGCAACGTGCGCCACGACCTGCTGACCTTCAACGGCCAGGCCGCCGGTGACACCGTGCACGCGGTTTTCACCTACCTGCCGGGCGATTACGAGGGGGAAAGCGGCAACGGGATCCGCCTGGCCTTCATCGTCGCCAGCGACGGTGCCTGGTCCGATGCCGACTGCAGCTGGCCCACACGGGGCGCCTGTCAGGTCGATGACATCGGCGTCCAGGCGGATAACGGCGTGGCGGCCACCTTCGACGACTTCCAGGCCGGCCTGGGCAGCTGGACGGCCGATCCTTCCCTTGGCGTGGGGGATTTCGCCCAGATCTGGTCCGGGCTGGAGGACGTGGATCCCTGCCGGACCAACTACTCGCCCCAGGTGGCCTTCATCGACGACGGCAAGGTCGTGCCGGGGGTGGGGCCCACCCTGTGCATCAACTGGTGCTACGGCCCGTTCGGTTACATCGTCAACAACACCGGCGGGCGGCTGGGGCCTGACCACCACCTGAGCAACGGCATCCAGTCTCCGGTGATGGCCTGGCCCGGCGCGCAGTACACCGGCGCGCAGCTGGATTTCACCGTTTACATGCACGAGGATCTATCGACGAACTCGGCGGGGATGTTCCCGACCTGGGACATGCGGTCCACATCCTCGGCCGATCCGGCGGATATCGAGCTGGAGCCCTGGCTGGGGCGCGACTTCGTGTACCTGGGCGGCCCCTACTACCGGCGCTTCCAGAACGATGTCTCGGATCTGCTGGCACCGGGGGTCACCTACGTCCAGGTGAAGCTGGCGGTGAATGAACTGGGCTACATATGGGGCTGGGACGGGTCCGACGGAACCCCGGCGCCCTACTACGACAACGTGCGTCTGACGGCCTTCGAGCACAACGGGCCCCACATGAGCGTGCGCGACATCGATCTGGCCCAGGATAATTTCCCCGCCTCGGGAATCCTCGACGAGGCCGATCTGGGGACCAACAGCGTCCGCTTCGACATGGCGCGCAACATCGCTCCGGCGGCCGCCATGATGAACCAGCCGGGGGACTCGCTGGTGGTGTCGATTTCACCGGTGCGCAACGGGGCCGTGCTCGCGGGCATGCCCCGCATGCACTACCGGGTCTCGGCCAACCACCTGTTCGACCCCTGGCGCACCTCGGGCCTGCCCCTTGACGGTTTCGTGGAGGGGGACTCGGTACGCGTCGGCGGTTTTGCGCTGAGCGGAAGTTTCGCCTTCGATCTGCCCGACAGCGGGTTCCTGTTCCCGGGTGATGTGGTGCATTACTACTTCAGCGCCACCGAGGATCTCGGCGGTGATGCGCGCACGGCGATCCTGCCGGCCGACACCACCGGGTTCAGCGATTTCGCGCAGGACGGGATCTACGACCCCCGGTTCATCATGCGGGCCTTGCCTTCCATGCGCAGTTACGACGGGAGCACGATATATTACTCCGACGGTCTGTTCTGGTACGACGGCGGGACCGCGGGCCTGGACGAGTGGTTGACCAGCCTGCGTGAGATCAACCTGCTGGACGGGGCGTCTTTCGACTTGTACCGCACCCAGGGGGCCGCCTCGGGCGTGGGCAACGGGCTGGGTGGCCGCGCCACCGTCGATCAGATCGCCCCCTATGATCTCCTCCTGTACGACAGCGGCGACATGACGACCCACACCCTGGGCGTCGGTGACTTCGACCAGGATGCGAGCCGGGATGTGCAGCTGCTGGAAAGCTGGCTGCAGCTGCCTTACAAAGGGGCTTACCTGGCCGGGGGCAGCCTGGCGTCGGATCTGCTGGGCCAGGGTTCCGACGGACAGGCGTTCCTGCAGGAACGTCTGGGGGTGACGGTGGTCACTTCCTGGATCAGGCAATTGATCCACAACCAGACCTCGCCGGTGGTGCAGACGATTCCAGTCAATCCCCTGGGCAGCGATCACACCATGCTGATCTACGGCGGGTGCCCGAACATGCCGGCCATGGACGCGGTGGAGATCACAGGCAGCGCCCAGCAGATCGCCGAATACCTGGATCCCAACGGGGACACGGGCCAGTACCCCTACTCCGCGGCCACCATGAACGTCGATGCGGTGTCCGACAGCAAGGTCATCTCCACGCCCTTCCCCTTCGACCGTATCTGGGACACGGGCACCAACGGCAATCCGTGGAGCGCCGAGCGCACCTGGTGGCTGAAGGATGTGATCATGGCTCTGGACTGGTCGTGGTACTACTTCCCGACGGGGACGGATCTGCCCGGTGCGGAGGCGCTGACCGCCGCCGCCGCCCCCAACCCCTTCAACCCCCGGGTGGAGATCAAGTACCAGGCGCCGCGGGCGGGCGAGCTGGCGGTGAGGATCTATGATCTGCAGGGCCGGTTGGTCAAGGAGTTGCTGAGGGGCCACGCCGAGGCCGGTCCGGGCAAGGTCCTGTGGGACGGCGCCGACCAGGCGGGAGCGCCCGCTTCCTCGGGGATCTATTTCTACGAGGTGCGCCAGGGCGCCGACCGCGTGCGGGGCAAGATCGCGCTGATCCGCTGAGCTTGTTTCCATGCTGCACGAAGGTCCGGACCATCATGGTCCGGGCCTTCGTGCCTGAATAGACGGCCTGCACGGCGGGTATAAAATTTTGGATCAGGGGTGACCGGCCGTGCAAACGGATGTACATTGGCCGGGACAAGAAATTCGGTTCCAGTGGCGAGAGGTGACCAAGATGCCCGATAACCAGAACTACGGAGAACCACCCCGGCCCCAGATGCCGGAGATCAAGCTCCCGACGGTCAACGCCGGCATGCTGCGGCTGGGGGTGTTGGTCCTGCTGGGGCTGATCCTGGTGCTGACCAGTTTCTACACCATCGACCCCGAGGAAACGGGCCTGGTGTTGCGCTTCGGACGCTATGTCCGGGCCGAGGATCCCGGCCTGCACTTCAAGATCCCTTTCGGCGTGGAAAGGGTGATGAAGGTGCCGGTCCAGCGCCAGCTCAAGGAGGAGTTCGGTTTCCGCACCCTGCGCGCGGGGGTCAAGAGCCAGTATTCGACCAGGTCCTACGGTGACGAATCCAACATGTTGACCGGGGACCTCAACGCGGCGGTGGTCGAGTGGGTGATCCAGTACCGCGTCGTGGATCCCTACAAGTACCTGTTCCGGGTGCGCAACGTCGGCAAGACCTTCCGGGATATGAGCGAGGCGGTCATGCGCAAGGTGGTCGGCGACCGCACGGTCAACGAGGTGCTGACCATCGGCCGGGCCGAGGTGGCCCTGGAGGTGAGCAAGGGCCTGCAGGACCTTTGCGACAAGTACGAGACCGGCATCAAGGTGGAGCAGGTCGTGCTCAAGGACGTGAATCCGCCCGACGCGGTCAAGCCGTCCTTCAACGCGGTGAACGAGGCGCAGCAGGAAAAGGAGAGGCTCATCAACCAGGCCCAGTCACAGTACAACGCCGAGATCCCCAAGGCCAAGGGCGCCGCTCTGCAGACCATCCAGGAAGCCGAAGGCTACGCCCTGGACCGCATCAACCGCGCCCAGGGTGATTCGGCCCTGTTCACGGCCATGTACGACGCCTACCGCAAGGCTCCCGAGGTGACCCGCAAGCGGATCTACCTGGAAACCATGAATACCGTGCTGCCCCAGGTGCAGCGGAAGATCATCGTCGACGACGGGCTCAAGGGCCTGGTTCCCCTGCTGAACATGGGCACAGGCCCCCTCGGCGGCAGCGAAGGAGGCAAGTGATGAGAAAGCTTACCTTCATCCTCATCCTGATCGGGATCGTGATCGTCCTCAGCTCGGTCTATGTGGTCCAGGAACCGGAGCAGGTCATCATCACCCAGTTCGGCAAGCCCGTGGGCGATCCCATCAACACCCCCGGCCTGAAATTCAAGCTGCCGCTGGTCCAGAAGGTGCACCGCTTCGAGAAGCGCTTTTTGGAGTGGGACGGCGACCCCAACCAGCTGCCCACCAGGGACAAGAGGTTCATCTGGGTCAACACCTACGCCCGGTGGCGGATCTCCGACCCGTTGCTGTACTTCCAGCGCCTGAACAACGAGCGCGGCGCCCAGACGCGTCTGGACGACATCCTCGACGGGGAAACCCGCAACGCCATCGCCAAGTACGATCTGGTCGAGGTCGTGCGCAGCACCAACCGCACGGCCCAGACCGGAGAGCTCGTGGCCTCGGATGAGACCGCCCTGGTGGATATCCAGCACGGGCGCGACAAGATCCGCGAGGAGATCCTGGCCAAGGCCCGTGAGCGCACCTCCGACCTGGGCATCGAGATCCTGGATGTGGAGTTCAAGCGCATCAACTACGTGGACGAGGTGCAGCGCAAGGTCTACGAGCGCATGATCGCCGAACGCAAGCGCATCGCCGACCGCTTCAAGAGCGAGGGCCAGGGCGAGGCGTTCCGCATCCTGGGCGAGAAGGACCGCGAACTGCTGAGGATCCGTTCCGAGGCCTACCGCAAGGCTCAGTCGATCAAGGGCGACGCCGATGCCCAGGCCACGGCCATCTACGCGGCGGCCTATAACCGATCGGCCGATTCGCGCTCCTTCTACGAATTCCTCAAGACCATGGAGTCGTACAAGGCCACCCTGGACAAGGAGAGTTCGCTGATCCTGACCACCGACGGCGATTTCTACCGGTTCCTGAAGGAAGGCGGCGGCGGCTGATCGACCCCGGCCCCATTGCGGTCTTTTTCAAGGCGCGCCCCTCACGGGAGGGGCGCGCCGCTTTTCAACAACGGTATGCGGGAAGGGGCTACGGTTGCAGCCCGCTGCTGCGCAACCACTCGTAGGCCACCTGGAAGATCTCGGTGCTGGTGCGCAGGCCGAGCTTCTTCTTGATGTGGGAGCGGTGCACCTCGACCGTGCGCGGGCTGATGTTCATCATGTCGGCGATCTGGGAGATCTCCAGGCCCTTTCCGGTCAGCTGGAAGAGTTCCAGTTCCCGGTTGCTCAGCACGTCCACCGGCGAGGTCCCGGGGGTGGGGCGGCCGCCGGTCAGGTGGTCCACGGCGTTGCGGGTCATCTCGTCGCTCAGGTAGGTCTGGTCATCCAGGACGCAGCGGATGGCCTCGAGGATCTTCTCGGTCCCCTCCTGCTTCATGATGTAGCCCTTGGCCCCGGCCTTCAGGCAGCGCAGGGCGTAGGTGTACTCGTCGTGCATGGAGACGGCCAGCACGATGATCTGCGGATGCTGCTGGTTGATGTCCTTGATGAGATTCAACCCGTTGCTGTTCTTGAGGCTCAGATCGACCAGGACCAGGTCCGGGTTGTGCTCGGGGATGATCCGCAGGGCTTCCTCGTGATCCTCGGCCTCGCAGGTGACGTCCAGATCCGGTTCCAGCTGGACCAGGGCCTTGATGCCCGCGCGGACCAGCGGATGATCGTCGACGATCATCAACGTGGTGATTTTCGAAGGTGTTTCCATGGTGGTCATGATTCCCTTTCCCTCCCCAGGGATACCCGACCGGGGGCGGAAACCGTCTTGGCCGGAAGGTTGTCCATGATCTGAAGTATAGCAGTTGATTTCGGTCTTGCAAAGCGGAAGGAAAGCACCTCCGGTTAGGGGGATTTCCGCAGGATGCCGGCGGCTAACCCGCCGAGGCGTTCTGCCAGGTGCGGCTCCAGGGCCGTAGCCAGTTCGTCTGCAGTCCCCGGCCAGGGATCCGGGTGCAGGGCGCCCATGAAATCCCGGTGGACGCGCCCGCGACGGTATTCCGGCTCGCGAGGCGGATGCTTGAGGTAGCGTTCCACCAGTTCGAGGTCCGGGGCCAACAGCAGGGTGGTGGAGTAGTAGATCAGGCCCCGGGTGCGGTACACGCAGGAGCCGCCGATCTTCCGCCCGTCCAGAACCAGGTCCGAGACGCCCTGCTGCCGGATGTAGGGGATCCCACAAGCGGCCAGGCCGTCGATCACCCAGCCGCTGAGGGCGGCGAACGCGCGGGTGATCAGGCCGATCCCCGGCAAGGGCAGGCCGGCCGCGACGACGAGGTTGCCCGGATCCAGGACCACGCTGCAGCCTCCGCCGGGCCGTTGCAGCAGCATCATCCTGTCCCGGGCGATGGGTTCGGTCAGCAGCTCGCGTTCCTGATCGCCGCCGCGGCCGATGACCACCGCGGGCTCGCCCCACCTGTAGACGCGGGCCTGGGGGCGGCCGGACCCGCGCACCGCCGCCAGCAGATCGTCGTCCCGGTCGTAGGGGATCACCGGCAGCGGGGCGTGCTCCGGCTGCGGGCTCAACGGACCCGGCGCGGCGGGTTGATGTGCACGGCTTCGCCCGCGGTCACCTCGGCGGCCTCCAGCAGGGCCTCGGAGAGGGTGGGGTGGGGGTGGATGGTGACCATGATGTCTTCCAGGGTGGCGCCCATCTCGATGGCCAGGGTGGCCTCGGCGATCAGCTCGCTGGCCAGCGGCCCGACCATGCCCACGCCCAGCACCGCGCCACTGTCCTTGTCCGCCAGGACCTTGACCATGCCGTCGGTGCGGCCCAGGGTGCGGGCGCGGCCCAGGGCCGACAAGGGGAAGCGGCCGATGTTCACGGCCAGGCCCTGCGCCTCGGCATCCCTTTCCGTCAGGCCTGTCCAGGCGATTTCCGGGTCGGTGAAGACCACGGCGGGGATGGCGCGGTTGTCGAAGGCGGCCGGCGCGTCGCCGCCCTCGGCCGCGATGACCTCCGCGGCGACCTTGCCCTCGCGGGTGGCCTTGTGGGCCAGCATGGGTCCGGTGGCCGCATCCCCGATGGCGAAGATGTTGGTCTCGGCGGTGCGGCATTCCTCGTCGGTGAGGATGTGACCGCGCTTGTCGACCTCGATCCGCGTGTGATCCAGGCCGATGTCGTCGGTGTTGGGGCGGCGGCCGATGGCCACCAGCACCTGGTCGTAGTGGCGGGTGACGGCGCCGGCGGGCGTCTGGATCTCGACGTCGAAACCGCGGGCGGGGTCGCCGCCGGTCTCGGCGATGGAGACGACCTTGGAATCGGTCATGATCTCATGCAGGCGGCCGGAGACCTGCTTCACCATGACCTCGACCAGGTCCTGGTCCGCGCCCATGAGCAGGCGGGGGAAGAACTCCACCACCGACACCTCGGTCCCCAACCCCTGGTACACGAGGCCCATCTCCAGGCCGATGTAGCCCCCACCGACCACGAGCAGGCTCTCCGGGACCCGGGGCAGGGTCAGGGCCTCGGCACTGGACCACACCGAGGAGACGATGCCCTCGGGCAGACGGTTCAGGCTGGAACCGGTGGCGATGACGGCCTGTTCGAAATCGATGCCGCCGACCTCGCCGCCCTCGATGTCCAGGCCGGAGGCGGAGGTAAAGCGTGCGTGGCCCTGGATGACACGCACGCCCCGGCGTTTGAGCAGGCCGCCGATGCCCTGGGACAGCCCGGATACGACCTCGCCGGTCCAGGCCCGCAGCTTGTCCACATCCACCCCGATATCCGAGACGCCCAGTCCGAACTCCTTGGCGGCCATGGCATTGCGCTTGACCTCGACGGCGTGGATGAGCGACTTGGAGGGGATGCAGCCTTCGAGGAGGCAGGTGCCGCCGGGCCGGTCGCGCTTCTCGACCAGGACCACTTCCTTGCCCAGATCGGCCAGGCGCAGGGCGGCCACGTAGCCCCCCGGGCCGCTGCCGATCACGACGACCTGGGTTTCCTCGCGCAGGCTTCCCATGACCATGACATGACTCCTTGGTAGCGCCGGATCAGGTCTCCAGCAGCAAGAGGTTGGGGTCCGAGAGCTGGCGCACCAGCTCGGCCACGAAGCGCGCGGCGTCGGCGCCGTCGGCGATGCGGTGGTCGAAGGCCAGCGTCAACGGCAGGATCTTGCGGATGACGATCTCGCCCTCGCGGACCACGGGCTTTTCCTGGACCTTGCCCATGGCCAGGATGGCGACTTCGGGGTAGTTGATGGTCGGCATCAGGGCGGTGCCGCCCAACGGGCCGACGTTGGTGATGGTGAAGGTGCCGCCGCGCATGTCCTGGGCCGGAAGCTTGCCGTCGCGGGCGAGCTGGGCCTTGGCCGCGATCTCGTCGGCCAAGGTGACGATGCTCTTGCGGTCGGCGCTCTGGACCACGGGCACGACCAGGCCGCGGCCGGTGTCCGCGGCGAAGCCGATGTTGTAGTACTTCTTGTAGATGATCTCCTCGCGGAAGGGCTCCAGGCTGGCGTTGAACGCCGGCGCGGCCTTCAGGCCCGCCGCCACGGCCTTCATGACGAACGCCAGCAGGGTCAGGGAACCGCCGCTGCCGCCGGTTCGCCGCTCCTTCTCGCGCTTGCGGAAGATCTCCAGGTCCGTCACGTCGGCGTCGTCCATGTGGGCCACGTGGGGGACCAGGGCCATGCTGGTGACCATCTTGCGGGCCACCTTGCGGCGGATGGAGCGCAGAGGCTCGATCTCCACGGGCCCGTCCGCGCTGAAATCCGGCAGTGGTTCCAGTTCGAGGAAGGGGATGGTGGCCGAGGCGTGGGCGGCGAACTCGGCGAACGCGGTGTCGTCCCGCACCTTTCTGGCGGCCAGGTGTTGGTCCGCGGCGGCTGTGGCGCCGCCCGCCTCGGCGGCGAAGCGGTGGACGTCTTCGGGGGTCACGCGGCCGCCCGGGCCGGTGGGGGTGACCAGGTTGATGTCGATCTTGA
>JANTFX010000104.1 GCA_024763215.1 Candidatus Krumholzibacteriia bacterium | reverse complement strand
AGGCCGGGGCATAGGAGCCGCTGCTGGCCGAGGAACCCGCGTAAGTGACCCCGGAGGGCAGGAGATCGGTCACCACGACACCGCTGGTCGCATCCGGGCCGTTGTTCGTGACGGTGATGGTGTAGGTGACGGTATCTCCGGTATCGGGAGTGCCATCGTCCACAGCCTTGGTGATCGCAAGGTCGGCCTGGGGGTTGGCGGCTACGGTGATATCCACGCTGTCGGAGTCGTTGCCGTTGTCGGGGTCGTCCTGGTCGGTCGCGGTGACCGAGGCGGAGGCGGTGATGGTCTGGCCGGCCGCGGACGGTTCGACCCGGGCGTCGATGGCCAGGCCTGCGCCGCTGCCGCCCTGGACCGAACCCACGTTCCAGACGCCGGTGCCCTGGTCGTATGTTCCCTGGGTTGAGACCACCTGGACAGGAGTCAGACCTGCAGGCCACGACACTGTGACGGTGATTCCGGTGGCGTTATCCGGTCCGAGGTTGTTCAGGGCGAAGGCGACCTTGATCGTGTCCCCAACGGCTGCGGCAGAGGGAGAGGCTCCTGCGGTGAGGGCCAGATCGGCGGTGCCGAGCAGTGGGTTGCCGAAAGCAAGAACATAATAGTCCTGGCCGGAGTTGTTCACCGTGATGTGGGTCCCGACCTGGAATCCCGAGGCCCACAGGGCCTGGATGCGGTCGACCTTCAATCCGGAATTCTTGAATTCCAGGGTGGCGTCGCCGGTCATGGTATCCATGCGCTGGACGGCGTTCTCGGAGCCGTCGGCCTTGATGATCACGTAGCGGTGTTCCTGGGCGGCATTGATCAGGTCGCGCCCGTCGTTGCCGTCGCCGGTGTAGTATCCCTCGTCGGCGTGGCCTTCCCCGGTGTGCCAGCAGACATAGTGGTAGGTGTTGCCGGATTTGTTGGTGCTGTTATCGGGCCCCACGACCATGAAGCCGGGCAGGAGCCCCTTGAGGGCGTTGGAGATATCTCCACCGTCGTCGAAGGGGAAGCTGTCGTCCCAGGGCATGGAGTAAGTATGGAAGACCGGTTTTTCATCATCGGCGCAGATCACCAGGGCGGCCTGGGCATCGAGGGATGTCGATAGGAACCTGTCGTTCGTACCGTCACCGGTGTAGGAACTGACGGTCATGGCGCCTGTGCCGGCTATCATGGCGACCCAGTGGTAGGTCTTGCCGCTCATGTTGACATCGGCGCGATTGCCCACGGTGAAGCCGTCGGCGAGAAAATCCAGGATGCCGTCGGTAACCAGGTTCTTGTTGTCGGCGAGGGCCTTGGAGGTGCCGACCGGCATGGTGGACGTGCGGATCTGGGCCCAGTCGCCTTCTTCTTCCTTGACGATCACCAGGTCCGGCTGGAAACCCACGCCGGTGATGGCTCGCCCGGTGGTGCCGTCGCCGGTGTAGGTGCCGGTGGTCATCCAATCCTGGGCCACGGCGGGGGCCGCGGCTGCGGTCACGGCCAGGGCCGTTACAGCCATGGCGATCAAAAGGACACGGCGTTCTTTGCTGATTCTTGCTGGGCTGGTCATGATCCATCCTGGCGATTGGATAGCCACGAGCCGGTTTGCGGACCGGCACGCGGTAGGGTTTCGTGCACACTCTCCCCCTGTCCCATCAGGCGGGATATCGGCGGGATTTTCAGAGAGTTGAAGAAAAATTGAGGGTATCCCGGGGTCGCCTGGTCATAGCCGGCTCCGGGGATTCGTCACGGCAGGGTGGCGGAAACGTCGGGAGTGATCACACCCCCGGCCACAGCCAGCCGAAGACGCCGGCGGTCAGCAGGGCATACACCACCCCTTCGGCCATGAACTTGAAGGTGATGGACCAGGACATGCCCTTCCACACCGAATCGACATAGTGGGTGAAGGCGTAACCCAGGATGGCTATGGCGCCGGTGACGCGGAAGACCATGTCGTAGCCCGTTCCGGCAGGCAGGGCCAGCGAGCCGATGTACGCGGTGAAGATCCCCACGATCAGGCAGAATACGAACCACAGGCCCAGGGCCTTGCCCATGGCGAAGGGCCCGTTGGGCAGGATGGTCATGAAGCCCACCGGCCCCCGCGCGTATTTTTTCACCATCTCCGGCGATTTCATCAGCTTCATGTCGCTGCAGGCCGGGAACATGTAATGCCCGGGCCGGGCGCCGGCCTCGCGTAGGGCGGCCAGGGCCTTGTCCTCGTCGGTCAGGAAGCGGTAGTCGCCCTTGTGGATGGGCAGCAGCATGTGGAAGATGGAACTGGCCACGAAGACGATCACGGCCGACAGCAGGATGGGCAGCCAGAGGTCGATCAGGGGAATCATGGTGCACCTCTTGGGATGAGGGTGAGGGCGCGGTGGAAATATCCGACCGATACTCTAGCAGATCGATGTTGGTGGTGTCTGCAGGAAAGCCGGACACAGGAAAGCCTGACGGGGCGTCGGGTGTGCGGTAGAATAGGGTGGTCAAGGCTTGGATGCATTTGCTTTTCGGGAGTACGACCATGCGCGGATCATTCCCCCTGACGACCTGGCTGGGCGGGCTGCTGTCGGCCGGGCCGCTGTTCTGGCTGGTGGTCACGCTGGTGCGCGTGTGGGTCGATCCCTTGAGCGTGGATGGGGGGTCCTGGGTGCGCATGGCCGTGGGCCTGATGCTCCTGGAGTTCATCGTGCTGCATTCGGGCGGCTTCATGGGGGCTCTCGCGGTGGGGGATGTGCCGCGTCCGCGGAAGCTGCTGGGATTCCTGGGGCTGGTGGCGATGTACGGCCTGTTCGCCTGGACTTTCGCGCTCACGATGCACTCGTGGGCGATCCTGAAAATCTACGGCTTGTTGATGGCAGGCCGCTTCTTCACCGTGGTGGCCGCCGGCAAGGCCGGCAAGGCCACGCTGCTGGTGCGCTCGGGCGTGGGTGTAACGGCTTACCTGGGGTCGGTGTTCCTGACCTTGTTCGTGCCCTTGCCACAGGGGGGAATCACCTCCGATGTGCTGGCCCAGGTGTATCCAGACCGTGGGGGTGGGGCGTGGGAGCGGCACCCTGAGATCGCCATCGCCGCCGGCGTGCTGTACTTCACGGTGATGGGAGTGTTCGAGCTGGCAGCGACGCTGCGGGGGGCCAAGCGGGTGGTCCGGGGCATGGGGGTGTAGCTGGTGATCGATACCCACTGCCACCTGAACATGCCGCCCCTGGGTGAGGACCCCGGGGCCGTGCTGGCACGTGCGGCCGCGGCCGGCGTCACGCGCGTGGTGGTGCCTGCCTATGATCTGGCCTCATGGGAGCCCATCCTGGTCCTGGCCGACGCGCATAAGGGCGTGCACCCGGCTCTCGGTCTGCATCCCTGGGTTGCGTTTGAGGAAAAGTCAGAGAACGCCCGCATGTGCGGGTGTTCTGGCATCAAAGATCATCTGGCGCGGGCCATCGGCAAAGCGCAAACCACTGGGGAGGCGCCGGTCAAGGTCGTCGCCATCGGGGAAATCGGGTTGGACACCAAGGTCAGCCCCGGGGATGGTTACGCTGACCTGCGTAAGCAGATCGTGGTGTTGGACGATCAGCTGGATCTTGCCGCGGACCTTGATCTGCCGGTGATCCTGCATTGCCGCGGTGCATACGAAGAGCTCCTTAGCGCGATCGGCAGGCACGGCGGCAAGCTGCGCGGCGTGTTCCATGCCTATTCGCGGGGGATCGAGCTGGCCGAACGGGTCCTTGCCGCCGGCCTGCACCTGGGCCTGGGAGGGGCGGTTACCAGCGAGAAGGCCCGTGTCAGGAAGATCCTGCCGCGGTTGCCTCTGGACAGGATCCTGCTGGAGACCGATGCTCCGAGCATCGGGCTGGACGGAGTGCCGCCCGCGCAGACCGAGCCGCGCCATGTGCGCACCATAGCCGGGGTGATCGCCGCCGTGCGCGGGGAGAGCCTCGAGACCATCGCCGAGGTCACCACCGCCAATGCCAACGCCCTCTTCGACCTCCCGCAATAGTCCGCATATCGCCGTCATCGGCGGCGGCCCCGCCGGGTTCTTCGCGGCCATCACGGCGCGCCGGGCCAACCCGCACTGCCGGGTCACCATCTTCGAGAAATCCGCGCGCGTGCTGGGCAAGGTCAAGATCAGCGGGGGCGGTCGCTGCAACATCACCCACGACAGCCCTGATCCACGCGAGCTGGCCACGCACTATCCGCGCGGCCACCGAGAACTCATAGGGCCGTTCACGCGTTTCGGCGCCACTGATACGATGGCCTGGTTCACCGCCCGCGGGGTGCCCCTGCGTACCTACCCCGACGGCTGCCTGTTCCCCGCGTCCAACGACAGCCAAAGCGTCATGGACTGCCTGACCAGTGCCGCCCGGCAGGCCGGGATCACCGTGCGCACACGGAGCGGGGTCAACGCGGCCGCCCGCGAGGGCTACCGCTTCCGCCTCACTGTCGCCGACGGCAAGACCCTCACCGCGGACCGCGTCCTGCTCGCCACGGGCGGCAAGGCGTCTCACGGGGCCTGCGGCCAGGAGTACCGGCCCACCGGCGCCTACGCTTTGGCCGCGGCCCTGGGCCATGCCATCATCACGCCCGTGCCATCGTTGTTCACGTTCACCGTCAAGGATCCCCTCCTTGAGGGCCTGGCTGGCATCGTGGTCGATCCGGTATCCGTGCGGGCCACCGGGGTCATAGGCCTGCAACCTGAGAGCGGCCCGCTGCTGATCACCCACTGGGGCCTGAGCGGTCCGGCCGTTCTGCAGCTCTCGGCGTGGGGGGCGCGCGCCTTCTACGAGGTGGGCTACCGCTTCCCCATTGCGGTGGACTGGGTGCCCGGCCTGAAGGCCGGGGGGATGGACCAAGCCCTTGCGGAACTGGCCGCGGCCAACACATCCAAGCAACTCAAGACCTTCGGACCGTGGAATCTGAGCCGCCGCCTGTGGGTGCGGCTGGTCGAGCGCGCCGGCCTGGATCCGGCGCGGCGCTGGGGGGACCTGGGGCCCAGGCAACGCACTACCCTGGCCCGCATCCTCAAGGGTTGTGAGCTGCAGGTCACGGGCCAATCCGCCTTCAAGGAGGAGTTCGTCGCCTGTGGCGGCGTGCCCCTCAAGGAAGTCGACATGCGCACCATGCAGAGCCGCCTCACCCCGGGCCTGTTCTTCGCCGGCGAGGTGCTGGATATCGACGGGGTGACCGGCGGGTTCAATTTCCAGGCCTGCTGGACGACCGGCCACCTGGCAGGGCTGGCCATGGCCGCCGGTTGATCCTGAACCACGCGGGATCTATACTCCCGGCAACGAAAGTGAGGATCTCCCGGTGCGTCTTCGTGATCTGCGAGCGTTGTGGCTCATGGTGCCACTGATCATCTGCGGGGCGTGCGGCCAGGAGGCGACCGACCGGTCCCAGACCAAGGGGCAAACCCCGGATCACCGCTACAACGTGGTTCTGATCGTATCGGATGCGCTGCGTTACGACCTGCCCGGATGCAACGGCGGCCCCGCCCGAACCCCCAACATCGATGCGCTGGCCGCTGGAGGCGTCCGTTTCACCCGGGCCCGTGCGGCGGCCCCCTGGACCATGCCCTCGGCCGTGGCCATGCTGACCGGCCGCCAGGCCTCCGTTTTCCCCACCGACAAGCCCGGGTCCATCCCCGGGCGGGCCAATTTCGAGGTCCCCCGCACCTTCCGGACCCTGCCGCAGGTTCTCCAGCGCGGCGGCTACACCCTGGCGCTGTCCGCCTACAATCCCAACGCCTGGCTGGCGGGGAATTTCGCAGGGTTCAAGCGGGTCGAGCCCCGGGCCAACCTGGGCAGCTTCGTGTCGATCCCCAAGGACTCCCTCGACCTCATCAGCGGGCTCATCCCTTTCGACGGCCGCTCGCCGTCCCACCGCTGGCTGTACGGATTCCTGGAGTTCCTGCACACCACCCCCAAGGCGCAACCGTTCTTCGCGGTGAACTGGTTCGACGATCCCCATGCCCCCTACAATCCGGAAGCCCGGTTCAAAAAGACCGTGCCCGTGCCTGACCACGGACTGCAGCGGCCCCTTTACTACTACTCGCGCCAGAGCAACCTGCACATCTTCGACCACTTCAAGGAAGAGTCCCTGACACCGGAGGAGATCGCGTATCTGCGGGGGTTGTACCGCGCCGAGGTGGAATCGGTGGATGAGCGGGTGGGGCTGATCCTGGGCATGCTGGATCAGCGCGGCCTGCGCGCAAACACAATCGTCATCTTCACCGCCGATCACGGGGAGTCCTTCAACGACCACGGCATGTTCGAACACGGCCGTTCCTACTACGAGGAACTGCTGCATGTGCCGCTGATCATCAGCGGCCCGGGCGTGCCTGCAGGCGCGGTGGTCGATACCCCGGTTTCCCTCGTGGACCTGATGCCCACCCTGCAGGGGCTGCTCGGGGTGGCGGGCCCGGACAGCGGCGACGGTGGGGGTTTCCTGGCGGCTCTGCGCGGCCGGCCCGGCACGGCGGGGCCCTTCTATTTCGATTCGGCCACGGATCTGGCCGGCAGCGATTGCCTCGACGCGGTTTGGGACCGGGGTTTCAAGCTGATCACCCACCGGGATCCCGGGGCCGTGGAACTGTACGACCTGGCGGCCGATCCCGGCGAGCTGCACGACCTGGCGGCCGATCACCAGGGCAGGGTCGAGGATATGACCGCCCTGCTGGAAGGTTTCCGCCGCCGGAGCGCTGAGCAGAGGACGCTCCTGGCCGGGGGGCAGGGAGCCGCGCCGGCCGATTCGGCGTCGCCGGCCCAGCGGGAAGAGATCCTCAAGAAGCTGAAATCCCTGGGCTACGTGAACTGAGCCCCGCCGGGCGCAGGCCTCGCCGGCAACATAATCGAGCTCTTTGCGTCTAGGTTGCGGATCACCGAAAACGAAGTCTCCTGCCAGGAGGATGCCCCATGCCCCGTCCCAGCTTTTTCCACAGTCTGGTGCGCTCGGTCCTGCTGACCCTGTGCACCTTCATTATCCTGGCCGGTCTGGTTGCCGGCGGCTTCTGGCTGCACGGCAAGCGCGGCGTCAAGGTGGACAAGGGCTCCTGGCTGGTGCTCGACCTCTACGGCGCCCTGCATGAGTACCATCTGCCGAGCGGTCCTCTGGCCATGGTCACCGGCGGCGGCGACGTCACCCTGCAGGACATGCTCGACGACCTGGGCAAGGCCGCCCTGGACGACCGCATCGACGGGGTGATCTTCAAGATCAGCAGCAGCAACGACGCCGGCTGGGCCAAGCTGCAGGAGCTGCGCCAGGCGGTGGACAAGGTCCAGGCCGCCGGCAAGCCGGTGTACGCCTGGGGCGACGCCCTGGATCTGCGCGCCTTGTACCTGGCCGCCGGCTGCAACAAGGTCATGATGCCCACCGGCGGCTATTTCCAGTTCAAGGGCATGGGCCGCAAAATGCCCTACCTGCGCGGGGTGCTTGACAAGCTCGGGATCATCCCCCACCTGCACAAGATCAAGGACTACAAGGCGGCCGCGGAGCTGGTGATGGACAAGGGCATGAGCGAGGCGGTCAGGGAGAACGAGGGGGCCCTGCTGGATGATACCTGGGAGATGGTGCTCGATGCCATCGGCACCGAGCGCGGCCTGAGCCGCGACAAGCTGCTGGAGCTGATGAACTACGCCGAGTTCACGCCCACCGAGGCGCAGCAGGCCGGCCTGATCGACGAGTGCATCTACATGCAGGAACTCACCGAGCGCCTGGCCGGCGACGAGGCCAAGGACAAGCGGCTCAAGACCATCGGGGCTGCCGACTATGCCCAGGTGAGCTGGAAGGATGTGGGCCTGCACACGGGCCAGACCATCGCGGTGGTCCACGCCCAGGGCAACATCGGCGGGCGTGAGAACCGTGTCGATCCCGTGCTGGGCGTGATGATGGGCCATGATTCTATCGTGCGCGAGCTGCAGCGCTGCCGTTACGACGACAAGGTGAAGGCCGTCGTGTTCCGCATCGATTCGGGCGGCGGGGAGAGCCTGGCCAGCGACCTGATGGCCCACGAGGTGGGCAAGCTGGCCCAGGTCAAGCCCGTGGTCGTCTCCATGGTGGATGTCGCCGGTTCGGGCGGCTACTACATCGCCTACCAGGCCACCAAGCTGGTGGCCGATCCGTTGACCGTGACCGGCTCCATCGGTTCGATCAACGGGTTCTTCGACATGAAGGGCTTCTACGACAAGATCGGTCTGACCAAGGACGGCCTGAGCAAGGGTCCCATGGCCGAGCTGGGCACCGACACCCGCGAGCCCACGCCCGAGGAATGGCAGCGGTTCACCGACGCCCATTGGATCAGCTACAACGAGTGGCTGCAGGACGTGGCCAAGCACCGCGGCTGGACCATGGACGAGGCCCGCGGCTACGCCTACGGCCGGGTGTTCACCGGTAACCAGGCCATGCGGATAGGCATGGTCGACACCGTGGGCAACCTCGACGACGCCGTGGCCCTGGCGGCCGGGCTGGCCGGGTTGGATGCTTCCGAAGCGCCCCGGGTCGTGCATCTGCCGGAGAAGCAGGACTTCCTGGACAGCGTGTTGCATCAGGGGAACGGGGTGGACGATCCGGTGGCCATGGCCGTCGATGCGGCCCTGTACCGTCAGGTGCACATGCGTCTGCAGGAGACCCTGCGCTACCTGGCGACCGATCATCGCAACCTGGTGCGTTGATGGCGCGGGACGGCCGGGGCCACGGGCCCCGGCCATAACCATCACCGGCCCAGCGGTCACCGGGCCATCGGTTTGACATATCATGATCAAATCCTGTAATCTCATGGGAGTCCTTGAAAACCGGCACCCTGAAAAAATGCTGGATGAGGATTCATACACCCATCGGTAGCACTTTTTTCAGGGGTGGTATCGCAGTGAAACGGACCTGTACTCATTCGGCATGGCTCATCGGATTATCTGGTTTATTCATTCTTGTGCTCGGAATGTTGCCGCACCTGGCCACCGCGGCCACCAGGCAGGAAACATCGCGGCGCCCGGTCCTGTCCCTGGGCAATTCCCTGATCACAGGTGGCGCTTTCGAGGGGGATAAGGCCCCCGGGGACAGCCTCCTGTTGATGGGCCCCGCGGTTTCCGGCG
>JANTFX010000103.1 GCA_024763215.1 Candidatus Krumholzibacteriia bacterium | reverse complement strand
CCCATCCCGGAGGGTTGTCCTTCGGGGCCAGCTGGGTCCGGCTGGGCATCGACAACATCTATTCCGAAGACACCCTCAACCTGGCGTTTGCCGCTCCTGCCCCACTGCTCAAGGGCCTGTCGGTGGGCATCGCCGGCAAGATGTTCCTGCTGGACGCTCCCGGTTACCGGCAATACAACGACCCCAACTACCAGGGCTCGGATCATGACTTCAGCTTCGACCTGGGCCTGCTCTACGACAGCCGGGGGCCCTGGACCCTGGGCGCGACGGTTTACAACGTTCTGACCCCCACCCTGCAGCTGATCAGCACCACCGCCGACCCCGACCCCGTGTACACCGAATGGGCCATGGGAGGCAGCTACCTGTTCCGCGAAACCCTGCTCGTGACCGCCGACATGCGCAACCGGGAAGGCGAGTGGACCAACACCGTGCTGGATTGGGGCGCCGAGATATGGTTCTACAATACGCTGGTCCTGCGCTCGGGCATGGATGCGGGGATGGTCACCCTGGGTGCGGGCTTGCAGGACAAGCACTGGCGGCTGGGTCTGGCCCTGGAAGCCAACAACAAGCTGGGCGATGTCTACATGCTCTCTTTCACCTTGAGAAAGTGACGGGCCACCGATGCGATTGACAAGAGACCTGGTCGGCAGGAGAAGACGACGCAAGGCCGTAGCCGCAGGTGTGGTTTTCTGCCTGGCCCTGCTGCTGGGCGGCGTGCTTCCCCGGGCATCCCTGGCCGGCAACCGCCTGGAGGGCTACTATTCCCTGTCCATCGCCGCCCAGAAGGACGATAACCGGTGGCATTTCGGCAGCCCCGACGAGAACGGCATCCCCAGCCACTACGCCGAGTTGAAGTTCTTTTCCAACCCCGATGACCAGCTCGAGGTCTTTTCCAAGCTGCGCGCCTGGTCGAACCGGGACGATAACAGCACCTCGCAGGTGGAATTTTACCGCCCCCCCTGGTACAGCGCCGAGGGCCACATCAAGATCCACCGCAAGAAGTGGGAATCCTACATCTTCTACCGCCAGAACCGGTTCTACGTCAACGATGAGCCCCTGCTGCGCCTGGTGGACGACAACAAGCTGAAGAACGACTCCTACGGCCCCATGGCCCAGGGCGTACGCGTGGATTTCTGGGACACCGATTTCCTGGGCGTCAAGGGCCTGGGCGGGACCATGATCATCAGCGACTCGGGCAGCACCGTTCCCTTCGGCGACACCTACTACGTCACCCGCTTGCGGCACAAGGCCTGGGGCGATCGCATCACCTCCGGAGCCATGTACCTGCGCAAGGACTACGGGCCCGACACCACCGGCAAGCAGAACAACCAGGTCTATTCGGCCGATGTGACGTTCTCACCGCGCAACCTCGTCAACACGGGCCTGAGGCTGGGCCCGGTCAACCTCGAACAATCGCGCTGGACAGCCGAAGCAGCCTGGAGCGTCCGGCCCGGGGACGAGGAATTCATCGGCGCCTCGCGCGCCCGCGCCCGCGCCGTCGCCCTCGAAACACGCAACATCGTCATCGGGGACCTGACGTTGAACGCCTGGTACAACGACTTCGGCGAGGATTTCCGCAGCTACCTT
Source organism: Candidatus Krumholzibacteriia bacterium (assembly GCA_024763215.1). Lineage (GTDB taxonomy): Bacteria > Krumholzibacteriota > Krumholzibacteriia > LZORAL124-64-63 > LZORAL124-64-63 > JAHJTW01. The sequence goes on along the minus strand of JANTFX010000103.1, from coordinate 7,464 downwards.
TCCAGCCGTTTCGACGACGCCCACGAGTACAACCGGGTCCAGAAGCACGCCGAGGCCTACTGGCTGGTACCCCGCAAGTCGGTGACCGCCAAGGTCACCTACGACCACTACCGCAAGCGCATCGCGGACGAACCCGGAGGCGGTTTGCGCCCGGCCACCGAGTGGTACGCCGAGCTCTACATGGAGTACATCAACGGCTTCAAGTCGCGCTTCGCCTACAAGCGGTGGCGCGGTTACGACGCCGCCCTGGAAGTGAACGACTTCTACACCTACCCGGACTGGTTCGGTGAGATCTCGGTGGAGAATTTCCTGGCCAAGATCCGCATCCAGGGCCGCGTGCACGATGCTGGCACCTTCCGCCAGGTCACCGCCTGGGGTTTCGACATGCAGGTGAACATCACGGACAAGCTCAAGGGCTACCTGCGGGCCTTGAACGTGAACGAGAAGACCGAGGCCCGGCAGACCCTGTTCGCCCAGCTCAAGTACGATCTGGGCTGGGGTGCCGACCTCTATTTCGAGTACGGTGATCCGGGCCAATCGGACAACCTGGTCTACACCGACTGGTTCGTGAACGAGAACAACGGAGACAACCTGCGCGACCGGATCAAGCTGACCCTGTCGACCTGGTTCTAGCAGAGACAATCGGGCGCGCCGGCCGGAAGCCGGCGGCCATGATCCATCACCCGCAGCGGGAGACTGCCATGAGCGTCAACGCAAAAAGAGAAAATGCCAACCTGCGCACCTCACCGAGCCTCCGCCTCGCCTGCCTTGTGGCCGCGGCCCTGCTCCTGGCCGTGGTCCCTGTCGCCGCTGCCCCCGCGCCCGGCGACGGCGGTGTGGTCTTCACCTACATCGCCCCCGATGCCCAGGCCGTCCATCTGGCCGGCGACTTCAACGGGTGGGACGCCGAGGCCCTCCCCCTGGTCAGGGGGGAGGACGGCGTGTGGTCGGTGACCGTGCCCCTGACACCGGGGGACCACGAGTACAAGTTCGTCGTCGATGGCCAGTGGGTCGAGGATCCCGACAACCCCCAGCGCCAGAGCGACCCGTTCGGGGGCTACAACTCCCTGGTGAAGATCCGGGACGACGGCACCCCCGCGCCGGTGGCCGCCGCGCCCTCGGCGACCGCCGCGCCCGCGACCGCAAGCCCGGCGCCGGCAGGCAAGGGCAAGGTCCAGGTGGGCTCGCCGCGGGCAACCGCCGACGGAATCCTGTTCACCTACAAGGATGCGGGGGCCGGCGCGGTCTTCCTGGCGGGCAGCTTCAACGGCTGGAACGCCACCGACACCCCCCTTGCCAAGGACAGCGGTGGCGTCTGGTCCGTGGTCAAGAAGCTGGACTCAGGCAGTTACGAGTACAAATTCGTGGTTGACGGCAACTGGGTCGCCGATCCCGAGAACCCCGACACCAGCGCCGACCCCTACGGCGGGGTGAACTCGGTGGTGACCGTCGACGCCAAGGGCCGGGTCGTGGCCGCAGCCGCCGCTCCGGCCGCCGCCGCCCCCCTCGGCACGACCCTGGCCACCAAGATGACCATGAGCGGACGCTATCTGACCCGCTTCGAGATGGCCAAGAACATCCAGTCGGACCCCCGCTACCGCCTGCTGCGCCCCTCCCAGAGCGTGGACCTGAACTTCATCACCCAGGTCAACGACCTGGTGGACGCCTACACGCGCCTGCGCATGGACAGCAACGAGAACGTGATCCTCAACAACATCACCGGCAATCTGGACGAGGCGTCCCTGTTCGTGCACCCGGACAAGTTCTCCATCAACGCCTACTGGAACCGGGAGATCTTCACCAGCAAGGACCCCATGAACCTGGTGGGCAACATCGATTACGACGCGACCATCGGCAACGACCACCTGCCCCTGGGCAAGGGCACCGCCGGGGCCTTGATCGAGGCCGACCCCTTCGGCCTGCATTTCGAAGGCTTCTTCGCCAACGTCCACAACTACGACTACTACAACAACCCCCTGCTGTTCGACAACACCGGCGGGGACCGCATCTGGGTGCGCTTTTCCCGCAAGCTCGGCAACCTCGAGCTCGGCACGCCCATCTGGCTGCAGCGCGAACTTATCTGGATGAACTTCGAATCCATCGTCGGCCAGCCCTCCACCGGCATCCCCGCCCTGGACGACTACCTGGCCCGCACCGGGGATTCGAGCACCTGGTTCGAGACCGAGTCCCACGACTACAAGCTGGGGCTGGACGCCACCCTGCCCCTGCGGGACGACACCATGTCCCTGGGGGCCGAGGTGCTCTACGTGGATTACCTGGATCGCTTCGTGACGGGCAACCAGTCCGGCCAGAACAACGTCAACGGGTCCATCGACGTGCCCTTCAACGAGCGCGACGCCGTCATGGCCTCCCTGCGCTGGGATTATCAACCGGATGTCGAAACGGCGGTGCGCCTGCAGCACACCTACCGGGACATGGACGGGGCCGAACCCGACCAGAGGGTGCTGGGGCTGAGCTTCCAGGACCAGGCGACGGCCGAGAACCACATCTTCTTCAACATCGAGGACAGCCCGGCCCAGACCACCTACAACTGGACCGAGCTGGAAGCCTCCCGGACCAGCGGCGACCGGGATCTGAAGCTCTACCTGTACCACCGGGGGCTGAAGGAGGACTTCGCCCCCGTCGGCCGCACGGTCCCCGGCGACAGCACCCGTTCCGACCACACCATCAGCACCTGGTACCTGTCCGGCCTGGTAGGCAAGGGCACCCCCCGGTCCCGCTTCGGCCACGGCGAGCTGGAGTTCGGGCTGACCTTCCGGGATCCCGATGTCCGCGACCAGGACTACAAATCCTACGAGTTCATCGGCCGCTGGCAGCGCCACGTCTCCCGGGCGGTCAACGCCATCGCCGACGTCCGGTACATCAAGTACGATGTCGACGCTCCCGACCCGATCAGCGGCGCGCTGGTCACCGCGGATGACGGCTACTGGTCACCCTTCGTCGGCCTGCAGTACAAGCCCCAGCAGAGTTTCGAGCTGGTGTTCGGCTACGGGGTCGATCCCGTGGAATTCAGCATCGACTACCAGGGCCGGCAGTTCGGCCGCTGGTGGTACCGCCAGCGCTACCTGTTCGACCACCCCGACGCGGGCCTGCTGGATGCGGAGCAGTACCTGGAGGACGCCCGGGTGTTCACCCTGCGCGCCCAGATGACGTTCTAAGGAGTTTCATGATGCGGATCCCAAGCCTCAACACCCGGCGCGCCATCATCACCCTGACGGTCCTGGGCTGGGCCCTGGCCATGGGCTCCGGTTGCAGTTACACCCGGATCCTGCGCAACCGCCTGCCAGCACCGCACCGGGTGCATGATTTCGAGAACGCCGTCCTGTTCCAGTACGAGGCGCCCCAGGCCAAGCACGTCAACCTGTGCGGCAACTGGGACGAGAACACCTGGTGCGGCACCCAGGGCACCGGCCGTTTCGACCAGACCATCGGGGCCATGCAGGACGACGACGGCGACGGCATCTGGCAGATCGTCGTCCCCCTCAAACCCGGCCGCTACCAGTACAAGTTCGCCGTGGACTGGGGCATCCGCTGGGAGTACGACCAGAACAACCCCCTGACCGAGGACGACGGGTACGGCAGCTACAATTCCATCCTGATCCTGCACTGACCCCCCGCCGGCAGGATCTTCCTCCCAGGCACAAAGACGGGGCCCGGATCACTCCGGGCCCCATTTCATCGATCAGCTTAATTGCTTACCGGAACATGCTCTTCAGAGCGCCCCAGCTGCTGTCCTGGGTCTCGACCGGACCGCAGTTGATCGGGCCGTCATCCCAGCCATAGATCAGGTCGGTCTCGGTATCCAGGCTGTTGTCCACGGTGAAGACGCGGTTGCCCACGCTCTCCCAGGTCTGGCAACCGTCCTTCTTGAACTTGAACTCGAAGCTGAAGGGAACCTGGGTGCCCTGGGCGAAGACCAGGCAGGCCTGGTACAGGTTCGGGCCGATCTCCACCATGGGCTTGCCGTCGCCCCAGTTGGTCAGTTCGGCCAGACCACCGGTCACGCACACGCCGCCGTCGGTGATGACGTCGCTCAGGCAGACCTGGATGCAGACGACCTTGTCCTCGGTCAGGTAGGTCTCGTTGCCGCACCCCATGGGCAGGTCGTTCCAGCTCTGGGTATCCAGCACGACCGCGGTGGTGCCGTCGGTGGGCAGGGTCACCACGCGGTTGGCGATGCTCTCCCAGCTGGAGCAGCCGTCCTTCTTGAACTTGTACTCGAAGTAAGGGTTGTCGCCCGCGGCGAAGGTCACGGTGCCTTCCCACATGTCGCCGCCGGTGTTGACCAGGTTCACGCCCGTACCCCAGGCGCCGATCTCGGCCGCCGAACCGATGACGCACACGTCGCCGGTGGTGGGCTCGCCGCTCAGGCAGACCGCAAAGGTCACGTCGATATCGTTGGGCAACACGTTGGAGACTTCGTACTGCTGGGGAGCAGGATTGTTGTTCTGGTCCAACAGCCCGGTGTAGTCGGTCCCGTCGCTCAGATCGTGGAACGTGATGTCCACCTGGACCCAGGCCGCGCCGGTCATCATGCTCGTGGGGATCTGGGCGGTGTACTCGTCGTTGGCGCCCACGTCGCCATGGTAGGCCATTGCCACGACCAAGCTGCCGCCCAGATCGTTGGTGAGGGCCATGTCGGCGGAAATGTCCGCACCCTGGCCGGCCGCGTCGGTGACGCCGCCCTTCCAGGCCTGGGCATAGACATCCACGGGGTCGACGGGGGTGACGATGGCGCCGCCGTTGGGCCAGACGTTGCCGGCCCAGCCGATGACGGCCAGGGCGTTGCCGGCCACGCAAAGCAGCATGACGGCGCTCGCCAGCAAGATCAGTTTCTTCATGGTACCCTCCCGGGTTTTGAGTTTTATGGACGACAGGCAGAAGCTGTTACAGAAGGCGGGAAACGGGCCCGGACGACACTCAGGTCATCCGGGCCGCAACCCTCACTTGGAGTATATTATAGCACAAACATTGCCTAAAGGTGCGCTTTTTTGTGTTAGTTTTCACCATTCAGCAAAATCGCCCCGCTCAGGCCGGGAAGCTCGACCGGGAAGGTCTCCCCACCGCCAATTGCGAGCTTGTCTCCGGACCGGAACGGCACCCCGGCCACCCGCGGAAAGACCTCCGGACCGACCGCCACGATCATGTCCAGGCCACCTGCGGTGGCGAGGTCCTTCAACACGCCCACGGGCAACTCCAAAGTCACCGGCGTCGGCCCGGCGTTGATCACAACCACCGCCACCTTGCCGTCCAGGCTGCGGGCGAAGGCATAGGCTTTGCCGGATGTGGTCAGGGTCGTGAACGCCCCCCGGCGCAGCACCGGCGTGTCCCGCCGCAGGCGCGTGATCTTGCCGTAATAGTCGCGCAAAGCCACCCGGCGGGGATCCCCCGTGTAGCGCCAGTCGAAGGGCCGCCGGCAATCCGGATCCTTGCCCCCGGTCATGCCCACCTCGTCCCCGTACCAGATATGGGGCATGCCGACGTAGTTCATGCCGAACATCGCCGCAAGCATCAGGCGGCGGACATCGCCACTGCTGGTCAGAAAGCGGATGGTGTCATGGCTGTCGATGAGGTTCATCATCACGGCCACCGACTGGGGTGGATACTGGAAGCGGCCGGGGCTCAGCCGCTGGTCGAAGGCGGCCGCGCTGATGGACCCCTTGCCGATGAAATCCATGACCGGATCGCGGAAGAACTTGTAGTTCATGGTCGAATCGAAGCCCCGGGGGCCGATCCAGCGGCCGGCATTGCCCCACAATTCGCCCACCAGCCAGCAATCGGGTTTGATGGATTTGCAGCGTTCGTTGAACAGCTTCCAGAACCAGTGGGGCACCTCGTTGGGCACATCCAGCCTGAACCCGTCGATATCCAGGTCGCCCAGCCAGTGGTCCGCAACACTCAGCACGTAGTTGACCACCGGCCAGTTGGGGGTGGCCTTGCTGATGTCGGTGATGTTGTTCTCGGCCGCCTGGGGCAGCTTCAGGTCGTAGTTCAGGTTCGGGTGCAGTCCGAAGCCCCACCAGCAATCGTAGTAGTCGCTGGCCTTGAAGTCGCGGGTCTTGGGCAGGGGCCAGCGGTGGAATTCGTACCAGTTGTAGTACTTGCTCTTGGGCCCCTTCTCCACCGCGTCGCGGAAGGCGAAGTGCCAGTTGCCGGTGTGGTTGAAGGCCATGTCCACGATGATGCGGATGCCGTGCTGGTGGCAATCCTGCACGAAATCCTTGAATTCTTGCTCGTCGGCGAAATGCGGATCGATCTTCAGGTAGTCCACCGGATCGTACTTGTGGTTGCTCATGCCCTGGTTCAACGGGTTGAAGTAGATCACCGTGACGCCCAGGTCGTTCAGGTAGTCCAGGTGCTCCCGTACGCCGGCGATGTCGCCCCCGTAGAACGAGAAGTAGTCGGGCTTGCCGTCAGTGCGGTAGGGGCTGCGCTTGAGGCCGGCGATGTCGTACCAGTCCTTGACCAGATGGAAGTACTCGCCGTTGGTCTTGCCAGAGGCCGGCAGCTCGTCCACACCCTGGTACCAGGGTTCGTGGAAGTCGGGGTCGTTGCCCTTGTCGCCGTTGGCGAAACGGTCGGGGAAGATCTGGTAGATGATGCCGTCCTTGGCCCACTCGGGGGTGAAGAAAGGCGGATAGGCCTTGGCCGTGTAGACGAAGCCCCTGTGCGGGCGCTCCGCCAGCATACCCTGGGGGCCCAGGTATTCGGTGGTGTCCCCGTCGCGGTAGCGGATCACGTATTCCAGGCTGTCGGTCGGATCACCCAGCTCGACCTCGGCGCGGTAATACTGGAACGCGGCGTCGTGCTCCACCGGGACCATGGGCAGGATCATTTCCTGACCGCCGTTGATACCGTAGGCCACGGCCACTTCCTGGACGTCATCCAGGTGCGCCTTGGCCGTGAGGCTGATCCTGGTCTCGGACAGGGGGTTGCAGGTGGAATAATCGAACACCGGCTCGATGTCGTCGCTGAAGATCTTGCCGTCGCCCAGTTCGATGGTGATGGACGAGAAGGAGTCATCCACCTTCAGCACGCTGTTCTGCCCGCCGAAGCCGTCGTCGGCGGTGTCCGGGTTGTCGGGATCCTGGTGCCACTGTCCGTCGACCACGAACTTGTACTGGTAGGTGCCCTGGGGCAGCAGCAACGTCACGGTGTAGGTGCCGTCGCTGTCGGGGTCGGTCATGCGGGTCTTGGAATCGTTCCAGTCGTTGAAGCTACCGGCCAGGAACACGTTGTTCACACCGGAGATCACGGGCGTGTAGGAAAACTCCACCGAACGGGGCGAGCCATCTCCGGCGGGGGCGGCAGGGCTCGCCGGAGCCGTCGTGGCCGGAGCAGCCGCTCCTCCGGCGGCCATCATTTTCTGCTTGCCCGCCGGCACCGTCACCACGCTGTTCTGCCCGCCGAAACCGTCGTCGGCCGTGTTCGGGTTGTTCGGGT
>JANTFX010000102.1 GCA_024763215.1 Candidatus Krumholzibacteriia bacterium | reverse complement strand
GTCGACGTGAAGCAGGAATACCTGGACCGGGCCCTGGCCACCATCGGCAAGAACCTGGGCAGGCAGGTCAAGAAGGAGAAGATCACCCAGCAGGACGCCGACGCCACCCTGGCGCGGCTGCATCCGAGCACGGACCTGAAGGTGGCCGCCGACAGCGACCTGGTCGTCGAGGCCGTGTTCGAGAGCTTCGCGGTGAAGAAAGACATCTTCACCGAGCTGGACGGGATCTGCAAGCAGGACGCCGTGCTGGCGAGCAACACCTCCAGCATCTCGTTGACGAAGATCGCGGCCTGCACCCAGCGTGCAGGCAGCGTTATCGGCATGCACTTCATGAACCCGGTGCCGGTGATGAAGCTGGTGGAGATCATCTGCGGCCAGGCCACCAGCGATCAGACCCTGCAGCAGGTCACCCAGTGGGCCAAGGATCTGGGCAAGGTGCCCGTGACGGTGCAGGACTACCCCGGCTTCATCAGCAACCGGGTGCTGATGCCCATGATCAACGAGGCCGTGTACTGCCTGATGGAGGGCGTGGCCGACCGCGAGGCCATCGATACCGTGATGAAGCTCGGCATGGCCCACCCCATGGGCCCGCTGACGTTGGCCGACTTCATCGGCCTGGACGTCTGCCTGGACATCATGGAGGTCCTTTACGACGGCTTCGGCGACAGCAAGTACCGCCCGTGCCCGCTGCTGCGGCGCATGGTCGATGCCGGTTACCTGGGCCGCAAGAGCGGCAAGGGCTTCTACGACTACGAATAACCCGCGGGCCGGACGGCCCGCCGCGGCAAGGAGATCGACGTGCAATTCGAACTGACCGAACAACAGCGCATGATCCGCGACATGGCCCGGGATTTCGCGGCCAAGGAAGTGGCGCCCCAGGCGGCCGAGAACGACAGGCTGGAGCGTTTCCCCGCCGACATCGTGAAGCGGCTGGGCGAGCTGGGTTTCATGGGCATGAACGTGCCCGAGCAGTACGGTGGCGCCGGGCTGGACAGCCTGTGCTACGTGCTGGCCATGGAGGAGATCAGCAAGGCCTGCGCCTCCGTCGGCGTGATCATGTCGGTGAACAATTCCCTGGTGTGCTGGCCGCTGGAGGTTTATGCCACCGAGGAGCAGAAGAAGACCTGGCTGACGCCCCTGGCCAAGGGCGAGCTGCTGGGCGCGTACTGCCTGAGCGAGCCGAATGCCGGAACGGACGCCGCGAATCAGCAGACGACGGCCCGTCAGGAAGACGGGCATTGGGTCATCAACGGGATGAAGAACTTCATCACCAACGGCGCCCACGCCGACGTGCTCATCGTGTTCGCGCAGACCAATCCCGAGCTCAAGCACAAGGGCATCCGGGCGTTCATCGTCGAGAAGACCGACCCTGGATTCTCGGTGATCCACAAGGAAGAGAAGATGGGCATCCGGTCCTCCGATACCGCCCAGCTGGCCCTGGACAACATCAAGGTCGGCCCCGAACGCGTCCTTGGTGAGGAGGGCACGGGCTTCAAGATCGCCATGAGCACCCTGGACGGCGGACGCATCGGGATCGCGGCCCAGGCACTGGGCATCAGCGCCGCGGCCTACGAGGCGGCGCGCGAATACGCCAAGCAGCGCGAGCAGTTCGGTCGGCCCATCGCCAAGTTCCAGGCTATCCAGTGGAAGATCGCCGACATGGCCCTGCGCCTTGAAGCCGCGCGCCTGCTGACCTACAAGGCCGCCTGGGCCAAGGAACAGGGTGGCCGCTACAGCGAGGAGGCGGCCATGGCCAAGCTGGCCGCCAGCGAGGCCTCCCACTTCATCACCAACGAGGCGGTGCAGATCTTCGGGGGCAACGGTTACTCCAAGGAGTACCCCATCGAGCGCCATTTCCGCGACGCCAAGATCACCGAGATCTACGAGGGCACCAGCGAAGCCCAGCGTCTGGTGATCTCCTCCATGGAGTTCAGGAAGTGACCTTGGTCTGACGTCTGCCGGGGGTCGCACCGCGGCCCCCTTCCTTTTCCCGGGAGTTGCCATGGATTTCACCCTCAACGAAAACCAGACCATGTTCCGCGACATGGTGCGCGATTTCACCCGCAAGGAGATCGCTCCGATCGCCCAGCAGATGGACGAGGAAAACGGCATGCCCGCCGAACTGGTGGAGAAGATGAAGGCGAGCGGCTTCTTCGGCATCGCCTTTCCCGAGCAGTACGGCGGGCTGGGCGCCGACACCATCACTTACGGGCTGGTGGTCGAGGAACTGGCCAAGGCCAGCGCCGGGGTGTGCGTCATGCTGACGGTGCACAACAGCGTGGGCAGCTATCCGGTGGCCATGTACGGCAGCGAGCAGATCAAGCAGGAATTCCTGCCGCGCATGGCCGCGGGCGAGATCGCGGCCTTCTGCGTGACCGAGCCGGGCGCCGGATCGGATGCGGCGTCGATCACGACCACCGCCAAGCGCGACGGAGACGATTACATCCTCAACGGCAGCAAGATCTTCGTGACCAACGGCCAGCGCGCCGCCTTCTACGTGGTCATGGCGCGCACCCCCGGGACCACCGGCCACAAGGATACCCACGCCTTCATCGTCGAGCGCGGCACCCCGGGCCTGGTCGTGGGCAAGAAGGAAGACAAGATGGGCCTGCGGGCCAGCGACACCGCGGTGGTCGATTTCGAGGACATGCGGGTGCCGGCGGCCCAGTTGCTGGGCAAGGAGGGGGACGGGTTCAAGATCGCCATGTCGGCCCTGGACGGCGGGCGCATCGGCATCGCGTTCCAGTCCCTGGGCATCGGCGAGGCCTGTCTGGCCGAGGCCGTCAGGTACGCCAAGACGCGCGAGCAGTTCGGCAAGCCGCTCATCAGGCAGCCGGTCATCGGGGGCATGCTGGCGGATGTGGGCACCGAGCTGGAGGCCGCGCGCCTGCTGGCCCTGCAGGCGGCCTGGCTCAAGGACCAGGGCCAGCCCTACGGCAAGCAGGCGGCCATGGCCAAGCTCAAGTGCAGCGAGGCCGCCGGGAAGGCCGCCGATACGGCGGTGCAGGTCCACGGCGGCTACGGCTTCTGCAAGGAGTACGCGGTGGAGCGCTACTACCGCGACGTGCGCGTCACCCGCATCTACGAGGGCACCAGCGAGATCCAGCGCCTGGTCATCGCAAGGTATCTGGGCCAGGAGTATTGACGGCGATATTCCTGAGGCGTCAGATCAGCCGCCAGATCTCGTAGAACCAACCCGCTATGATCAGCAGGGCCGCCAGCCAGATGGCGGCCCTTTTTTCCCGGGGCTCCAGGACCAGCGTGACGCGCCAGGCAGGCAGGAACATGGCGCCGAAAGCCCACAGCACCACCATGACGAAAACGACGGCCCCGCCGGAAACCAGGGGGTTGGTGGCCGCGGCCAGGTGGAGGTGCCCCTGGAGCAGGGCGATCACGGCGTGGGTGCCGCCGCAGGTGGGGCAGGGGATGCCCGTGGCCCGCAGGATGGGGCAGTGGACCCGGTGGACGATGGCGTTGTGGAACTGGGCGACGAAGATCGCCGCGATGCCCGCGCACAGGCCCAGGCCGAGGATGATCAGGCGGGGCAGGGGCGAAGTTTCCGGTCTTATTTCCATAGGTTCAGGATGCCGTCGCAAGGCTCACTTGTTGCTGCTCTTGTTGCTCAGGACTCCGGCTTCGCCCTCGCTGCGGGCGACCACCACGGCCCCGCAGCTGTCGCTCCACACGTTGACCGCGGTGCGGCACATGTCCAGCACCGGATCGACGGCCAGGATCAGGGCGATGCCCTCCAGGGGCAGGCCCACCGCATCCAGGATGATGGTGATCATCACCAGCCCGGCGGCGGGGATGCCGGCGGCGCCGATGCTGGCCAGCAGGGCCGTCAGCACCACGACGAACTGGGCGCCGAACCCCAAGTGCACACCGTAGGCCTGGGCGATGAAGAGGGCGGCCACGCATTCGTACAGCGCGGTGCCGTCCATGTTGATGGTCGCCCCCAGAGGCAGCACGAAGCTGCTGACGCGGTTGCTCACCCCGGCCCCGTTCTCGATGCGGTCCATGGTCAGCGGCAGGGTGGCCGACGAGCTGCGCGTGGAGAAGGCCGTCAGCAGGGCAGGCAGCATGGTGCGCGCGTGCCGGCCGGCGGGCAGGCGGCCGATGGTCCTGACCAGCAACGGCAGGGTGATGACCGCGTGCAGCACCAGGGCGGCCAGGACCGTCAGGGCGTACTTCAGCAGCGGGGCGAAGGCGGCGAAGCCGCTGGTGGCCGTGACCTTGGCCATCAGGCCGAAGATGCCCAGCGGGGCGGTCAGGATCACCCAGCCGGTGATCCGCATCATCACCGCGAACAGCGATTCCCAGAACCGCAACTGCGATGCGCGGTGCTCTGGATCCAGCTTGCCGATGGCGATGCCGAACAGCAGGCAGAAGAAGATCAACGGCAGCATCTGGCCATCGGCCGCGGCGGCCACCGGGTTGACCGGGACCATGCGCTGGATGATGCCCACCAGGTCGCCGGTGCTCTTGTCCTGGAGCTTGGCGGCCAGATCGGCGTCCTGCAGGGTCAGCCCCAGGCGGGGGCCCACGGCCACCCCGTGCTGCAGGCCGGGCTGGATGAGGTTGACCAGCAGCAGTCCCAGCAGGATGGCCAGCAGGCTGGTCGTGACGTACCAGGCGAAGGTCTTGGTGAACAGTCGTCCCAGGCCGCTGCCCTGCCCGGCTCCGGCCACGCCCGTGATGATGCTGCCGGCGATCAAGGGCACGATGACCATGCGCAGGCCGCGCAGGAACAGGGTGCCCAGGAAATCGAACAGGGAGTAGGGTTGCCAGCCGCCGATCAGGGCATGGCCCTGCGGCCACAGCAGACCCGCGCCGGTGCCCAGGACCAGGGCGATGAGGATCTGCAGGGGCAGGTTGTGTCTCAGGCGCATTTCGGTACCCTCGGGGTGTGGTGAAGAGATCCGCCGGGATCCTACCCTGGACCCGGGGCCGCGGCAATCATTGCGTTAAACCCGTGGCATGCTAGAATGGGCCGCAAGTGAAAGCTGCAGCGGCCCGGCCGCTTTTTTCCTGCCCGCAAGCCATGAAGGAGTCCTCATCATGCAGTGGACCATAGCCAAGGCGTCGCTCGCCCAGGTGCCCGTCGATCTGATCGTGTTCCCCGTTTTCCAGCGGAAGGATGGGCCGGACCTGGCGCCCCTGTTGCAGGCCGCAGGCGGGCCGCCCCCCGGGGCGCGCAAGGGCAAGGGTCACGGTCATGGCGACCATCCCGACCTGAAGGGGATCATCACCGCCGCCGGTTTCAAGGCCGCAGCGGGCACGACTTTGCCCGTGCACTGCAGCGGCGTCAAGGCGGGCTGGTTCCTGCTGGTGGGCATGGGCAAACCGGCGGAGGTGGGCTTGCAGGAGATCCGCAAGGCCGCGGCCGCGGCGGCGAAGAAGGCGCGGGCCATGGAGGCGCAGAAGGTGGCGCTGGTGGTGCCGGCGGCCGAGACCCTCGGCTTCGACGATGCCGCCATCGCGCGCTGCTGGTGCGAGGGCGCCGAGCTGGCCCTGTCGCCGGTGGGTGAGCTGAAGACGGGCAAGGACAAGCCGACCGCTCCCCGTGCCTGGGCGTTGCTGGCCGACGGCGGCCGCGCCGGGGCCCTGCGCGCCGGCTTGAAGGAGGCCGCTGCCATGACCGCGGGCTGCCTGTTCGCGCGCGAGCTGGTCAACCTGCCGCCGAACCTGCTGACGCCCGCGGCCCTGGCCGCCAAGGCGCGCGGCATGGCACGCCGCGAGGGCCTCAGATGCAAGGTGCTGGGCGTGCCCGAGCTGAAGAAGCTGAAGATGGGTGGTTTGCTGGGAGTCGGCCAGGGCAGCTCCCATCCGCCGCGCCTGATCGTCCTCGAGTACCGGGGATCGCGCAGCGCCAGGGCGCCGAAGTTCGCGTTCGTCGGCAAGGGCGTGACCTTCGATTCGGGGGGCATCTCCCTCAAGCCGGGCGCGGGGATGGATGAGATGAAGGCCGACATGGCCGGGGCCGCAGGCGTGCTGGGCGCCGCGGTGACCATCGCGCGCCTGAAGCTGCCGGTGAACCTGCAGGTGGTCGTGCCCACAGCCGAGAATATGCCCGATGGCGGGGCGATCAAGCCCGCCGACGTGCTGACCATGGCCAGCGGCAAGACGGTCGAGGTCCTGAACACCGACGCGGAGGGCCGGCTGATCCTGGCCGACGGCCTGTGGTTCGCCGGCCGCGGCAAGCCCGATTACCTGCTGGACATGGCGACGCTCACCGGCGCCTGCGTGGTGGCCCTGGGCAAGCACTTCGCCGGGATCATGGGCAACAGCGCCGAGCTGATGGAGACCTTGAAGCAGGCCGGGGGCGAGACCTTCGAGCGGGTCTGGCCGCTGCCTTTGGTGGACGAGCACAAGGAGATCATGAAGGGCACCTGGGGCGACCTGCAGAACATCGGCGGCGGCCGCGAGGGCGGGGCGCTGACCGCGGCGGCCTTCCTGTCGGCCTTCGTGGACGACAAGACGTCCTGGACGCATCTGGACATCGCCGGTCCGGCCTACCAGGCCAAGGGGGACGAGGCCTGCCCCGCGGGCGGGACGGGGTTCGGGGCGCGGTTGCTGGCCCGGGCGGTGCAGATCCTTGCCGGCTGAGCAAGCGGCCACCCTGCCCGGCGGCGGCATGCCCCTGGGCACGATGAACCGGCGCACCCTGGCGGCCGTGATCACCGGTCTGGCCATGCCCGTGGTGATGGCCAACATCTCCCAGACCCTCATGGGGCTGGTGGACACCCTCATGGTGGGGCGCCTGGGTGAGGCCCCTCTGGCTGCGGTCGGGGTTGCCACCCTGCTGTTTTCGGCCCTGGCCATGACCATCAAGCGGGCCGATGTGGCCGCCCAGGTCATCACCGCCCACCGGGTGGGCGCCGGCCGCGACGGCGAGGTCGGCGCCGTGCTGGCCACCGCGGTGGGGGTCACCAGCCTGGTCGGGGTGCTGTGCATGGCCGTCGGCCTGTTGTGGCCCGAAACCCTGATGCGGCTGGTCAGCTCCGACGGGCGTGTCTGTGCCCTGGGTGCGGACTACCTGCGGTTGCGCTACCTGGGCATGGTGCCGCTGCTGGCGTTCTTCATGGCCAAGGCTGCCACCGACGGCATCGGCTGGACCCGCGTGGGGATGGCCGTGGGCATCGGCATGAACCTGCTCAACGTCCTGCTGAACTGGATCCTGATCTTCGGGAAGTTCGGTGCCCCTGCCATGGGCGTGGCCGGGGCGGCCCTGGCCAGCACCTTGAGCGCGACCGTGGCGGCCCTGGTCATGGCCGGCTACCTGCTGCGGCCCCGGATCCGGCACCGCTTCCGGTTCTTCGGCCGGGGCAACTTCCAACCGCGGCTGCTGGCGAGGTTCCTGGAGCTGGGCTGGCCGCCGGCGGTGCAGTCGCTGGGTGCGATCCTGGCCCTGCTGGTGTTCTTTTTCATTCTGGGCCGGATCTCCACCCTGGCCGTGGCCACCGGCAACGTGGTGTTGCGCATCGCGGCCCTGTCCTTCATGCCGGGGGTCGGGGTGGGCGCGGCCATGCAGACGGTGGTGGGGCAGTCCCTGGGCCGGGGCGATGTGCACGGTGCGCGCCGGGCCACCTGGTTCGGGGTGGGCCTGAGCGTGCTGCTCATGGGCGCCTTCGGAGTGGCCTTCCTGCTGGCCCCGGGTTTCCTGCTGCGGCTGTTCTCCGACAGCCGTGACCTTGTCGCCGCGGGCAAGCCGGTGCTGCGGCTGACCGGGCTGGTCCAGGTCATCGACGCTGTGGGCCTGACCCTGGCCGGAGCCCTGCGCGGCGCCGGCCGCACACGCGTGGTCATGCTGGTGGATATCTGTTCGGGGTTCCTGTTGCTGCCGCCCTTGACCTATCTTTTCGGCATCATCCTGGGCGGCGGCCTGCTGGGAGCCTGGTGGTCGCTTTTGATCTGGTTCAGCCTGTACGCCGTCGGCATGGTCTTTCTCTTTTTCCGCCTGCACTGGCAGGAGGCAACCCTGTGACCGAGGATCTTTTCGCCACACCCGATGCCGGGGCTCCGCAGCATGATGTGCTGACGGTGCGCCAGCTGGGCGAGCGCATCAAGGCGGCGCTGGAGGAGTCGTTCCCAGGTTCGCTGTGGGTCAAGGGCGAGATCCAGCGCCTGCCCGCCGATGCGGCCCGGCGCAAGCACATCTACTTCGAGCTGCACGAGACCGGCCAGAGCGGGGCGGCCGAGTACCAGATCCCCGTGGCGTTGATGGAGTGGGACCGCCGCGCCCACGGCCTGGGCCGCTACCTGGACGGCACCGACCCGGACCTGCAGCTGGCCAACAAGCTGGAGGTCTGCTTCGAGGTGAAGGTGGATTTCTATCCGCCGTTCGGCAAGCTGAGCCTGAAGATCATCGGGGTGGACAAGACCTATGCCCTGGGCCGCCTGGAGGCCTTGCGCCGGCAGGTTCTGGAGTTCTTGAAGACAGAGGGCCTGCTGGAAAAGCAGCAGCAGCTGGAATTGGCGGAGTTGCCGCTTCGCATCGGCCTGATCACCTCGCCCGGCAGCGCGGCCGAGCGGGATTTCATGACCGGCATCGAGGGCTCCGGTTTTCCCTTCGCCGTCACCCTGCGCGGGGCGAAGATGCAGGGCGCTCAGGTCCAGGACGAGGTCATGCGGGCGCTGGCCGCCCATGTGCGCAGCGGAGTGGACGTCATCGTGATCACCCGCGGCGGGGGGTCGCGGGCCGATCTGAGCTGGTTCGACCAGAAGGACCTGGCCGTGGCGGTGGCCGAGAGCCCGGTGCCGGTGATCACGGCCATCGGCCATGAGATCGACACCAGCATCTGCGATGTGGTGGCCCACCATCACTGCAAGACACCCACGGCGGCGGCCGAGTACCTGGTGGAGAGAGTGGAGCAGGCCGCCGAGCGTTGCGAGGCGGCCTTGGATCGTTTACTCCAGGCCGTCGCGGAGATCCTGGAGCGGGCCCGGCAGAGGCAGGCGCTCGGAGAGCGCCTGCAGTGGGCCAGCGAACGTGCCTTGCTGCGTTCGCGCCGCGACACCCAGCGCCTGGCCGCGAGGCTGCAAAACAGGGTCATGGTGGACCTGAAGGATATGGACGGCCGGCTTGCCGGCCTGGGCCGCCGCCT
>JANTFX010000101.1 GCA_024763215.1 Candidatus Krumholzibacteriia bacterium | reverse complement strand
CACAACTCCCCCCCCACCTATATCGATCCTCGCCCAGCCGCGTGGGTCAAACGCCCAGGACCCGGCACACCGCGCTGAAATCCAGGTCGGCCAGACCTTCATCGCGCGCGCGGATGAACGCCGCGTTGGCGGACGCCGCCGTGGGCAGCGGCTGGGCCAGGTCGTCCCCCAGCTGCAAGGCCAGGCGCAGATCCTTCTGCATGTGCCTGAGCGGAAAGGCGGGCGAGAACGAACCGTCCAGGATCGCCGGGCCCTTGCCCGCAAACATGGGGTTGGCCAGGGCGCCGGCTGCCAGCACATCCAGCAGGGTCGGGCCATCAAGCCCGGCACGGCCGGCCAGGGCCAGACCCTCGCCGAAGGCGGTCATCATCCCGCCCATGATCATGTTCACCACCAGCTTCACGCACGCCCCCTGGCCGACCTCGCCCAGGTAGACCTTCAGCTTGCCCATGGCATCCAGGGCCGGGGCTGCGTCGTCGTACAGGGAGCGATCCCCCGCGGCCAGGATCACCAGGCTGCCGTCGCTGGCCGGCTGCTTCGAACCGCTGACGGGGGCCTCCAGAAACCGCGCCCCGGCCCTCGTGGCGGCTGCGGCCAGATCCTTGCTGGTCCGCGCATCCACCGTGGACATGTCCACGTAATCATGACCCGGCCCCAGACCGGACGCGGCGCTTGCGAAGACCGCGCGGGCAGCCTCCGGATCGGCCAGCATGGCAAAGGTGATGTCCGAGCCCGCGCATACCTCGGCCGGTCCTTCGCAGACCACGGCACCCTCCCTGGCCAGGGGGGCGCACTTGGCGGGCGTGCGGTTCCAGACCCGCAGCTCGCATCCGGTCCGCAACAGGTTACCGGCCATGGGCTGCCCCATGATGCCCAACCCCAAAAATCCGTACTTCGTCATGGCGACCTCCTGATCAATCCCAAAACAGGCGGGACGACCATATGGCCGCCCCGCCTCTGCGATCATCCTCACCTGACCGGGTGAACCCGGCGCAGGCCTAGACCAGCCCCTGGTCCAGCATCGAGTCGGCAACCTTCAGGAAACCGGCGATGTTCGCACCGGCCACGTAGTTGCCCTCCATGCCGAATTCCTTGGAGGCGGCCACGCTGGCGCCATGAATGCTCTTCATGATGCCGTGCAGCTTCTGGTCCACTTCCTCGCGGGTCCAGCTCAGACGCAGGCTGTTCTGGCTCATCTCCAGGCCGGAGACGGCCACGCCGCCGGCGTTGGCGGCCTTGGCGGGTCCGTACAGGATCCCGGCGTCCAGGAACTGCTTGGCGCCGTCCAGAGTGGTCGGCATGTTGGCGCCCTCGCTCACGACGTACACGCCGTTCTTCAGCAGGTTCGCCGCATCCTTGGCGTTGATCTCGTTCTGCGTGGCGCTGGGGAACGCGGCCTCGGCCTTGTGGTCCCACAGCGGGTTGTGGTCCGCGCCGGGATCGGCGGGCGTGTAGACGGCGCTGCTGAACTTCTCGGCGTATTCCTTGACGCGGCCGCGCTTGACGTTCTTCAGCTCCATCAGGTAGGCCAGCTTCTCGCGGTCGATCCCGGCCTCGTCGTAAATGTAGCCGCTGCTGTCGGAGCAGGTCACGGGCTTGGCGCCCAGGTCCAGCAGCTTCTCGATGGTGTACTGGGCCACGTTGCCGGAGCCGGACACCAGGGCGGTCTTGCCCTCGAAGGTCTCGCCGCGGGTGTTCAGCATCTCGGCGGCGAAGTACACCGAACCGTAGCCGGTGGCCTCGGGCCGGATCAGGGAGCCGCCCCAGTTCAGGCCCTTGCCCGTCAGCACGCCGACGAACTCGTTGCGGATGCGCTTGTACTGGCCGAACAGGAAGCCGATCTCGCGGCCGCCCACGCCGATGTCGCCGGCGGGCACGTCGGTGAACTGGCCGATGTGGCGGCACAGCTCGGTCATGAAGCTCTGGCAGAAGCGCATGACTTCATTGTCGCTCTTGCCCTTGGGGTCGAAGTCCGAACCGCCCTTGCCGCCGCCCATGGGCAGCGTGGTCAGGCTGTTCTTGAAGACCTGCTCGAAGGCCAGGAACTTCAGGATGCCCAGGTTGACGCTGGGGTGGAAACGCAGGCCGCCCTTGTAGGGGCCGATGGCGCTGTTCATCTCGATGCGATAACCGCGGTTGACCTCGACCTCGCCCTTGTCGTTCAGCCAAGGCACACGGAACATCAGGACGCGTTCGGGCTCGACGATGCGCTCGAGGATCTTGTTCGTCCGGTACTCGGGGCGCTTGTCCAGCACCGGCCAGATGGTTTCGACGACTTCCTGCACCGCCTGGTGGAACTCCGGCTGGGCCGGGTTCTTGGCGATCACGTTTTCCATGAAGGCAGCAACGTTCTGAGCCATTTTGATACTCCTTGAGTTTGCTTGGCTTCAACCCCAGCAATCGACGGTAGTCGATGCGTGTTTGACCAATAAATGGGAACCTCAGGCCGAGGGCGCAAGAAAATTCCCCGGCCTGAAGTGTGATTGTTGACCACTTAACAGTCATTGCTCCCGATACCCACGCAAGAGCTGATTTGACAACATATTATATATTCCCAGGTTGTTCCTGTGTTTTCAAGGGTCCCCTCCCGGTGGAAGTCACCCACGGCCCATACCCCCACCGCAAGGCACGCCCGGAACCCCCGCGCGGATCTTGAAAAATCTCCGCCCGTGCCCGATAATCAGGGGGTCGGGATGCTCTGTTGCGGCGGGCGAGGCACCCGCCTGGTTCACAGGAAGGAGCACAGCATGGATTTTCACGAATTGCAAAAAACCCGCGTCAACGACCTTCGCGCAATGATGAAGGAGCACTGCCCCGAAGTCGTCGGCGTGGTGGGGATGAAGAAGGAAGAACTGGTCGATGCCCTGGCTGAAAAGCTGGGCATCGAGAAGCCCCACAAGCACGTGGCCATGGGGCTTGGCAAACGGGCCATCAAGGCCGAGATCCGTGACCTGAAGGGCAAACGCCAGGCCGCCCTCGCAGCGGGTGACGCCAAGGAGCTGAAGGCCTACCGGCGCCTGATCCATCGCCGCAAGCGCCGCCTGCGCCGCATGATGCAACTGTCCTGAACCTGCCAGCTCCAGGCGAACATGACGGGCGGCCCCGCGCCGGGCCGTCCGCCATGGTCATTCTCCGGTTTCGCCTGCCAGGGGCAATCTGCGGGCGGGCCGCGTGGCGGTGGTCACCAGCCCGGCGGCCCCCTTCCCCGCCTGCAGCTCCTCGTCCGACAACAACACGACATGGAGCATGGGCCTGACCCTCAGCCCGGTGCGCACATGGTTCATCTCGGTCAGGGCCTCGCTCCAGCCATCGAGCCAGGCCAGCAGACGGGTCCTCTGCCCCTGGTCACCGCAGAAATGCACCAACAGGTCGATGTCGCTTTCGGGCCGGGCGGTGCCGTCACGCACCGAGCCATATAGATACACCGCCTTGACGCCCAGGTCATCGCCGTGCAGGCTCCCGGCGATGGCCTCGGCCATGCGCTGACGCCAGCGCCAATGCCGCCCCCCATCCACCTGGTCGGCGCTGGTGCTCTGGGACATCTCCCGCCGGGGCTGGACGGCCTCGTCCGTGGGATCGGCCAGCAGGGCGACCGCGTGGTCCTCGTCGGCGTTCATCAACAGCCGCAGGATGCGCCCCCCCGTTTCCCGCGGCACGTCGAGCACGCGCACGCAATCGGCCAGGTCGGCGAAATCCGGCGCCAGATCAGCCAGACGGTTGGGGGTTTCCAGCAGGAACCGCCGGTTGAAGACGACCCCCTCCTGATCAGGGTACAGCGGCAGATAGCGAATGGAGGCCTCTACCAGGTCCTGGAAGAAGTGCGTCCCGAAGGAGAGGTCCGGCACGTAGTCCCCGCGCTGCATGGCGATCTCGATGAGCACCGCCGTGTTGTTGATGTCCGCGTAGGTCACGGGCACGCCCAGCTTGATGTCGCCCCGGCTCCCCCAGCGGCCCGGCCCCATGAGGATGAATCTTCTGGTGGGCAGCAGGCCGTTGAGCAGCCCCACCGCCCGGCCCACCCGGCGCATATCCCGATCCGAGTTCAGCCGGCCGTACCCGTCGGGGTCCACGAATACCACATGGGTGATGTCCGGCACCCAGCCGTTGGAAACGTACCGCCGGGCCGAGAACACCAGATCCTCGGCAGGAATGCCGTGCGGGATGACCGCGGGCAGGGAAGCGGACGACTGGGCCTGGGGGCGGCACTGCAACAGGTAGAAGTCACGGCCGTCATGGGCGAATTCGATATCCACGGGCGTGCCCAGGTATTCCTGCAGGGTCTTGAGCATGATCCCGATCCCGTCGACCACCCCGGACCTGCCGACCAAACCGGCCATGTCCGCGATCAGGTCATCCTGCTCGTGGTCCAGCATCAGGGGCGTAACCGGGCGCAGGCGGCCGCCGCTGAACACGGAGAAGATCTTCTCGATCAAGGGGTAGTCGCCCTCGGCCCGGGCCAGGATTTCGCGCAGGGGCACGGTCTCGAAGGTGTTGGTCTCCAGGTTGATCACGTCGGCCCGGACGGGGCTATAACGCACCGCCTCCTGGACCGTGGCGTTGGCCCGCAGGGACGGTTGGCCCGGCACCGCCAGCACGGGGAAGTCGTCCCCTACCCGGTCCACCGCCCTGGTGCCCAGGCCGGGCACCAGCCGCACCAGGCCGTCCTCACGCTGGATCCGCGGCGACCAGCGGAACTCGTTGTTGCTGAAGGCGACCCCGGCGAACGCGGGCATCCAGTAGGGCCCCACCCGCGTGCCCACGACCTCCTGGATCAGGATGCCCATCTCCTCGACGAATTCCTGCAAACCGCGTTCGCGGCGGTACTCGATGGGGTCGGGCCCCAGGACCGAGGCCCAGACCTCGGCCACCGCGTCCAGCAACGCTTCCAGCCTCTCCTCCTTGGGCCCCTGGTTGGCCAGGAACAGGCTCTTGTACTTGCCCGAGAACGAGGTACCGAAACGATCCTCCAGCAGGCTCGAGCTGCGGATGATCAGGGGCACCTCCCCGAAATAATCCAGGGCGTCGGACAGGCCGGCGACCACCTCGGCAGGGAAGGTGCTGTTCTTGAACAGCTGGATGATGTTGGGGTATTCGCGCCTGACCTGGGTGATGTCCTTGAACTTCTGGTCCATCACGTCGTCCAGGTAGTTCAGCTTGACGAAGTCCATGACCGCATCGGAGATGACATACCAGGTGCGCGGAAACTTCACGCCGCCCACACCGGGGATCTCGACCCCGGCCTTCTCGAGGATCCAGCGGGCCAGCAACAGGCCGGCCGACTTGCCCCCCAGCTTGCCGTGGCATCCGGGAGTCATGGTCACCCGGTCGACCAGGTCGATGAAATCCGTGATCCGCACCACTTCCTTGGCCACGTTGATGAAGTCGATCTGCTCGGTCAAGAAGCGCTGGATCAGCGATACCCGCAGGCTCTTGAGGGTCGACAGGGGCAGCCCGCTGCGGCCGCGCAGAAAGTCGTCATAGTGGCCGATCGCCTCGACGATCTCCGGCATGGTTGAGCGGGAATCCCCCACCACCGAGCAGAAATAGGCGGCCTTGTCCTCGTGCAGCCACCGGCCCAGGCGCCGGTTGATCTCCGCGGCATCGAGATACTTTTCCGCCAGGTCGAACGCCGCCCCGGACATCAAGGGGGAATCGGCGATGGAGACGCGGGCCTCCGGGACATTGGCCCGCTCCAGATCCGCGTCCGCCGGGCCCTGGTCGATCTCGGCCAGCATCTGCTGGGCCTGCTTCAGACCGATGGCGCACAGGTGGTTGAGCATGCGCCGGGAAATGCGCTGGTACTGGTGGGGCCGGTCGGACTTCATCTCGGCCAGCAGCGCCCGCCAATCTCCGGACCCGGGTGCATCGCCCCGATCCGGGGGGCGTGGCGTGTCCGAACGGCCCCCCACGGCCTAGACCCAGCCCCGGTCGCGGCAGGCGCCGGCGACCCGGTCGATGGCCACCACATAGGCCGCATCGCGCATGTACAGCTTGCGCTTGGCAGCCAGCTCGCTGATGGAGTGGTAGGCAGCGGTCATCTTCTGGTCCAGGCGGGACAGCACGTCCTCCTTGTCCCAGAAGTAGTTCATGTTGCACTGGACCTGCTCGAAGTAGCTGCAGGTCACACCGCCGGCGTTGGCCAGGAAATCGGGAATCAGGAAGATGCCCCGCTCGGCGATGACCTTGTCCGCCTCGGGGGTGGTCGGTCCGTTGGCGCCCTCGGCGATGATCTTCACCCGGTCGCTGATGCGCTGCACGTTGTCGGCGGTGATCTGGTGTTCCAGGGCCGCGGGGATCAGGATGTCCACCTCGCGCTCGATCCACTGGTCCCCCGGCAGCACCTGGTACCCGGCCGCTGCCGCCTGCGCCTTGTCGATCCCGCCGAAACGGTCGGTCATGCCCCGCAGCTGCTCCAGGTCGATGCCCTCCTCGCGGGCGAACGCGTAGGTCGTCTGCTCGCCCTGGTCCCAGCTCGAAACGCACACGACCTTGCCGCCGAGCTGCTGGTAGAGGTCGATGGCGAACTGGGCCACGTTGCCGAAACCCTGCACGCTGGCGGTGGTGGCGGTCGGATCGATGCCCAGCTCCTTGAGAGCCTCGCGCAGGCAGAAGACCACGCCGTAGCCGGTGGCCTCGGTGCGGCCCAGGCTCCCGCCCATGCCCACGGGCTTGCCCGTGATCATGCCGGGGTAGTGGCCGCCCGCGATGGTCTCGTATTCGTCCAGCATCCACAGCATGTGCTGGGGGTTGGTCATCACGTCCGGAGCGGGCACGTCGGCCACCGGCCCGATGTTGCGCGCAAGCTGGCGCACCCAGCCGCGGCAGATGGCCTCCTGCTCCCGGGCGCTCAGGTTGTGGGGGTCGCAGATCACGCCGCCCTTGCCGCCGCCCAAAGGAATGTCCGCCACCGCGCACTTCCAGGTCATCCACATGGACAGGGCCCGGACCGTATCGACGGTTTCCTGCGGATGGAACCTGATGCCACCCTTGGCCGGACCGCGGGCGTCGTTGTGCTGCACCCGGAAGCCCTTGAAAACCCTGACCTGGCCGTCGTCCATGCGCACCGGAATGGTGAAGTGGTACTCGCGCTGGGGGGTGCGCAGGATGTCCCTGGTGGCCTGATCCAGATCCAGCATGTCGGCGATCTTGTCGAACTGGCTACGGGCCATCTCGAAGGGATTGAAGGATGCGTTCGCTGTCATGATCTGCTCCGGGCGGTCGTGCCGCCGGGTTCGGGCGTGGGCCTAGTCGGCTCCGTCCAGAGTGCCTGGTTTGAGGACCACCCCCCTGCGGGTGCGGCCGTCGATCAAAACTCCCAACTCGGCCGGCAAATGAATATGCCGGAGGTAGGTTCCGCAATCTTTTCCTGGCTGGGCGTCCAGCCAATCCCAGTCCAGACGGCTCGACCCCTCGGTGGTGTTGACGGTCAGGTACCCCACCTGGAAGCTGGTCAGGTTCTGGAAGAAATGGCTGCCCTGGCTGGGGGTGATCTTGAAATCCTCCAGGTCGGTCTCGACGATGACCGCCGCGCCCGAGATCTGGTCCCAACGCACCGGGATACCCAGCCACCGGTCCGACGAACCCCAGCGACCCGCCCCCAGCAGGAGGTAGCGGGTGGCCGAATCGACCATCTCGCGGTTGAGGGTCCCTATCTCGGCGGCCATCTCCACCGTCTTGGCCCGGTCGAAGCGGTCCCGGGGAATGTAGACGATGTCCCGGATCCCGTCATGGCGGCCGTTGCCCAGGGCGATGTCCGAGGCCACCAGGGCGTCGTCGCTCCACAGCAGATCCTCGGGTATGTCGGGCGCGTCGTACCCCGCGGCCAGGGGCCTGATCTGCAGGAACCCGAACTGATGCGGCTGCTCCGGAACCTCGCTCAGGACCACCGCGAATTCGATCTCCACCTCCGCGCTCATGGTCCTGCGGCCGAGCTCCAGCAGCAGCTGGAGGATCTCCGCCAGGGGGAACAGATCGCCCTTGAGGATATGGGCGAACGAGACCAGGGGCGAGCCCCTGCGGTGGATCCCGTCGTAGATGACATCGTTCTCGGCCGAGTAGATCGACCCCAGCGGTTCCAGGGTGCCGTGGCGCAGGGCGTCCTCCAGCTCCAGACAGGCGAGGTTGAAGTCCTCGTTGGCACGGGGATAGGCCTCGGGGTTGCTAACGTCCACGGCGAAGAACCGGCGCTGGCTGTTCTTGATCCAGTCGCCGGTGGTGCCGAACTGGGGCAGCACGGTCGGCTTGGCCGGGCTGAAACGCAGCGCCTTGCCGCCCTCGACGATGGTGCGGCCCAGGCCCAAGGCCACCGCCACCACCCCGTCCTGCGGATCCAGGCCCTGGCTGGGGTAGAAGTTCGAGGAATGGGCCACTCCCGAAAAATGCGGGTAGTCGTAGTGCTCGTACCTGCGGCCGACCATCTGCTGGATGATGATGGCCATCTTCTCTTCCTCGATGCGGTTGCTCGTGGCCTCGATGTAGCTCTTGGCGGCCTTGCTGTAGGCCGAGGCGTAGACCAGCTTCACCGCATCGCACAACTGGTCCAGGCGCACGCGCAGGTCCGGGTGGCTGTTGGCCAGCATGTAGGTCGAATACACGCCGGCGAAGGGCTGGAACTGGCTGTCCTCGAGCAGGCTGGACGACCGTACCGCCAGGGGGTAGCGCACCTGGTCCAGGAAGGTTTCCAGGTCCCCGTAGATGGCCGGCGGCAGCTTGGCCTCGAGGAACCTGGCCGTGATCTCCTCGTTCTCGTGATCCTGGAGCGCGAACTCCCGCAGATCCCCCTGGGCCATGAAGGTGTCGAAGACATCGGTGCCGAGCACGGCCGTCGGGGGCACCTGGATCACGGTTCCGGGGAAGCGGTAGGTGACGCCGTAGCGGTGCAGCAGCGAGCTCATGAAGGCCAGCCCCCGGCCCTTGCCCCCCAGGGAACCGCCGCCGATCCGCACGAAGGGGCTGCTGATGTCGAACGTCCGCCGCGAGAAATCGGCCACGATGCCCAGGCGGCTCTCGGTGCGGAAGGTCCTGATGGATCGGATCAGATAGCGCCTCAGATCCTCCAGGTCCGGGAACTCGGTGACCTTCCGAGGCCGCAGCATGTCCGCCAGGGTGAACTCGGTGCGGGCCCGCAGCCAGTTGG
>JANTFX010000100.1 GCA_024763215.1 Candidatus Krumholzibacteriia bacterium | reverse complement strand
TGGGCCGGATGGTGGACAGGATCCTGGCCGACTCGCCCCGGCCGCCGGTGATCATCATCCAGGGCGATCACGGCCCCGGTTCGGAGCTGGACTGGGACCATCCCCAGAACACCAACTTCAATGAGCGCCTGGGCATCTTCAACGCCTGGTGGACGCCCCCGGGCATCGAGCCCGAGCTGTACGAGGGCATGACGGCGGTCAACACGTTCCCCGCCCTGTTCAAGGCGCTGTTCGGGGCGCAGTGGCCCCTGCAACCTGATCAGTACTGGTTCGCCACCATGAGCCACCCCTACACGTACTACGATCTGGTCGGGGAATCCGGGGCTTTACATTGAAAATGATCAAAACTAGATTTAGCAGCGCTAACCTCGGAGCCGTTTTGGCGGCGGGAAAGCGGTTGCTTTTACGCCCTTGCCGGATGGGAACCCCATGAGAACGTCCATGCCCCTGATCCTGTTGCTGACCCTGGCGATCATGTTCTTCGCCGCGCCCGCCTTCGCCTACATCGATCCGGGCACGGGCAGTTATCTGGTCCAGGGCCTGATCGCCGCCGTCATCGGCATCAGCGTGACCGGGAAGGTGTTCTGGGCCAGGATCAAGTCCTTCATCACCGGCAAGCCCCTGGAAGAGAACCAAGACGACGACGATGACGATGAGTAGGGTGTTGCCGGCCTCCTTCCGTGATCCCAGCGGTTTCCTGTTCCGGCATGACGGCGTCCTTTACCGGCAGATCAACCGGGTCTATGCCGCCGATTTCAAGCTCCTGGGCACGTCGGGGTTGTACGACCAGCTCGTGGGCAAGGACCTGCTGATCCCCCACACCGAGGTTTCCGGGGACCTTGCCCTGGACGACCGGGCCTGCTGCGTGATCCGGCCCGAGCCGGTACCCTTCATCAGCTACCCTTACGAGTGGTCCTTCTTGCAGCTCAAGGACGCCGCCTTGACCACGCTGCGCATCCAGAAGCTGGCCCTGAAGCGCGGCATGGTCCTCAAGGACGCCTCGGCCTACAACATCCAGTTCCATCGCGGCAAGCCCCGGTTGATCGACACCCTTTCGTTCACCGCCTACCGTGAAGGCGAACCCTGGGTGGCCTACCGGCAGTTCTGCCAGCATTTCCTGGCGCCGCTGGCCTTGATGGCCCTGAAGGACGTCCGTCTGGGTTCTTTGCTGCGCACGGGCATCGACGGGGTGCCCCTGGACCTCGCTGCGGGGTTGCTGCCGTTGCGTGCCCGGTTGAACCCCGGCCTGTTGATGCACGTGTTCGCCCACGCCTCCAGCCAGAAAAAGCATGAACACCGGCAACAGTCCGCCAAGGGGACGCGGGTTTCGGCCAAGGCCCTGTCGGGCATCATCGACAGCCTGCGCGGCACCATCAGGAA
This sequence comes from Candidatus Krumholzibacteriia bacterium, assembly GCA_024763215.1. Lineage (GTDB taxonomy): Bacteria > Krumholzibacteriota > Krumholzibacteriia > LZORAL124-64-63 > LZORAL124-64-63 > JAHJTW01. The sequence goes on along the minus strand of JANTFX010000100.1, from coordinate 7,804 downwards.
GCTGAAGTGGAAGCCCGCCGGAACCGAGTGGGGCGACTACTATGCCGACACCAACTATTCGGACGAGGCCCTGGTCCGCAAGCGTGATCTGGTCGGGGATCTCCTGGCCCGCACCGATGCCCGGGCGGTGTGGGATCTGGGCGCCAACAACGGCTATTTCAGCCGGGTGGCCAGCGACCGGGGTCTGCCGACGGTGGCGTTCGACATCGATCCGGCCGCGGTGGAGTTCAACTGGCGCCAGGTGAAGAAGAATCGCGAGCAGAACCTGCTGCCCCTGCTGATGGATCTGACCAATCCCAGCCCGGATCTGGGCTGGGGCCATGCCGAGCGCACCTCGCTGCTGGGCCGGGGGCCGACCGATGCGGTGCTGGCCCTGGCCCTGGTTCACCACCTGGCCATCAGCAACAACGTGCCGCTGGGGCGCCTGGCCGATTTCTTCGCCAGGGCGGGCCGGTGGCTGATCATCGAGTTCGTGCCCAAGGACGATTCCCAGGTCAGACGCCTGCTGGCCACGCGGGAGGATGTCTTCCCCGACTACACTCCCGAGGGCTTCAAGGCGGCTTTCAGCACGCCGTTCGAGATCATCGCCGAGCAAGCCATCGCCGGCAGCGAACGCACCCTGTACCTGATGCGCCGCAGGGGCGAGGTCCCGGAGGCGTCCGGCACGGATCAGTAACCGGCTGCCTGGCCGTCCTTGCGCGACTCCGAAGCCCCGTAGTAGACCCCGTTTTCGGCATCCCACATGATGGCCTGGTATCCTCCGTACGAGCCCACGTCCAGCTGGATGCGGTGGCCCCGCTTGGCCAGTTCCCGCTGCACCTCGGGGGCGAAACCGAACTCCAGGTGGGCGATGCCGCCGTCGGTCATGCGCTCGCCCGTGGGCTCGCTCGAACCCGTATGGAGGATGCGGGGGGCGTCCCCGGCCTCCTGCAGGTTCATGCCGAAATCCACGAGGTTCATGATGATCTGGGCATGGGCCTGGGGCTGGGTCGCCCCGCCCATGACCCCGAAGCTGATCCACGGCTTGCCGTCGCGGGTCACGAAGGCGGGGATGATGGTGTGGAAGGGACGCTTGCCGGGAGCGTAGGTGTTGGCCCGGCCGGGCGTCAGATCGAACAGCTCGCCGCGATCCTGCAGGCCGAAGCCCAGGCCCTCGGGGCAGACACCGCAGCCCATGCCCCGGTAGTTGCTCTGGATCAACGAGACCATGTTGCCCTCGCTGTCGGCGCAGGTCAGGTAGACCGTATCGCCCTCGTACAGGGCGGGGTTGCCGGCGTCGAGGCGCCGGGCCGCACGTGCGGTGATCAGCTTGCGGCGTGCGGCCGCGTACTTCTTGGAGATCAAACCCTGCACCGGCACCGAAGCGAAATCGGGATCGGCGTAGAACCTGGCCCGGTCCTCGAAGGCCAGCTTCTTGGCCTCCAGGAAGTGGTGGATGTGCTCGACGCTTCCGAAGCCCCACTCGGCCAGTGGATACCCTTCGAGGATGTTGAGGATCTGCAGGGCGGCGATGCCCTGGCCGTTGGGAGGCAGCTCCCACACGTCCACGCCCCGGTAGCTTGTCGCAACCGGCTCGACCCACTGGCCGTGGTGGGCGGCCAGGTCCTCGTACGCCAGGAACCCGCCGGCCTCCTGGACCGTGCGGGCGATGGTCCGGGCTATGTCGCCCTTGTAGAAGGCGTCGCGGCCCTGCTTGGCGACCGTCTCGAGCGTCCGGGCCAGGGGCTCGTTACGCCAGATCTCGCCCTTGGCCGGGGCGTGGCCATCGACGGTGAAGGTTTCCAGGAAATGCGCCTGGTCCTTGCGTGCCTTGACCGAAAGCCCCCAGTAGTAGGCGATCAGCTCGCTGACCGGAAACCCCTCCTCGGCGTAGCCGATGGCCGGGGCCAGGATCTCGGTCATGGGCAGCTTGCCGAAGCGGTCGTGCAGCATGAACCAGCCGTCCACGCATCCGGGCACCGTCACGGGCAACGGTCCGTAGGGCGGGATGTGGGTGAGCCCCCGTCTGTGAAATTCCTCCAGGGCCAGGCCTGCGGGCGAGCGGCCGCTGCCGTTCAGCCCGTAAAGCCTGCCGGTCCCGGCGTCCCAGACGATGGCGAACAGGTCGCCGCCCATGCCGCTGCCGGTGGGCTCCATCAGGCCCAGGGCCGCGTCCGCGGCGATGGCCGCATCCACGGCGCTGCCGCCCTTCTTCAGGATGTCCAGGGCGATCTGGGTGACCAGGGGTTGGCTGGTGGCGGCCATGCCGTGCGGGGCGATCACCTCGCTGCGGGTGGCGAACATGTGGCCGGTGATGCGGTCGGCGGCGCGGGTGACCGCAACTCCCAGAGGGGGCAGGGTCAGCACCAGGAATACAAGGATTGAGGCGCGGCGCATGGGATCCTCCTGACGGAAAGGGGAAAAATAATCCTACACCGGATTGCCGGCGGGGCTCAATCCAGGATTTCGCCTCATTGTGGAAAATATATAACTAACTGCAATCAAACATGTTGAGGACATCAGCACTTGTGGTTGATCTCCTCTGGAGGAAGGAACCGCGACAATTTGAGTATTGTTTTTCGTTGCGTTCATGATGATCTTTGTGATATGATTGTGTAAGGAAGGTATTTGTCAGAAAAATCAAGATTCCCGCAGCTCCCGTTGAGGGGGCCAAGGCGGGTGTTTGCACTACTCCAGGGAGATCCGATGTTACCCCGACATGCTCGCCCACGGGCCCTGCTTGCCTCCTTGCTCTTCCTCATGTCCCTGGTGCCGATTGCTTCGGCCCGGGATTTTTCCGGTACGGTGGTCCTGAAGGTCGATGAGGTGGGGGCCCAGCCCGGCCTCTCGCCGGCCGCCGATCTGCTGTCGGTGGAACTTCGCCATGATCAGGCCACCGGCAGGGATGTCCTGCGGCTGGGTTTTCTGAGCCTGGGCCAGGGCGCGCCGGCCGATCTGCGGCGGCAGCTTGACCAGGGCGGTTCCGTATCCCTGGCCGTGGACGATGTTACCCGCCCCGCGTCCGTTGTGAACCTGGCTGCGGGCGTGCTGCAACCCGGCGGTGAGCGCTATCGGCTACGGCCAGGTGTGGACAAGACGTCAGCCGGCGGCTTCTGGACCGCGGCGGATGATCCGGATGCGGTGTACCTGATCTTGCCCGACGGTTTGCTGGACGGCCGCGGGGCCGGCGCCCCCCTGCGTCTGGCCGTCAGCGCCCGGTCCGGTGCCGGCCTGCCCGCCGAGGTGCTCACAGTCTCCTACCCGCCGGATAAGACCTACGAGGCCAACTGCGCCTTCGTGTTGCACGGCAATCAGGGCCTCGGCTACACCGACGTGTTTCACGGCCGCAGCGACGACCTCGACGGCAGCGGTTTCGACGAGGCCCTTCAGGCCCACGAGGGCAACAACGTGCCCGGCAACTTCCATCTCAGCGGCACCCTGCAGACTTCCGCGGCCTGGGCGGCCAACAACGGCGACCCCACCGACTTCAACGCCTGGCTGGCTTCGGGGGTCACTGCGGGCTGGGCGGGCATGGTCACCTCGGCCTACGGCCAGCACATCATGCCGTTTGTCCGCAACGAGATGAACGACTGGGCCGTGGAGGTCCAGGCCCAGATGACCCAGACCCGTTACGGGTACACGCCGACCGTGGGCTGGGTGCCCGAGCGCGTATGGTTGAACACCACGGGATACCCCAGCAGCGGAGTGAGCGACTGGATCGGCGATAACTGGACCGGTCACGGTGTGGGCGCGGTGATCCTGGACGACGACGTGCATCTGTCCGGGCACGACAACCACCAGATCCACACCCTGTCCGGCAGCACCCTGCGCCTGGTGCCGCGGGACCGCAGCTTCACCGGCAACATCATCGGCGGCAATGGCCAGGCCTCCCTGGACATCCTGACCGGTCTGGCCGGCAGCGGGGTGGGCACCTACCGCATCGCCGTGTTCGCCGAGGACTGGGAAGCGGTGGCCGAGATGGGGAGCTGGGCCTCGACCACCCCCAACGCCAAGGAGACCTACGACTGGTTCATCGGCAAGTGCAACACCGAGAGCGCCTGGCTGCACACCTGGAAGCTGGCCGACGCGGTGGCCAACCCGGATTTCAACGGTGACACCTTCAGCCCGATTCCGGGCACCTACAACGAGATCGGCGGCACCAACGGCTACGGCGGGGGCGACAACGGCTGGTACACCCACTGGGCGGGCTGGATCCCCTACGCCAACGGCGGCGACGGCAACGGCAACTGCGCCGGTTCCGGGGGCAACTGCAAGGACTACGGCACCCTGTGGAACGACGCCTACAACGCCTTGATGGCGGCTCCGAACAACAACCTGAGTCAGGCCGGCTGGTACGTGCTGATGACCAACCTGCATGAGACCGCCTGGCACGACGGCATGGGCGGGCCCATCTCGGGCTGGCAGCACAAGTACAGCGCCCACATCAAGAATGCCATGATCTACGCCGAGGCGGCCCACTGGGCGGCCGGAGAATATGCCACGACCACCGACGCATACACCGCTGACATCGACGACGACGGCTACGACGAGGTCGTCATGCACAACGACCGCCTGTTCTGCGTCTTCGAGGCCAACGGCGGCCGCCTGACCAACATGTTCGTCAAGGGGCCGGGCTACGACGACACGGCCATCGGAGTGGACAACGCCTACTGGTCCGGAACCGACGCGGACTACAACGACGCCAACCACGTGGCCGCCTTCAGCGAGGTCTCGCCCAACTACCAGAACGACGGCTACGGCTGGACCATCGGGCCGGTGGATGCTTCCGGGCCCACGGTCTCGCTGGCCCTGACCCGCAGCGAGGTCAGCAAGGAAATCCGCCTGACCGAGGGGGACCCCTTCCTGGACGTGGTGTACCGGGTCGGCCCGGCCACCCACTGGATCCAGGCCGGGTTCTCGCCCTCTTTGGTGGACCTCGTCTGGAACGCGCAGATGGACCGCGTCTGGCCCACCGATGCGGCCTACATGGGCCAGCGCAACCCCAACACGGGGATCGCCGCCGCCTGGGTCATCGGCACCGGCGGCGCGGCGCACCAGAAGGAGATCTCGGGCACCCTGATGAAGGGTGACGAGATCATGGGTGACGGCGTGTTCCAGCTGCGCCTGTTCGGCGGGCTGACCAGCGCGCCGGACGGCAGCGGCGACATTCCCGAGCTGCGCGCCCTGGTGGCAGCCGTGAACGACACCATCGGCCCGGCGGTGACGGACGCCGTGTACTTTCCTGCGGCCGACCGCCTGCAGCTGACCTTTGATCAGTCGGTGACAAGCTGCGATCCTGCCGGGGTGACCGTGGTCGAGGGGCTGGGCGTCGCCAGCACGGTGACCCTGCCCGGGGGCACACCCGTCAGCGAGACCGGCCCGTCGGTCACCCGGACCTTCGAGCTGGACGCGGCGACGGCCGCGGCCATCGAGGCCATGAACGGGGACCTGTACCTGGAGGTTTCCGCCGGTGCGGCCGTGGACGAGGACGGCGTGCCCGGTTATGCCCTGACCCTCGGTGACGGCATGTTGATCGAGGTGGCCGCCACGGCCATGGCCATCGACGGCAACATCGAGGCCGGCGAGTGGAGCAACGCCCAGGCCCTGGCGGACAGCAGCGATTCGGGCTGGACGGCCAGCAACGAGATCGACCGCTTGCTGGTGGACTGGGATCAGGACTATCTGTATCTGGCCATCGACGGCCAGGTCACCGCCAACAGCTGGTTGCTGTATCTGGATATCGATCCGGATTCGGGCAACGGCCAGACCGATCTGACGGCCATCGATGCCTGGGAGCGGGGGGCTACGTTCACCGCCGCAGGATTCGCCCCCGATTTCGAGTATGGCTGTTACCAGCACCAGTCGGCCTACGACGGCGACGGTTTCTGGCAGCTGCTGTCGGCCACAGCGACCCAGGACCGCAGCGGCGAGATCCAGTCGGCCTTCGACTCCTACCACACCTTCGGGGACGCCTCGGGCAGCGAGCTCGCCATCCCCTGGAACACCCTGTACGGGCTGGGCCAGGGCGCGGTGCCGGCCGGGGCCCGGATCGCCCTGGTGGCCTCGGTCTGCTGGGACCCCGAGCCCGACGGAGAACTGGGCGGGGATGTGGTCCCGAACAACATCGCCGCGGCTCTGCCCACGGTGGACAACGCCTGGACCATCACCGTCGATGCCGACGGCAACGGCGTGCCGGACGGCGGCGTCTCGGCGGCGCCTCCTGCGGCGTTCGCCGGCGTTACCCTGCTGGGCAACGTACCCAACCCCTTCAATCCGGTGACGGCCATCAGGTTCAGCATCGGGGGCGACGAGCCCGCCGCTGTGAACCTGGCCATCTACGACATGCGCGGCCGCCTGGTCGCCACCCTGCTGCGGGACACCGTCGCCCCGGGCGAGCACAAGGTCGTCTGGGACGGCCGCGGCGCCGATGGCGCGCCCGTTTCCGCCGGCACCTATTTCAGTCGTTTGCAATGCCGCGGACTGGCGAAGACCCGTCCGCTTTCCCTGGTCAAGTAAGGAGGACAATCATGCGCTTGTTCAATGGACCGCTCGGCAGGATGCTGCCGCTGTTGGCCGTCCTGGTCCTGTGTGCCGGAACGGTATGGGCCCAGACCCCGCAGACCATCCTGCTGGACGGGGTCAACGACTTCCTGCCCGGCAACCTGCTGGACGCCGACGGCGGGGACACCGAGTTCCCCAACATCGATCTGGGGGATTTCTACGTCACCAACGACGCGGTGAACCTCTACCTCGGGCACACCCAGGACCCGGCCGGATGGGGCTCGGTGCAGATCGGCGTGGCCATCGACGTGAACACCGCCGCCGGGGGCGACACCGATCCCTGGGGCCGCCAGCTGGAGTGGAGCCTGGCGCCCAAGAAACCCGACTTCATGTTCTACGTGAACCTGGACAACAACTGGCAGGCCAGTTACCAGTGGGACGGGGCCGCCTGGGTCAACCTGGCCGAGGGCCCCAACGCCCTGAGCTGGCAGACCACCACCGGTTTCAAGGAACTGGGCATCATGCTGAGCACCCTGGGCGTGAGCCCCGGGGACGTGGTCAACATCGAAACCTGGATCACCCAGGACGGCGGCACGAAGGGGCCCCTGGATGCGGCAGCGGGCGACGGCAACCAGCTGTCGACCCCCACGGTGACCCTCTGGGATACGACCACGCCGATCCCCATGACGGACATGTTCCCCTACACGATCCAGGCCGCGGCCGATCCCAACCCGCCCCTGCTGGTCGATGTGGAGCCGACGAGCTTCCCCATCGATTCCTTCTTCGACGTCTTCTTCGACGAGCCGGTTGACCAGACCACCGCCGAGATCCCCGGCAACTACACGTTCACCGGAGCGACCGTGACCTCGGCCACCAGGGACCCATCCAATCCGAGCGTCGTCCACATCGTCGTGGACAATCCCCAGACGGCCTCGGCCAACCTCTACGTCGTGACCGCCACCGGGGTCAAGGATATCGCCGGCAACACCATCGTGAACGACGGCGTGGGCAATGCGTTCGGCTTCATGCTCAAGAACGTGGTGTTCCGCGGCCTGTTCGGACCGTTCCTGGCCAACCAGGGGCCGGGCCCCTACCAGTTCTCGGTGGAGGGCAGTGCGGCCCCGCTGACCTGGGCGTTGTGCGACAACGCCATGATGACCGATACGGGCGTGGGTGACGTCTGGGAGTACAGCTCGCTCTTCCTGGTGCCCGGCGATATCGGCGCCGGTACGGCCAGCGAGACCTTCGAATGGAAATTCGTCTACGACTGCGGCACCTACGAGCCCCTGCCGAGCAACCGCATGGCCACCCTGGATCTGGCCAC
>JANTFX010000099.1 GCA_024763215.1 Candidatus Krumholzibacteriia bacterium | reverse complement strand
ACCCCTTCAGTTGTTGGTCAGCTTGGTCGCGACCCCCAGCTTTTCCATGCGCCGGTACAGCGTGCTGCGGCTGACGCCCAGCTTGCGGGCCGCTTCGGCGCGGTTGCCCGCCGACTCGGTCAGCGCCATGAGAAGCCTTTCCCGTCCCACGCCGTTGCGAGGCAAGGAAACCCCGCCGCCGGTCGTGCGGCCCGCCGGTGCGACGGGCTCCTCGGCCGGACCGGTCACGAACACGGGATGGCCGTCTCCTTCCAGCTCCACGCACACGGTTCCTCGCGAGGCCAGCTGGACCTGGGCCTGGCGAGCCACCATGGCGATCTCCCGCACGTTGCCGGGCCACAGGTGGCATTGGATCCTGTCCAGGCCGGCGTCGTTGAAGTACCGGGAAAGCTCCACCGGGTGCCCCTCGCCCTGGGACAGGAAGTACCTCAGCAAAGGCAGGATGTCCTCCCGGCGCTCGCGCACCGCCGGGATCTTCAACTCGAGGATCTTCAGCCGGTAGTACAGGTCCGCGCGGAACCGGCCCTCGGCCACGAGCTGCTTCAGGTCCGCGTTGGTCGCCGCCACCAGGCGCAGATCGGTGTGGCGCTGCCGCGGGTCGCCCACGGCCTGGTAGGTGCCGTCCTGGAGCAGACGCAGAAGCTGCGGCTGCAATTCCAGGGGCAGGTCCCCGATCTCGTCCAGGAAGAGCGTGCCCCCGTCGGCCAGGGCGGCGAAGCCGCCGGCATCGGCCTCGGCGCCGGTGAAGGCCCCCCGCACATGGCCGAAGAATTCACGCGCGAACATGTTCTCGCCGATGGCCGACACGTTGACGCAGACCATTTCCTTGTTCCGGCGCGGGCTGCGTTCATGCAGCCTGTGGGCGAACAGCTCCTTGCCCGTGCCCGTCTCACCGGTGATCAGGACCGGTTCATGTGATGCGGCGAAGGCGTCGGCAAGCTGGATCACATCGCGCATGCAGGAAGAGACGTGGACGATGCGCACCTGGGCCGGCCCGCTTTTTTCCTTGCGCACGCAACCGTCTTCCTGCTCATACAACCGGCGGCGGCCGGAGATGGTGTTCAGCAGGCGGCGTCCGCCGAGGATCCAGTGGTCGACCTCGGTCTTGAGCGCCAGATCCAGGGCCTCCATGGCGTCCTGCCAGGCCTCTTCCAGCAGGCCTTCCGGATCGGCATGCAGACCGCTGTCCGTACGCGCCAGGGCCACCTCGGCCCTTTGCCGCAACGCCTGCATCAGCTCGATCCTGGCACCGATCTCACGCAGCTCGTCCACGGACTTCCGGGCCTGGCCGGCTGCGGATTCCAGATCGCCCACGGCCAGCAGGGTGCCCGACAGCACGCGGCAGATCACAGCCTGCTCGAAACGATCCTGCTGCTTGACCGCCAGAGGCAACGCGCGCTGCAGCACAGGTAGGGCCTCGCTCGGGCGACCCAGCAGCAGCAAGGCCTCTCCCTGCCTCCGCATGACCTCCATGACGATATCACCATCGGGGGCGATGGCGCCGGCGATGGCCAGGGCGCGGCTGTAGTAGCGCCGGGCCTGGTCGAGCCGGTTCTCGTCCCGGGCCACGTCACCCATGAATTCCAGGGCCAGGGCTTCCTCCCGCGAAAGCAGCAGCCTGCCCGCGCTTTCATAGGCGTTGAGCAGGCACTCCTTGGCTGCGGAAAAATTCCGCAGCAAACGCAGGGTGTTTCCCCGGGCGATGCCCAGCCGGCACAGGCTGACCTCGGCCCCCACGGACTTCAACAACCCCGCCGCGGATTCGAACTCCACCATGGCCTGGCCCAGATCGCCCTGCTTGTAGGCGATGATGCCCAGGTTCAGGTGGTTGCCGCCCATGTTCTTGAGTTTGCCCAGGCGGGTATGGCCCGCCAGCGCCCGCCGGAACCACTGGCCCGCGGCGGGGAACCGCCCCCCCCGCAGGTGCAGGACGCCCATGAGATTCGCGGCCCGGGAGCTTTCCAGGTGCTCGCCCAGAATCTTGAACAGGGAGTAGGCCGCTTCGATATCCTCTCGCGCCCGCTCGGGCTTGCCCAGGTGGGAATAGGCGAAGCCCCGCAGGTACAGGAAGTGGGCGATGACCGGAGGCAGATCCCGCCGCTGGTTGCGGATGAACGCACCGGCCTCGCTCACCACCTTGCCGTAGTGCCCCTGCTTGCAGGCGAACGCCAGGTTCACCACGTCCAGATCCGGCATCTTCTCCGGCACCAGGCCCCAGCGCCCGGCCGAAGCCTGCAGGACCTCGAATTCCTCGTAGCGGTCCAGCTGGAACAGGCACCGGGCGCACAGCACGACCCCGTCCTTGACCGTGGGGACGCCCGGCTCGGGCACAGGCACCACGGGACGGCCCTCATGGGAGGGCACGGTGTTCAGCGCGTGGCGGATCTTGGTCAACGCGGTCTCGTAGTCCTCCTGGACGAAGGCCTCGTGGGCCAGCTGCCAGATTTCCGGGTCCAGGGGCAGGTCACGAACCCTGCCCGCGGTGGGCAACGCGGTGATCCGAGCCCTTTGGCTGTTATCTGACATGGTGAGCCTCCGCCTGCGCCTCGGCTGCCGGCAGCATCACGAACCGCACCATGAACACGCCCGCTTCCATCCGGGGCACGATCATGATCCGCTGTCCGTTAAGGCTCAGGGGCAGCACCCACAGGCCTGCGCCGTCGAAGGCACCGGAACCGACAGCACTGGTATCCCGGTGGAAGATATCGCCACCGCCGCCGCTGCCGCCGCTGCTGAAATCGTTGCCGTCGATGGGATCACCGTCGCGGCCTTTCCAGTCGATGGTGATCTGCTTGGAGGCCAGGACACCAGATGGCAGCAGCATGCCCGCCACGAGCACAGGCAGGATAAGGGCAGGTATCCCGTGGGCAAATCCGCGCAACAGGTTCTTCATCGTCTTCTCCCGTAATTGACGTCCAGGCCCCCTCTTGGAGCGAATTCGCCTGAGAAATTCTGGCCGGGCCGGACAAGTTGCATTGGCGAACTTGCCTATATGTACGGAGATTGGTCGGGAAAGAAAAGGGTACCGGTGCTACAATGCGCCGACTCAAGACCCCGGGCGGGTCACAATAATCTTCGAGGAGGACCAAGGCATGGAATATCGCTTTCTGGGCAAATCAGGGTTACGGGTCTCCGCGTTGTCGTTCGGATCGTGGGTCACCTTCGGCGACCAGATGGACGTGGACAAGGCGTTGGCGTGCATGACCGCCGCATTCGACGCGGGCGTCAACTTCTTCGACAACGCCGAGGTGTACGCCGCGGGCCGGTCCGAAACCATCATGGGGCAGGCCATCAAGAAGGCCGGCTGGCGGCGCGAGGACCTCGTGGTCTCCACCAAGATCTTCTGGGGCGCGCGCCCCAACCCCGACGGCGACGGTTACCTTTACGGCGTCAACGACCGAGGCCTGTCGCGCAAGCATATCGTCGAGGGCACCAACGCGGCGCTGAAACGCCTGCAGCTGGACTACGTGGACCTGATCTTCTGCCACCGCCCCGACGTTGACACCCCCATCGAGGAAACCGTCCGGGCACTGAATCATGTCCTGCAGCAGGGCAAGGCCCTGTACTGGGGCACCAGCGAGTGGTCGGCGGCCCAGATCCGGCGCGCCTACGACTTCGCCCGGCGCGAGCACCTGATCCCGCCCCTCATGGAACAGCCCCAGTACAACATGCTGCACCGCGAGCGGGTCGAGGCCGAGTACGCCGCCCTGTACGACGAGATCGGCCTGGGCACCACCATCTGGAGCCCGCTGGCTTCGGGCCTGCTGACCGGCAAGTACAACGACGGCATCCCCGCCGGTTCGCGCCTGTCCCTGAAGGACTACCAGTGGCTGCGGCCCCTGCTGGAGAGCGAGGAAGGGCGCCGCAACCTGGAGAAGGTCAAGCAGCTGGAACCCGTGGCCCGGGAGCTGGACTGCACCCTGGCCCAGCTGGCCCTGGCCTGGTGCCTGACCAACGACGACGTCAGCACGGTGATCACCGGCGCCAGCCGTGTTGAGCAGGTGCACGAGAACATGAAGGCCCTGGACGTCGTCCCCAAGCTGACGGTCGAGGTCCTCGAGAGGATCGAACAGATACTCGACAACCGCCCCGAACCCGAGAAGAACTGGAGAGATTGACCCATGCGAAAGGTGCTTCTGATCATGGCGTTATCCGTCACCCTGGCCGGCACGGGCGCCCGGGCCAATCCTTTTTTCGAGACCTGGGACACCCCCTTCGGCGTCCCCCCCTTCGACCGCATCACCATCGCGGACTTCCAGCCGGCTTTCATGCAGGGCATGGCCGACCAGAAGGCCGAGGTCGAGGCCATCGCCGAGGATCCGGATCCGGCCACCTTCGCCAACACCATCGAGGCCCTGGATGCCTCCGGCTCCCTGCTGCGCAGGGTGGGCGCGGTGTTCGGCTGCCTCAACGGCACCATGACCGACGATCGGATGCAGGCGGTCGCCCGTGATCTGGCTCCGCTACGCAGCAAGCACCGCGATGAGATCCTGCTCAACGGCAAGCTCTTCGCCCGGGTCGACGCGGTGTACCGCCAGCGGGATGACCTCAACCTGGACCGGGAACAGCAGCGCCTGCTGGAGGAGACCTGGAAGCGGTTCGTACGCGGCGGGGCCAAGCTCTCGGACCAGGACAAGGAGAAGCTCAAGGAGCTGAACCAGGAGCTGTCCCTGCTGTCGCTGAAGTTCGGCGAGAACGTCCTGAAGGAGACCAACCGCTTCGAGTACGTGATCGAGGATGAGACCGAACTGGACGGGCTGCCCGACGGAGTGATCGCGGCGGCGGCCGAGACCGCCGCCGAGCGCGGGCACCAGGGCCGGTGGGTGTTCACCATCCAGAAGCCCAGCCTGATTCCGTTCCTGCAGTACAGCACCGACCGCCAGGCACGACGCAGGATGCTGACCGCCTACGCCCAGAAGGGCAACCACGGCGACGAGCTGGACAACAACGACATCCTGGCGCGCATGGTCGTGCTGCGCACCGAGCGCGCCCACCTGCTGGGATTCGACAGCCACGCCGCCTACGTCCTGGACGACAACATGGCCAAGACCCCGGACGCGGTGTACAAGCTGCTGGACGAGGTCTGGTGGCCCGCGCTGAAGAAGGCCAAGGCCGAAGCGGCCGAACTGCAGACCATGATCGACCAGGAGGGAGGCCGCTTCCAGCTCGAGCCCTGGGACTGGTGGTACTACGCCGAGAAGCTCAAGAAGCAGCAGTACGATCTGGACGAATCCATGCTGCGCCCCTACTTCGAGCTGGAAAGCGTGCGGGCCGGGCTGTTCGAAACGGTCCATCGGTTGTACGGGCTGACCTTCGCGCCGCGGCCGGATCTGCCGGTCTGGCACCCGGACGTCAAGGCGTACGAGGTCAAGGACCGCGACGGATCGACGGTCGCGATCTGGTACAGCGACTACTTCCCGCGGGCCAGCAAGCGCGGCGGGGCCTGGATGGACGCCCTGCGGAAGGAATACCACGACGGCGACCGGCGCGTGATTCCGGTCATCTACAATGTGGGCAACTTCACCAAGCCGACCGCCGGCGAGCCTTCCCTGCTGAGCGTGGACGAAGTGAAGACCATGTTCCACGAGTTCGGCCACGCCCTGCACGGCATGCTGAGCGATTGCCGTTACCAGAGCCTGTCGGGAACCTCGGTGGCGCGCGATTTCGTCGAACTGCCCTCGCAGGTCATGGAGAACTGGGCGTTGGAGCCCGAGGTGCTGGATCTCTACGCCCGCCACTACAAGACCGGCGCGCGCATCCCGCAGGAGCTGGTGGCACGGATCAAGGCCAGCGGTCACTTCAACCAGGGCTTCGAGACCGCCGAGTACGTGGCGGCCAGCTATCTGGACATGGACTGGCACACCCTGACCGACACGACCCCCCGCGTCCCGGCCGATTTCGAGAAGACGTCCCTGGAGCGCATCGGCCTGATCCCCCAGATCATCGTGCGCTACCGCAGCCCCTACTTCCAGCACATCTTCTCAGGCGGCTACTCGGCGGGCTACTACTCGTACCTGTGGGCCGAGGTGCTGGACGCAGACGCGTTTGCGGCCTTCAAGGAGACCGGCGACATCTTCGATCCGGCCACAGCGCAGGCCTTCCGCGAGAACATCCTCGAACGCGGCGGCGGCGAGGATCCCATGGTGCTGTACAAGAGGTTCCGCGGCCGCGAGCCGAGCATCACCCCGCTGCTGGAACGCAGGGGGTTGGCTGACTAGGGCGCCAGGTCATAAACCGTATAGCTCACGCCACAGGGAAGATCCCCGTGGGCGGTGGTGCTGAAAGCCACCGACTGGTCCAGGGCCTTGACCAGGTTCAGCTTCCAGGCATTCCAGTGCTCGTAATCACGGGTCCGGTATGGGCTGTCAGGCTTCACGGCCAGGGCCACCACCTGCCGGGTCCCGTCCTTGGCCCAGCCCGCTATCAGGCGGGCATATTCCGGCAGCCACTGTTGAGAATAGCCCTCGCGCGACCGCGGCCAGGGGCAAGGAGCCCCTACCCTCAGGGAGCTTTGGGCATCCGAATCCATGGCCAGGATCTTCACCCAACCGGGGCTGAATTCGTTGAAGGTGCCGACGATGCGGGTGCGTCCGGGCCGGGCCATCTGCTCCTTGCAGACTGCCGACAGGGGAGCAAGGCGCGCAGCTGCCGTGGGATAATATCGTTCCACATACTCCCGGCGATAAGGCCCCTTGAAAGTCAGAAGCGACAGGAACAGAACAAGCAGCAGGATCAGGGAAACCGCTGCCCGGCGAACACGAGAAAGGGCGGACAACCCCATCCCCGCCGCCGCCAGCAGCGCAACCACCGGTCCGGTCAGGTTGCGGGCAAGCAGGTATTGGTGACGACCCATGGCCACAAGGCTGAAGGCCACAAAAGCCAGGGCCAGGACAAAGCGCCCCCCCCCGCATTTTCTACGAGCAGGCAACCCCGCCACCGCCACCAGGCCCACAGCCACGGCAAGAGCACCACCCGGGAGAAAAACCGCAGCCAGGGTTCGTCCGTACCAGGCCAGGCGGGTGCTGAATCCAGCCCCGGCCGAGTTCGCCCGGTTCGTGGCGAAGCGCATGAACATGGTCCAGCCGGAGTCCTGCAGGCAAAGAAAAAGCACCCACACCAAAAACGCCGCAGCCACGGCGATGGCTGTGGGAACCATGACCCTTCGTCTGCGCGTTACCGCTGCCGCCACCAGGGCGGCCGGCAGCAGGGGCAGCCCGATATTGTACTTGGTCAACAGCACCAGGGCCGCCAGCAGCGCGAAACCAGCCGCGCGGCCGGCACCGTCATCAGGACCCGGAAACGCCCGGATCGCCGCGACAAGCAGCAGGCAGGCCAGCGGCTCGACCATCAGGGTGGGAGCCAGCGCTCCCAGCAGGGGCGAGGCCACGAACAGGATCCCGGCCACAGGATGGATCCGCGCCAGGAGATAGGCTGTCAGGGTATGGACCACCAGGCCGAATGCCAACCATGCCCCAGGGCCGGTCCCGGCCATCAACATCCACAAGCCGAGAAAAACGCTGTGCAGAGGCGGGTACTGGTCGGCCCCCAGAAGGGCGATCCGGAGCAGGCCCGTGTCTCCCCCGGTCAAACCACGATAAAACCGCAAGGCATCCAGGAAGTGGCCGGCCTGGTCCCACAGCAGGGGGCTGTGGGCCGTCCAGCCGGTGGGCAGGTACAGGGTGTAGACCACAGCGGCCAAGGCTGCCACGGGGATGGCTGCCCGGTCAGCGGCATCAAACCAGCTGCGGCATGAAACCTTGGTCACGAAAGGGCTTCCGGTCGTCAATCCTCGATGCGTTGCCAGACCTCGTCGATGGGCACCTTGCCGCCCGCATAGGGGATCACTCCCTTATGGATCCAGCGATCGCCCTCGAGCTTGTAGCTGAAATCGACCGTCGCACCCACGAACTCGGGCCTGCTGTGGTACTCGATGATCTCGGTGTACACGCTGCGGGTAACCTGAACGCGGCCTCCGCCCGCCCACACGCCCCGGCCATCGGCCCGGCCGAAGGCGAAACGGGTCGGCGTGACGATCTTGATCATGGGTGTATCAACCTTCTCGCCGTTGACCTCGGTCAGGCGCCAGGTGCCGACCAGGGCATGCTGATGGGCAGAACAGCCGGCCAGCAGGATCACCGCCAGAAGAAGGATCATGGTCCTGATAAAGCGCATGATATTCCTTTCGATCGGGAAGGCGCCCCTGTGAGCATCGGAATCAAACCGGAGCCTGGTGCGGACCCTAGTCCGGATCCTGATCCTGGTCAAGGTCCTGCTCGACCAGGGACAAGCCACAGTCGGGGCACTCGGTTGCATCCTCGGGCACCTCGGCGCCGCAGGCGGGGCACTTGCCGAATGCGAACTCCGAGAAGAAGCCTCCCGGCAGATCAGGATGCAGTTCGCCGAACATCTCGGTAACGATCTCGTCCGCCGCCTCGAAATCGGTGCGGCGCACGAACAGGTCGTACTGGAAGCCGTCCTGGATATTCCCCACCGGAACCTGGCCCGCCTGCTCGATCACCTCGCGGCTGCCGAAAACGCTCGATCGCTCCAGGCGCTCCGAGGCCCGCCGGTAGCGGGTGGTAGGCAGGACGGCGGCGGGGATGCCGACGCGGGCCAGGCGGACCCGGTACTTGTCGACGATGCGCTCGAGGTCGCTGGTCACCTGGCCGAGGATCTCGTCCGGGCCGAAACCGTCCCAGCCATTGCCCTCCCGCCGTGGCGGGTCATCCTGTTTGACGCCCCACCACGCATCTTCCTGGTGCCGCTCCTGGTCCTCGCTGTGCAGGCCGGACGGGGCCAGCGACGCCCGTGGCCACACCAGGGCCACATGACAGTCGGCGCACTCGAGGATCTCGGGAAGGTATTCGGCGCCGCACTTGGGGCAGATCTTGAATTGTTCCATGGGGCCTCCGGAATAGGGTTGATGATGGCTACTGCGTATACAGGTTGACCGGCGGGAATATTCTACCGCCGCAGGGTAGGTGGGAGCAAGAAGAGGGGGAAGCTTTCGCATGACGGGGGGAGGCGAGCCGACCCGCCGGCATCCTGTGTGGCGAGAGCATGGTTGCGGATGGGATAAGGGATACGGGCCACCAGGATTTTCTATTCAATTCCTGCACAGTATCTCGATGTTTCGTCGACTTACCATGTAGCCTTTGGCAAATAATGAAGCTTGCCGATGGGACGTTTCTAATAGCTACCCCAAAGAAAAACGACCCACAGCCATTAGCCGTAGGTCGTTGATTTATTTGGTACGCCGCCAGGGAATCGAACCCCGAACCTACTGATTAAGAGTCA
>JANTFX010000098.1 GCA_024763215.1 Candidatus Krumholzibacteriia bacterium | reverse complement strand
CAGGATCCTGAACGGGCCCTGGTTAGCGTCCATGGCCATCAGCCAGGATCCGCAACGCCGCCCCACGGGGCCGCCCTCGTCCTGGCCGGCATGCGCGACGGACGCCTCCTGCAGATCATCCAGCAGCCGGCTTCCGGTCATCTCGGCCAGCGGACCCGGGGCCGTGGTCCGGGGCGCGCTTGCCAGGAGCATCCCCGCAGACAGCGAGGGATCCGATGCCGCAACCACCACGCCCTGGGGATCCAGGGCGCACCACCAGGTGTTCTGGCTGTACATGCCCAGCAACCGCTGCAGATCCAGGAAAGATGTCGTGCCGCCGGATTGTTTCCTACCCCTGGCGTCGGCGGGGGTGACCATCACCGGCAACAGACTGACCGGATCGTGGCCCGGCTCGAGTTTCAACACCACAGGTGGCAGGATGGCCACGCGGTTGTCCGCGAAGGTCATGACCTCGGAGCCACCCTCCCGGGAACGGTGGCTACCCCACCATTCAGCCAACCGGCCTTGAGCAGCCTTCCCGGCCGCCCCGTCAGCGGGCAAGGCCGCCACCACAAGGGACGACGAGCCGGTTCCGCCGGCACCCCGGCGACCGCCGCGGCCGGCCGTCGCCGCCGCCACCGAAAGGGCCTCACTGACAGCCCTATCCAGGGCGCCCTGGTGGAAATAGACCAGTTCGTGGCCGCTTTGATGCAGGCTGGTCCGGGTAAACTGCCCTCCCAGCAAGGCCCGGCTGCCCAGACCAAGGGCCAGCAACCCCAGCAACAGCATGGGTATGCTTGACCACAACAGCTGGTCCCGCACCCGGTAATTCATTCTCCGCCATAGACTTTTCATGCTCGCCTTTCCGTGAGGCCAGCGCCTTGCCCCCTCCGGGTCGCCGGCCCGAGGCCTCACCTCTGCCCACCCGGTTTGTATCGTCCGGAAACACCGGGGGTTGACCGTTGGTTGTCCCAGGGGCCATCATGGGAAAAATTCCACCCGGAAACGAGAGGCCCGGATGTCCGCACCCACCTTGCTGCTGATCAACAAGTTCTATCACGACACCGGCCCCGCCGGGGGTGTCGGCCGTTACGTGGTCCAGGAAGAAGAGGATCTGATCCGGTCCGGATGGCAGGTGGTCCCGTTTGCCATGGCCGAACCCTCGGCACGACCCAGCCGCTGGTCGGAATTCTTCATCACCGCCAGGGACTACAGCCGGCCCCGCTTCGGGTGGGGCGGCCTGCGCGATGCCGCCTCTCTGGTCTGGAACACCGAGGCAGCCGCCAGGCTGGAAGCGCTGCTGGAGCAGGTGAAACCCGACGTGGCCCACCTCCACAACATCTACCACCACCTCTCCCCTTCGATCCTGCCGGTGCTGCGCCGCCACGGGATTCCGGTGGTCATGACGCTGCACGATCTGCGCCTGCTCTGTCCGGCCATCCACATGCTGCGCCAGGGTGAGGTCTGCGAACGTTGCCGGGGGGGGCATTATTACCAGGCGGTGCTGGGACGCTGCGTCAAGGATTCGGCGGCGGCCTCCCTGCTGGCGGCGCTGGAGACCTTCCACCAGCGGTCGCGCCGGCTGTACGAGGACCAGGTGGACCTGTTCCTGTGCCCGAGCCGGTTCATCCGTCAAAAGTACATCGAGTGGGGCTTCCCGGAGGCCAAGCTGAAGCACCTGCCCAACTTCGTGGATCTGGAGCAATGGCACCCGGACCGGATCCCCCGGGACCTCCCCCGCGACGCCTACCTCTACTTCGGCCGCCTGTCGCGGGAAAAGGGTCTGCACACCCTGCTGGAGGCCCACGCCGGGTGGAGCCGCGCCCACGGCGGAACCGCACCCCTGACCCTCCTGATCGCCGGCGAAGGGCCGGCCGGTCGGGAACTCAGGCAGCTTGCCGAGAAATTGAAGCTGGCAAACGTGGAATTCATGGGTCCGCTGCGGCAGGACGCCCTGCGGGCGGCTCTGGGACGCAGTCGCTTCACGGTCCTGCCCAGCGAATGCTACGAAAACGCCCCCATGGCCGCCCTGGAATCCCTGGCCTCGGGCCTGCCCCTGGTGGGCACGCACCTGGGCGGCATACCCGAAATGGTCACCGACGGATCAACCGGTGTCCTGGCCGAACCCTGCGACTCCGCCTCTCTGCAGGCGGCCCTGCAACGGGCCGAGGTCCTGCCCCCGGAAACCGGCCTGCAGGCCCGCGCCTGGACCGAGGCCCACGCCGACCGAGGCAGTCACATGGCCACCCTGCGGGAGATCCTGCTACAGGTGGCCAGCCTTCAGGATTGACCCCCACAAGACGTTGCACAGGCAGTCCTGAACAGACGACCCATTCACGCCAAGGCGTCGTGGAGGCCCCGGAGCCATGGATGGCGGAGGGGCCGGAGCGCTGAGGTGACTGGAGCCATGGATGGCGCAGGTCACCGTCCTTGGTGGGAACGGGTCGTCTGTTCAGGACTGCCTATGCAATACCGCGCCGGTCAATCCAGCAGGATGGGCACCTCCAGCACCACGGGCCCCTGCGCACCGGCCGCGCGGGCGCCGGCATTCTTGTCATTGAAGCGGACCACACCAAACACCTTCGTGCCGGCAGGCGGTGCCGGCCAGCCGTCGGTGAAGTTCAACTTCAGATCCGTGGGCACCCCAGCGTACAGTCGCAAGGTCCCGGCAGGCCCCATGACGCGGCCCTGGACCGGCGCGGCCAGAAAATCCCGCTGACGGCAGGTGAAGCCCCAGTCGGCCATGTCCGCGGGGATGGCGAACGCTCCGACCACCTGCAAGGTGAACGTGGCCTTGTCGCTGCCGGCGGGCAACGAGATACCGGTATCGGCCACCAGGCCGTCGAAGCCGGTGGCCCGCACGGCCTTGCCCTGAGCGTCCAGTATGTTCACGGCGCAATCGGTGAACAGGTTGGCCACCTGCTTGGTCATCTCCAGGTGGAATTCGGCCCGGGGCGTCGTCCCGTCGAGGGTGAAGCTGCGGCTCCATGTATCGGCGTCCTTGACCGCTACATCCTCATCGTGCTCGAAGCCCTGGATCAAGGCCGCGGCCTCGCCCCGGAAGACCCCCGGCAGCATGCGGGTGACCTGGAGCTTGCCGCCGGCGGGCTTGCCCGCCGCGGGCTTCGGCAGGGCGGTCACACGCTCGGGCGACACCTGGTAGCCGTCGAAGGCGACGGTCAGGCGGTAATCGGTGGCCGTACGGGCACCGATCGCCGAGGCCACATCGACCTCCCAGGTTCCGGTGACCAACTCCGGACTCAGGATCACCAGGGTGCGCACGGGTTCGCCATCGACGCTCGCATAGCCCGGGTAACCACCCTTGGCGTGGCCGTCGGGATCGAAGATCTCGGGCATGGCCGCCGCCCCACGGGAAGCCCCGACCTCCTTGCTGACCTCCAGCTTCACCCGCATGGCGCTGGCTCCCGGCGGGACGTCCACGAAGTAGCGGTGGGCCGAGCTCTGGGGCAGATCCTTGCCGTTGTAAACCCGCCGGTAATCGTTGTCGGGGCCGAAAACATCGCCCCGGACCACGGTGTTCCAGAGGTAGAACTCCCTGGCGGCAAGCCCGTCCAGGCCGCCGCCGTCAACGCTGGCGATGATCCGGCCCGAAGCGGCTCCGGAAGCGGGCAGCTTCTTGCCGTTGTAGCGGCAGGTCACGGTCATACCCATGTCGCCGCGGATGTAGCGATCGCCGGAGACGACCTCCAGCCAGTCGGCATCGCTGGCGAAGCGGAAGCTGCGGAAGAAATTGTCCTTTTCCTGGGGGCCCAGGTCGGGGTGGAACACGGGCTTGACCGTGAACGTCACCGTCCGGGGCGCCAGGGGCGCGCCGCCGGGGGTCCGCCAGTAGGCGGCCTCGGCCTTGCCGTCGGCCTGGAAGGGGCAGTCGGTGCTGATCTGGTACCACAGGACGTCGTGGGCCGGCTTGCTGCCGGCCAGCTTGCGCAGGATCTTCCAGCTGGCCGGCACGTCGATCAGCCCGCCGCCCTGATCCAGCAGCGTCTGCCCCGGCACCGGCTTGCCGCCGGCGATCAGGGCCCGCTTGACCATGCCCCAGTGGATGTCCAGACCTTCGGCCCCCGCCGCACCCACCAGGCAGGCGACCGCCCCGGTGGCTTCGGGCGAGGCCATGCTGGTGCCGTTGTAGCGGGCCGCGCCGTCGATGAACCCGGGCACGGTGCTCAATGCGGAACCGGGGGCGACCACGTCGGGCTTGTTGGTCTCGCCGCCGCGGCTGCTGAAGTTGAACATGGAACTGCGGATCATGTCCGCGTTGTAGAGGTCGCGGGCGGTGTCGCGGGACAGGTACGCGCCCACGCTGACCGCGCTCCAGGCGGTGGCCGGCAACCCGATGCTGGAAATGCCGGGACCCTCGTTGCCGGCCGAGGTGCAAACGTACAGATGCGGGTGCTTGCGCATGAGGTCGTTGAGCCAGTTGCCCATGGCGTCGTCGCCCTCTTCCACCGCGATGATGCCGAAGCTCATGTTCACGACCACGGGGATGCCGTAGCGCTCCTCGAAGTCGGCCGCATACTGGTAGGCCTTCTTCATGCTGTCGGTGCGGGTGGCCCCGCCGGCCAGGCGGTTGTCGCCCAGCTTCAGCGATAGAAGGAACGCGCCCGGGGCGCCGCCGTTCAGGCCGGCCTGCCCCATCACATCGTGCCCGGCGGCGATGCCCGCGCAGTGGGAGCCGTGGCTGCCGTCGTCGAAGTGGAATTCGGCCGTCGGCGGCAGCGGCGCGCCCAGGTAGTCCTCGTTCGCCCGGACGTTGACCTCCCAGGCCATCATCTCGCGGGAATCCGGAGCATCGGGGCTGGTCAGGGCGAACAGGTCGTGGTTGACGTGGTAATCGCGCAGCTGCTTTTCCCCGGCCAGGTCGCCGTCCCCGTCGGTGTCCACGACCACCAGCCACACCCGCTCGGAGAGCCGCTCACGCGCCACGGTGGCCGCGGCGGTCTCGTTCAGGTTCTGCAGCAGTTCATAACCCTTACCGATCCCCAGGGCCTTCTCGACCTCGGCCCGCAGGGCGGAATAGACCAGGAACCCGAATCTGTCGCTGGTGTCTCCGTCGTCGTTCAGATCATTGACGCCCGGGTTGTTGATGAACTGGCTCTCCTTGATGGTCCCGATGAAGACCGGATGGGCGACCGGATCGTCGGTCCGCGGCGGGACGGCCAGGGCCTCGGCCCCGCGCAGGGCCAGGCCGCTGTCGGTCTTGAAGACGAGGTGCCCGTCGGCAGCGCTGCTGTCGAGCTCGGCAACCGCCGTTTCCCAGTCGCCCTCGGTGCTGAAATCACGCACCTCGATGAGCTTGGTCAGGCCCGTGGTCGTGGTCTGTAGGCCCGGGGCCAGGGCGTCGATGCCCGTATCGAGGATCGCCACGGCCACGCCGCGACCGTCGTAGCCCGGATGCTGGCGCGCGAACTCGACGGCCCCCGTCTGTCGCGAGGGCAGGAAGTTCCAGTCCTTGGCCTGGGCGGCGGGCCCGGGGACCTGAAAAAAGGCGGCTGCCGCCAGCAGCAGCGGCAGGGTCGATACGGCCCGCAGGGAATGAAGAAACCGGCGCA
Organism: Candidatus Krumholzibacteriia bacterium; assembly: GCA_024763215.1. Classification (GTDB taxonomy): domain Bacteria; phylum Krumholzibacteriota; class Krumholzibacteriia; order LZORAL124-64-63; family LZORAL124-64-63; genus JAHJTW01. Next base: position 3,904 of record JANTFX010000098.1, on the reverse strand, counting down.
TGGGAAACCTCCGGGAAACGGGAAACACGACCTGAAATCCCACCTGGGATCCGGTTTTGGCATCGGGGAAGGTGCAGACCATATTATAGGGGTCTGAAGATCCCTGAACAAGATCCGGAACCGCGCCCCGCGCCCGGCCGTATCCTGTCCTTAACCGGCTTTCAAGAAGGAAGGCACACCCATGAAGGATATCCAGAACAAGGGCATGATGACCCGCATCATCCATGCCGGCCAGCATGTCGACCCCCAGACCGGCGCCGTCTCCACCCCCATCTACCAGACCTCCACCTTCGCCTTCAAGGACGCGGACCACGGCGCGGCCTGCTTCGGCGGCGCGCCGGGCTACAAGTACACCCGCCTGGGCAACCCCACCACCGAGGCGTTGGAGAACAACATCGCCACCCTGGAACACGGCTGCGGCGCCCTGGGCGCGGCCTCGGGCATGGCCGCGGTGAACATGGTCTACCTGACCTTGCTGGGGCAGGGCGCCCACGCCGTTGCCACCGAGAGCCTGTACGGGCCCAGCCGCATGATCCTCGAGAGCGAGTACCCCCGCTTCGGCGTCGAGAGCAGCTTCGTGGACAGCTCCGACCCGCAGAACGTGGCCGCGGCCATGCGGGACAACACCAAGCTGGTGTACGTGGAAACCCCGGCCAACCCCACCCTGATCCTGACCGACATCAAGGCCTGCGCCGAGATCGCCCACGAGAAGGGCGCCCTGCTGGCGGTGGACAACACCTTCGCCTCGCCCTACCTGCAAAATCCCCTGGAACTCGGCGCCGATATCGTCCTTCACAGCATGACCAAGTTCATCAACGGCCACACCGATGTGGTCGCGGGCATCGTGGTGGCCAAGGAGCCCGAGGTGCTCGCCCGCCTGCGCAAGGTGCACTATAATATGGGCGGGACCATGGATCCCCATCAGGCGTGGCTGGTGCTGCGCGGGGTCAAGAGCCTGGGCCTGCGCATGGAGCGCGCCCAGGAGAACGCCCTGAAGCTGGCGACCTTCCTGGAGAAGCACCCCAAGATCTCCTGGATCCGCTACCCGGGCCTGGAAAGCCACCCCCAGCACGAGCTGATGCGCAGGCAGATGCGCGGCGGCGGGGCGGTGATGAGCTTCGGCGTCAAGGGCGGCCTGGAGGCCGGCAAGACGCTGATCAACAACGTCCAGGTGCCCGCCCTGGCGGTCAGCCTCGGCGGCATCGAGTCGCTGATCGAGCATCCGGCCAGCATGACCCACGCGGGGATCCCGCAGGAGGAGCGCATGGCGGCCCACATCAGCGACGACCTGGTGCGCATCGCCGTCGGTTGCGAGACCTACGCGGACCTCGAAGCGGATATGGCCCGCGTCCTGGACATGATCTGATACCGGCGGCAAGCCCTGAAACGAGCGTGATGTACCGGAACTGGATCGATTCGACCAAGATCAGCCATGACGCCGGTCAGGATATGTGGGCGGTGGACTTCACCGCCCACCCCATGCTCGATCCGGAATTCACCCGCCGGCCCTCACGCCTGCAGGCCCTGACCCGCCTGGCCTACCGCCGCATCCTCCAGGACGAGGAAGCCTATCGCCACGAGCTGGCGCGCCTGTTCCATCCGGTGGATTCCCGGCGGGCGGAACAGGCCACCCTCGAGGCCCTGAAACGAGAGGCCGCCGAGTATCTGAGCGAGGCCGACGTCTACATCGCCTCGACCATCGACCTGCTTCCCCATCAGTCCCGCGGACAGGTCACCCCCCAGGCGGTGGTGACCTCCACCCGGGACATGCGCGACCTCATGGGGCTGTCCTTCTACGGCGACAGCGAACGCGTCCGCTACGAGGCGCGGCGCAAGCTCTACCTGGCCCAGATGCTGCTGCAGATCGACCACACGCGCGACATCCAGGACGGGCCGGCACACAAGAGCTACCTGGAGAACCTGCTCAACGAGGGGATCTGGAAGCACACCAAGCAGATCCACGACATGAGCATCGGCTTCCGCCTGAGCGACGACGGCGACAACATCCAGTACTCCACCCAGGCCGGCCCCGACGATCAGCGCTGGCGGTTCCGCTCCACCTTCGTCGAGAAGGACCTGGGCGGCCGCACCATCTCCCTGGACATCCTGTACTACAACTGCCGCTTCAAGCGCGCGGTCAACCCCATCAGCTTCGAGGTCATCGACGGACGCCACCAGGTCGTCGAGCACCTGCGCTGGGGGGACATGCGCCAGCAGACCAGCGGCTCGATCCTGTCCAAGATGATCCGCAAGGGCATCAACAACCCCCAGGAGATCGGGGACATCATCGGGGCCATGTTCATCGTCAACGACAACGACGCGTTGAACGACCTGCTGGGGCTGCTGGATTCGTGCATCGGCGCCCCCCTGGGCTGGCGAAACGTGACCGACACGCTGCAGGACATGCCCGACGGCAGCATCCTCAACGATTACAGCAGCAAGCATTACAAGGTCTTCAAGGGGGACGTGGACATCCTGTGCGGCGACGGCGGCACCCCCTACCGCTACCCCGTGGAGATCCAGATCTACACCCTCGAAAGCTACCTGCGCACCGTCTGCGGCTGCCACGACGCCAACCACCTCGCGCTCAAACTACGCCAGTTCCTGTACGGGCTGGTGCCACGGATCTTCCCCAAGCAGATCTACGGCACCAGGTGGCTGGAAGAGTGGGTGTAGGAGCAGCCGTCGCGGGTCAGTCGGCGGCCAAGTAGGGTGACTGGTCGATCAGTTGGTCGCCCTTGTAGACCTCGAAGTCGAAGGGGAAGGGGTAGGCTCCATTGCGCATGGTAAGCACGATACGCCCCCGTTCGAACTCCCGCGTATAGACAGGATAGTTGATGGTGACCCCGCCCAGGGGCTCGCCGAGATTGTATTCCTTGGCGGGGACCCCGGCCGATCGGTCATCGAAGGTCTCGTACGTGATGGCGGTCGCGTCGGTCAGCATGGCCACGGCGCGGGTCAGGTCGTCCGCATCGATCTGATAGGTTGTGTAGTCCGGCGCAGGCCCGAAGAAGACCCCGCCCGAACGCATATGCGACAGGATCAGCCACGGACCACCGTTCCGCGTGCGGGGCCAGTTGTGGGCAGCCCAAAGATTGTTGGGAACCGTCGGGTCCAGGGCCATTTCGAAGGGTGGCCGGCCGTAGAAGCCCTGGTTGGGGAAATCCTCGTAGAACATCCCGTCCACCTTGGCGGCGAATGTCGAATCCCTGAGGGCGCGTACTCCGTTGGCGATCTGGATGAAATCCTCTCCCATGCGGGCTCGCATCTCGTCGATCCAGGCTTCCTGGCTACGCAGGAAAAGATCGATCTCATCCGGATCGTCCCAGTGGCCGATGCCGTCCTCATCAAAGTCGGCATCCCCAGTTTCGCTACGGATGTCGTCCGGCACCCACAGGGTCGGAGAGAAATAGTCCCAGAACACCCCGTCAAAATGATTGGGGCTGATGGTCTGATACTCCTCGAAGATGTCAAGCATGGCCGCGCGGGCGGCTGGGTCGGTGAAGTTGAAGAGGGTACTGCCATACCAATCGGAGGCCGTATCTCCGGTGGTGGTTCGGGCGAGGAAAGGCTGGGCGGCATGGTATAGCCGCCAGGTGTAGTTCCCCTCGTGGGCTGTGGCCCATTGGTCCTGAATGGCCTTGACGCTGAAATAGGCTACGATCTTGATGTCCGGGTTGGCCTGCCGGATGAGGGCAAGTTCCTTGTCCGACTCCCAGAACTGCCAGGCGCTGAGTATCAGCAGATCCGCCCGGGCCAGCTTGGCCATTTCGGCCGGATCATGCAGATCGCCCACCACGTAATCCAGGGCCGCAATGGGAATCGAGCGGTCCAGGACCGCACCCGGGTTGGCCAAGTTCACCTCGTTGGGGGACATGGCGTTGTAACAGGCGGACAGGAGCCC
>JANTFX010000097.1 GCA_024763215.1 Candidatus Krumholzibacteriia bacterium | reverse complement strand
CCCCCGGCCCTTGCCCCCCAGGGAACCGCCGCCGATCCGTACGAAGGGGCTGCTGATGTCGAATGTCCGCCGCGAGAAATCGGCCACGATGCCCAGGCGGCTCTCGGTGCGGAAGGTCCTGATGGATCGGATCAGATAACGCCGCAGATCCTCCAGGTCCGGGAACTCGGTGACCTTCCGCGGCCGCAGCATGTCCGCCAGGGTGAACTCGGTGCGGGCCCGCAGCCAGTTGGAGAAGTGGTCGTGGGAGGCGTGGTACTTGATGGAGGTGGCAGGAACGGTCTCGAGCAGCTCCTCGAGTGTGCGCAGGTCGCGCGCGCGCCCCAGCTCGTTGCCGTCCTCGTCCCGGAACACGAAATCACCGAAGCCGAAGTTCTCCAGCATGAACGCCCGCAGCTCCTGCAGCAGCTTGCGCGAATGCTTGTGAATGAACCCCGCCCCGATCTCCGCGGCGACCGCGGCCAGCTCGCTGTTGGTCGATTGCAGGACGGCCGGGGTATGGGGATCGACGTACTTGACCCGCCGGATGAATTCCGGCCCGGCGTTGGCCCGCAACTGCCCCTGCCAGGGAAAACGTCCGTCCGAGATCACCCCCAGCAGGTAATCCTTGTAATTGCCGTAGATCTCCCACGCTTCCTCGAAGGTCGAGGCGAGCAGGATCTTGGGCCGGGCCCGCAGGCGCAGCAGGCGGTGGCTGATGTTCAGGCCCTCGTCCATCAGGGACTGGGTCTGTTCGAGGACCTCGGTGTACAGCAGCGGCAGATAGGATGAATAGAAGCGGACCGAATCCTCGATCAGCAGGATGCAGCGCACGTCGCCGTAGCGCGTGTCGTGGGAAATGTTGCGCGCATCCTCGCAGTACTTGATGATCGCCAGCAGCAGGCGCACGTCCCCGTTCCACAGGAAGAACCGGTCGATGCTGCCCTGCTTGTCGAGCTCCTGCAGATGCTGCAGCTCCCGGGGGTTGAACGAAAGGCTGAAGACGGGCAGGTCGCCCTTCTCCTCCTTGATGCGCCGGGACAGCACCGTGGCGTCCATGTCCCCCAGGCGGCTCATGGTGACCACCATGTCGAAAGGGCGGGTGCTGATCAGGCGCAAGGCCTCTTCCCCGGTGGACGCCCGGGTCACGAAGGGCGGGAAGCTGAGGTTCAGCTCGCGGTATTCGCCCAGCAGCAGCTCGGTCAGACGCCCCCCCTCCTCGAGGGTGAAGGCGTCGTACATGCTGGCCACCAGCAGGATCTCCTGCACCCGGTGGGGCATGAGCTGGTCGAAGCCGCTGAAGCGGACCGCAGCCTCGGCGGCGCTGGCTTGGTGTGGAAGTTCCATCATCAGCGCAGGTTAACGCATCGGTGGGGTATCTGCCAGCGGAAACGCGGCGGCCTCTCCGGATTGACCGGGGAGGGCCGCCGCGCAAAGCGGCAGAAGCCGGGTACTCAGGCCTTGAACTCCACGCCCTGGGCCAGGTGGACCTCCCCGCCCCAGTTGATGGTGTTGGTCTGGCGCCGCATGTACATCTTCCAGGCGTCCGAGCCCGACTCGCGGCCGCCGCCGGTCTCCTTCTCGCCGCCGAAGGCCCCGCCGATCTCGGCGCCGCTGGTGCCGATGTTCACGTTGGCGATGCCGCAGTCGCTGCCCAGGTAGCTCATGAAGGCCTCGGCCTCGCCGACGCTGTCGGTGTACACGGCCGAGCTCAGGCCCTGGGGCACGTCGTTGTGCAGCTTGAGGGCCTGCTCGAACTTCCTGTACTTCATCACGTACAGCACCGGGGCGAAGGTCTCGTTCTGCACGATCTGGGCCTTGTTCTCGATCTCGATGATGGTCGGCTGCACGAAGGTCGGCACGCCGAAGGGCTTCATGACCTTGCCGCCGTACAGCACCTTGCCGCCCTGCTCCTTCGCCGCGGCGATGGCCTTCTCGTAGTCGGCCACCGCGCCCTCGTCGATCAACGGTCCCATGAGGGTGGCCGGATCGAGAGGATCGCCGATCTTCACCCGCTTGTAGTTGCCGATGAGCTTCTTCAGGAAGGTGTCGTAGACCTTCTCCTGGATGATCAGGCGACGGGTCGAGGTGCAACGCTGGCCCGCGGTGCCCACCGCGCCGAAGAACGCGCTGGCCAGGGCGCCGGTCAGATCGGCCTTGTCCGAGATGATGATGGCGTTGTTGCCGCCGAGCTCGAGGATGCTGCGGCCCAGCCGCGCGCCCACCACGGCGCCGATGCGCTTGCCCATGCGGGTCGAACCGGTGGCGCTGACCAGGGGGATGTCGTGGTCGTTTATCAGCCGTTCGCCGATGGTGCTGCCGCGGCCGATGGTCACGCAGCTGAGGCCCTCGGGCAGACCGTTGGCCCGGAACACCTCGCTGACGATGTTCTGGCAGGCGATGGCGCACAGCGGCGCCTTGCTCGAGGGCTTCCACAAGGTCGCATCGCCGCACACCCAGGCCAGGGCCGTGTTCCAGGCCCAGACCGCGACGGGGAAGTTGAAGGCGCTGATGATGCCCACCACGCCCAGGGGATGCCACTGCTCCATCATGCGGTGCTTGGGCCGTTCGCTCTGCAGGGTCGGGCCGCTGAGGTTGCGGCTCAGCCCCACGGCGAAGTCGCAGATGTCGATCATCTCCTGGACCTCACCCAGGCCCTCGGTGTAGATCTTGCCCATCTCCAGGCTCACCAGGGCGCCCAGCATGGCCTTCTTCTCGCGCAGGGCGTGCCCCACCTGCCGCACGACCTCGCCGCGCTTGGGCGCGGGCACGGCGCGCCAGGCGGCGAACGCCTTCCTGGCCTGCTTCATGACCTTTTCGTAATCGGCGGCCGAAGCCTGCTCGATGCGCGCCAGGACCTCGCCGTTGGTCGGGTTGACGGTCTCCAGGTAGTCCTTGCTGCCGGCGAACCACTCGCCGCCGCAGTTGGCGCCCTTCATCTTCGCCTTCAGGCCCAGCGCCCGGAAGATCTGGTTCTTGCTCGCGACGCCGTGCGTCTTCTTGGTTTTCGCAGCCATGACAGCTTTCCCTCCCGTATCAGGTTTTCAGGGGTGTCGTCTCTTCCTTGCAATCGATGCCCAGTTCCGACAGCTCCGCCAGGACCGGGTTGTAGATCTCAGGGTGCACCGGCCGCACCACGCCCCGCTGGGGGATGCGTCCGGCCAGGATCAGGCGTACAGCGATGGCCACCGGCAAGGATACCGTGCGGCTCATGGCCGAGTCTCCGTCGTCCTCGCCACAGGCCACCAGGGTCGAGGTGGTCCGCTCGTAGCGGTCCCCATCCTCGAAACGCGCCTTGAAGACATGGTACAGCACGACCATATCCTTCTCGTGGGGACCGTAGACCAGCTTCTCCAGCATGATGTCGCCCAGCAGATCCAGGGGCGAGACCTCCTCGTGCCCCACCGGGCGGTCCGAGATCAGGCCCAGCCATTCCAGATTGCACAGAGGCAGGCTTTCGGCGGCGATGCCCAGCTTCGTCGCCACGGCCCGGCGCAGGTCGCCGCCGGCGGGTACATCGAGCAGACCGGCGAGGTACTCGGCGCAGGTCAGGCCCTTGGCCGGGCGAGGCTCGCGATCCAGCAGTCCCAGCCGCCGGAAGTTGTGCATGGTGTCGCACCAGCCGACGCTGCGCAGGGTGCCGCGGAAGATCGTCTGCAACTCCGCGCCCAGGCCGTAGATCTGTTGGTACTGCAGGGAATCCCGGTTGGGGTAGGCCTCGAAATCCCCCCACCCCCTGACCCGCACCAGATGCATGTCCCGGAACAGGTCCTGGCCCGGCACATCCACGAGGTGCCCGTCCTTGCGGTAGCTGGCCGGGTTCAGGCTGGCCATCAGCACCCCCCGCGGGGCCCAGGAGAACTTGTAGCCGAAGGGGTTGTCGTTGTCCTCGGGCGCCACCAGGCCGCCGCAGTAGGAACGGAAGTGGATGATCCTGCCGCCGCCCGCCTTGATCTCGTCGATGATCTTCATGGCCGACATGTGGTCGATACCCGGATCCAGACCGATCTCGTTCAGGAACAGCAGGTCCTTGGCGCGGGCTTCGGCATCCAGGGCGGCCATCTCGTCCGAGACGTAGGACGCGGTCACCAGGTGACGGCCGTGCTCCAGGCAGACCCCGGCGATGCGGGGGTGGAAGTTGTAGGGCAGCAGGCTGACCACGACATCGGTCGCGGCCACCAGCCCGGACAGCTGTTCGTCATCGTCCAGATCCAGGAACAGGGGATGGCCATGGGGATGGCCCGCAATCATCTGGGTGGCGGCCTCCAGGTCCAGGCTCGTGACCGTGACGTCCAGGCCGTGGTCCAGCAGGTTGCGGATCAGAGGATGGGCGACCCTCCCCGCGCCCAGCACCAGCACTTTTTGCATGGGAGTCCTTTCGACGCAGCCCCGGGAGCTGCGCTACTTGCCCGCCTTGTCCAGGAAATCCTGGAGGTACCTGTATGACGGCGTCAATTCACCGCGGTGGGTGATGACGGCCTTCTTCAGGTGCGAAGGCAACAGCAGGGTTTCGAAACCCGAATGGAAATCGGCCTGCGCCAGATCGGGCACCATGTCCCGCAGGGCGCGGCTGAAGCTGAGGGACGATTCCCGGGGCAGCTCGCACGGCAGGTTGTCCACGGCCATGATCACCGGGCCCTTGCCTACAACCCCCGGCGTCTCTTCCATCTTGGACGGATCGATCACGTAGCACGGTTCATCCGGCATGGTCGCCTTGACCGTCAACTCGACCGCTCCGCCGATATCACAGCTGATATCCCCGATCACCCGCAGGCGCGGCGGCTGGTCCTGGTCCCACGCGCCACGCGCCCATTTGCGGGTCACCAGGCGCGGGTAGCGATCTTCCCAGTAGATGCTGTTGATCAGGATGTCCAGGTGCGGCAGGTGCCGGGCGAAGGTTCCGCGGTAATTGGCCGGGTGCTGGTAATAGTCCTGCAGCACGAACTGGGCCTCGGAGGCGCGGGGTTCGACCATGTCCTCCTCGTGGAACACGACCTTGACCAGGGGGCCCGCGGCGCCCGGCTCGGCGGCCGCGGCCTCGGGCAGATCCTCGACCTCGCACGCGGTGACCGGCAGGCAGTCCAGCAATTCCTGGCACCCGCGCGATACGTTGCCGTAGCCGGCAATGCCGATGACCACGGTTTTGGGATAATCCCCGAGGCCCTCGGCGGCAATCCGCGCGCCTATCTGCCGCATGTGTTCCTTGGCCGCCTCCAGATCCCGGTACTCGTAGGCGGGGCGGATGTCCACCAGGGGGGTCGTGAAGCCCTCGTGCTGCAGACGCAGGCCCCAGGCTCGCAAGGTCTCGATGGTGCCGGCATAGCCCGCGTGCAAACTGAAGAAGATCAGCCGCCGGTTCTGCTCGTCGGTGATCCGTTCGTAATCGATGAGGGTATTGCCCAGATCCAGCATCCGCTGCAACAGGGGCATGTTGTAGGCCTGGCCCTTGATCGTATGCGAGAAGAACAGGTAGGTCTTCTTGGCCTCCAGCAGATCCAGGGGGACCTCCTTGACCGCCAGGATGACGTCGGCATCCTGCAGGTCCTCCTGCACGACCGCTCCGGCGGCGGCGTACTCCTGGTCGTCGAAGACCCTGATGGGCGAGGGCTGCACGATGAACTGCAGGCCGTGTTCCCTTTTCAGAGCGGCCAGATCATCAGGAATCAAAGGTACCCGGCGTTCCCATTCGTTCTTGTCCTCCCTGCGGATGCCGATGATTGCTGACATGAAACTTCCGTCTCCTGGTGTAGCGCCGACCGGAATCCTCGTGCCGGAGGAATCCGCACGGGATGCAAAAATGCCGCGACGGGCCTGAACCCGTCCGGGATATCCGTGGGGGTAAGCTAAATGGGCGCGCCATGGGAGTCAAGGCAACCCCACCCCCCGCAGCCCGCTGGCCCGGTTCTCCCCCGGAAATCTACACGCGAAGGAGCAATCCTGGCCGGGCATCAGCCCCGATTTTGGCCATGACAAACATCCTTGCCTGCGCTTAGAATGCGCCCATCTGGTTGCCAAGGCGCGCGCACAGCGGCGCCGAAACCCCGTCGTCGGAAGGACAATGACATGGCCGCCAACCCCTATGCGGTTCCCATCACCCAGGCCCTGCAATTCTTCAGCCGGACCTGCAGCGTCTTCAAGGAAGAGGATTCGGGATTCACCCCCACCCCCAGCCAGTTCACGGTGGCCCAGCAGGTGGCCCATGTTGCCCAGACCATCAACTGGTTCATGGAGGGGGGCTTCAGGCCCGAAGGGTTCGATCTGGATTTCGCCGCCCACCACATGGCCGTGCGCCAGGTCACATCCCTGACCGCGGCCATGGCGATGCTGGCCAAAGCGGTCGATGACGCGGCCGCCTTCCTCAAGGAGCAGTCGGCCGAACAGATGATGACGCCCATCGCCGATGGGCCCATCATGGCCGGCGAGCCCCGGGCCGCCATCGTGGCGGCCATCGCCGAGCACACCGCCCACCACCGCGGTTCCCTGGCGGTATACGCCAGGCTGCTGGGGTATTCGCCTCCCATCCCCTACGGCGAGTAGACCGGCGGGCGTCCCGACGAAAGAGGCGGAAGGGTCCACCTTCCGCCTCCGCGCACTACCACCTGCCCGCGCCCTCAGCCCCCGCTGCGGATCACCAGGGCGTAGATGAGCGGCAGGAGGAACCCCAGGGCCATGAGCACGCCGCCGCGGCCTGCAAGCCCCTTGCTTCCCTTGACCAGGAAGATCCCCGTCACCGCCAGCAGGATCAGGATACCCGCGTAGACGTCCGCGATGCCCGTCCACGGGGCCTTACCCGAGTTCAGGTGCATGAAGTTCAGATCCCACAGCAGGGGCCGCTTGGCGAAGCCCGAGCGGATCACCCTGCCCGTCACCAGATCCACGTCGTACTGGCCGCCCTCCACGAATACCTGGAGTGTCCCGGGGGCCGCGCGCCAGGTGTTCTTGACCGGTTCGGGGACCGCCAGGCGGGCCAGCACCACCGGCGTGATCTCGGGCGTGGGGCCGGTCCCCACGGGCTCGATCCGCAGCTCGGCCCGGGTGCGCCGGTAATTGGCGTCCCAGTGGTGGGCGTGATTCAAAGCCAGGCCGCTGATCCCGTAGACCAGGGTCAGCCCCACGGTCAAGAAGCCCAGCTCCCGATGCAGAAAACGGCAGATACGGCGAAAGGTGGACAACCTGCCGGCCTACTTGCCGCTGACCACGGCGCCGGTGCCGCTGAGCTGATACACGGTCTTGCAGGTCCCGCCCTCGGCGGAACACGCAGGTTTATCCCCGCCTTCTGCGGCCACATGTTTCTTGGCGTGCTTGGCTTCTTCGGGTTTGAGGGTGATGACGTTGGACGTCCATGTGCCCTCGGCGGTGACCGTCTCGCCGAGGATCTCAGGCGGAAAAACGATCTCACCGTCCTTGACCTTCACACGCAGGCTCTCGCCCTCGACGTCCGAGGCCAGGGCCACCCAGCACCCCCGGTGCTTGCAGACTCCGACGGCCGTGCCCGTCACGCGGATGGTCTTGCCGACGTAGGCGTCGGGGTGGGCCAGCACGTCGCTGATCAGCACGGTGTCGGGGGCGGAAACGCCCTTGCCGAAGATCTTGGCGGAGGATCCTGCGGTGGCGGAGCTTGCGACGGGCAGCAACGAGGCGAGCATCAGCATCAGGGTGATCTTGCGCATGGTCAGGTCATCCTTTGTTGAACGATCTGCAAGGTGACGAAATTTTCCAATCCCGCGCTGATTGTAGGCCAACGGCCAGGGCGGTTCAAGTGCCCAGAGCGGCGCGCAATCCGGAGGCGATGCCGTTCTTCCAGTTGACCCAGTTGTGGCCCGCGTGGCGCAGCTTCAGTTCGGCAACCGTGCCGCGGGACCTCAGGGCCTCGGCCAGATTGCGGTTGCTCCGGTGGAGCCACTCCAGGGTGCCGCACTCCAGATACCACCGGATTTCCGGCACGGGAGCCCGATGCTCACGGACCTGGTGCAGGAAAGCCTCGTCGCCCCCGAAAGGGCGGGTGAAATCCATGTCCGGGCTGAACTGGAACGCCCCGCTCTGGGCAACCACCCGCCCGAAAATGTCCGGCCTCTCCCATGCCAGCTGGGCGCTGAGCAGGCCGCCGAGGCTGGCCCCCCACGCGGTCGCCCGGCCTGTCCAGTGCACGCGGGCGGACACGAAGGGGATGACCTCGTCGCAGATGAACCTGCGGTACACCGGGTTGAAGGCGTATTCCCGACTGCGCGCCACCGGCGGCACGAACACCAGATGGGCGGGGCCGACGGCCCCCTCGTCCAGCAACGCGTCCAGCACACCTGGCACGCGCCCCCACCCGTAGTAGGCCTTGCCGTCCTGGAAGACCACCAGAGGCAACTCCCTGTCGGCGCAACCGGCGGGCGAGTACACCAGCAACCGGCGCTTCTGCGCCAGCAGACCCGACTCCAGTTCCAGGCGCAGGGTCCTCCCGCGGGCCGGGACACCTGCGGCCCTGACGGCATGAGGATCGGGAGCGTAGGCGGGGCCGGCCAGATGGCAGGCATATGGCCACCAGGGGTTCAAGCGGGGGTTGCCGTTGCTGGGATCGGGCCGCGGCTCGCCCTTCTCGTCCTGCCAGGCGTACTCGAAGTAGGCGTCGTCCGGCAGGTCGAAGGGGCGAAGCTCGGCCACCGGCAGGGGTTCGCGACGCCAATCGGTCAGGTCGCTGAGCAGATGGGTGGCCCACCCGGGCGGGGTCAGATCGACGCGCATGGTCAGGTGTGCAGGTCGCGGCCGGTCCGCGCCCGCAGGCTGTCGACCTTGCCGTCAAGACCGCCGGTGCGGCCGCGGCGATAGTCCAGCTTGATCTGGCAAGCGATGCGGTTGCAGTCGGCCGCCAGGACCGCGAAGCAGCGCTCCACCACGGCCATGACCTGGCCGTACTCGCCCTCCAGGGTGGTGCCCATGGGCCCCAGCCGGTAGGGCAGGCCGCTGTCGTCGACGATCTCGAGGACGCGCGCCACGTAGGGGCTGACGCTCTCCCCCTTGTCGGTGGGGTAGATGGAGAATTCCAGCAGGACCATGACGGCCTCCCCGTCAGTTTTCAGGTTCGGACAAACGCATGCGCTTGGCGGCCTTCTTGCGTTCGTTCTCGTCCAGGACCGACTTGCGGATGCGGATGGATTCGGGGGTGCACTCCACGTATTCATCGACCCTCAGGTACTCCAGGGCCTCTTCCAGGCTCATCTTGACCGCCGGTGCGATCTTCATCTTCCGGTCGCTGCCCGAGGCCCGCATGTTGCTCAGCTGCTTGGCCTTCTGGGCGTTGACGACCAGGTCCTCGTCACGCGTGTACTCGCCGATGACCTGCCCCGGGTACAGGTTCTCCCCCGGGTCGACGAAGAACGTGCCCCGGTCCTGCAGGCCGTCCAGGGCGAAGGCCACGGCCTTGCCCGCACCCATGCTGATGATGCTGCCCGTGGTCCGACCGGGGATGGCGCCCTTGAAGAATTCGTACTGCAGGAAGCGATGGTGCATGACGATCTGCCCGGCCGTGGCCCTGAGCATGCGGCTGCGGAATCCGATCAGCCCCCGGCTGGGAATGCTGAATTCGAGGAAGGTCCGCCCGCCCTTCTGGTCCATCTTGGCCAGCTCGCCCTTGCGGGTGGCCGCGAATTCGATCAC
>JANTFX010000096.1 GCA_024763215.1 Candidatus Krumholzibacteriia bacterium | reverse complement strand
CAGCGTGCGGTACGAGGACGGCGGCATGACACCGGTGGTCTTTGCCGCTGACCCTCTGGCCGCCGACTGGCCCGTGCGCTCGGGGGTGGCGGCCACGGCCGCCCCGACCTTCGGCGACAACGGCGTGCTGCGCCGGGATCTGCCCCAGTACCCCCAGGGGCACGGCTGGTTCAGCACCCTGGAGAACTACGGCGGGCCGCTCGGCGGTGTGGGGCAGCCGGGAGGCACCCTGCCCGCAAATGCCGTCGGCGCCATGGAGTCGCGCCCCTTCATTCTGGGCACCGGCTACCTGGGCGTGATGATCGACTGCGGCGCGTCCGGGGCCGAAACCTACGCCGCGGTCACCGATGCCGGCACCGGGGTGGAGTTGGCCAGGCTGCAGCCCTTCCCCGGCTACCCCCTGCAGGAAAGGATCTGGGACCTGACGGCCTTCACCGGCCGGGAGGTCCGTCTGCACCTGGTGGATGCGGATACCCTCGCCGGGCACTGGCTGGCCGTGGACCGGATCCGGGAGATCGATGGTCCGTCCGGGGTCGGGATCGGACCGGGTGCCCCACCCGCGGTGATCGGCGAACTGAAGGCCGCGCCCAACCCCTTCAACGGCGGCACGCGGATCAGCTTTGTGCTCGGGCAGTCCGGTGCGGTGGGGGTGCAGGTCTTCGACCTGGCCGGCCGCCGCATGTGGCAGTCGGGGACACGGCCGCTGGCTGCGGGCCGTCATGAGGTTCCCTGGAACGGGACCGACACCCGGGGGCGCGCCTTGCCGTCAGGGGTCTATCTCTACCGGGTAAATCTGAATGGGGATTCCGTGGCGAATGGCGGCGTCATTATCGTGAAATGATCACCGCACCATTGTGATCTTGCCCTGCAGCCGCCAGGTGCCGTGGCGGCCATCCTTGTCCGCGCCCCGGCTCGTGATCCGGTACATGTAGAGCCCGGATGGTTGCGGCCGGCCGGCGGCGTCGGTGCCGTCCCACAGGTATTCGCGGGGGCCGGGTTCGGCCGTCGCGAGCTGCCGCGAGACCATCCGTTGCCCCCTCATGTCGAAGATCTCGATCCGGTCCCGGGTGGCGGTGGCGGTTTGCCAGCGGATCCGGCAACGGGGGTTGAACGGGTTGGGGGAGGCCGAGACCAGGGTGAGCGGGCCGCCGGCGTCCGGAAGCGCCGGGGCCAGGGGGTTGTCGTCCACCCCGTGCAGCAGCCAACGGTCGGGATCCAGCACGACCTCGGTCACGTCGGTGCCCAGGTCGAAGGTGAAGGTCTGGTCGAGCTGGTCGTTGATGACCGTGACCGTCGTGTCCAGCCCAGCGCCCACGAGCCGGAAATCGACCTGGACCTTGTAGGGTTGGCTGCCATACACCGGGTCCGGGATCTGGACCTGTTGCAGCTGCACCGCGAGCCGGTTGACCCCGTCCTGCCAGTCGTTGTGCCAGCCCATGCGGTAGATGGGGTGGGTGTTGCGGTAGAGCCACTGGTCGAAGAACCAGCCGAGATCCTCCCCGGAAACTTCCTCGCAGGCGGCCTCGAAATCCGCGGAGGTGGCGTTGCCGTAGCGCAGGTCCGGGTTGTCGAGGTAGGCGCGCAGGGAGGTGAAGAAATCGTCATCGCCCAGCCACCGCCGCAGCATGTGCAGGACCCACGCCCCCTTGTTGTAGGGGATGGCGTTGAAGAAGTAGGTGGGATCCGAGACCGCGGGGTTCTTGACCAGGGTGTCCCACCCGTAACCGAAACCGTAGTTGTGGGTGCCCATGAAACTGAACAACCCCGCGGAGCCCCACTTGTGCTCGGCCCACAGGGCCTCGGTGTAGGTGGCGAAGCCCTCGTTGAGCCAGATCTGGGTCCAGTCGACGGGGGTGATCAGGTTGCCGAACCACTGGTGGGAAAGCTCGTGGACGATGATGGTCTCGAACTGCCCCGTGCCCGTGATCAGGACATCGCCCCAGGTCACGGCCGTGGGGTGCTCCATGGCCTCGTCCCACTTGCACTCGACCATGCCGTATTTCTGGTTGGGGAAGGGGTAGGGCCCGAAGAGGTCGCCGCAGAAGTCCAGCATGTCGGGCAGGACGGCGAAATCGGCCTCGGCGTCATCGGCATCCTCGGGGAAGACGTAGTGGTGAAGCTGGATGCTGCCGGCGCTACCCAGGTATTGATCGACCAGTTCGGTGTACTGGGAGATGGCCAGGCTGAACAGGTAGGTGGAAACGGGGTTGGGCTCGGACCACGAGCTCGTGCCGGCGCCCGTGCTGGTGGGCCGGCCGATGGAGACGGCTGTCATGTCCAGAGGCGCGCGGATCTGGCTGGTGAATGAAGCCTTGTCGGCGGGGTCGTCCTTGCAGGGCCACCAGGATCGGGCGCTCCAGGGTTCGCTGACGGTGGCGGTGACCAGGTTGCCGGCGTCGGTGGTGTCGGTTCGGAATCCGAACAGGCCCTCGGGTTCGGGGTTGCCCAGGAAATTGATGCTGAGTTCGGCGGCCTGACCGGGGTCCAGGG
Organism: Candidatus Krumholzibacteriia bacterium; assembly: GCA_024763215.1. Classification (GTDB taxonomy): domain Bacteria; phylum Krumholzibacteriota; class Krumholzibacteriia; order LZORAL124-64-63; family LZORAL124-64-63; genus JAHJTW01. The sequence goes on along the minus strand of JANTFX010000096.1, from coordinate 7,371 downwards.
GCGTGGGCAGGGAGGCCACGATCTGGTCGTCCTTGTGGTAGTAGTAGAGATCCGCCTCATAGGGGTAGATGAGTTTCGGCGTGTAACAGGTCATATTGTCACGGAAATCCAGCACGATCTGGGAGACGGGCTGGTCCTTGACGACGAAGAAAAGGGTGGTGGTCCCCCCGATCCACGCCGTCGAGGGGATGACCTCGAGCTTCAGGTCATAGTGCTGGACATCGATCATTTCCTGGCGCGCGTCGGGCACGGGCATACCGCTGGCGGTCACCGGCATGCTTGACATGGTCGCTGCCGATGCACCGCCTTCGATGATGCAGGACTGGGGCCAGTCGGCCGGGGGAGAGGTCAGCCCGGCAATTTCTCCCGCGTGGGCGGGTATGGTTCCGCCAACGGCCATGGCCAGCAGGACCATGCCTGTCGCAAAAAGGATCCTATGGGGGAAGTTGCCGTGCCTCGGTTGCATGACCGTAATCCAGGCTCTCTTCGATGAAGTTCAAGGCGCACTAGGAGCCGATGTTGGGTCAAACAATATCAAAAAAACCGGATGAATTGCACAGTATTTCACGATTTTGGTCCCGGAGCTGCGTTCCCGGCCTGTTAAGTGCTTTTCAGGCCAGTTGTTGCAGGATTCTGCAGGTTTCGGTGCCTGGATGATTTTTCAACCTCCAGGAGGACCGGGAACCTTCCGCCGGGATCTCGTTCTCAGACTATTGCCCACTCCGGCCAGGGCCATGGCCAAGCCCAGCCACAGGGCGATGGCCGGCCCCACGGAGAAATCGAACCGGGAGGAGAATCCCAGGCCCACCGCCGCCGCGATCGCTCCTGTCAGCCAGGCCAGCAGCAGGCGCTGGCCCCAGCCGGAGACCAGCATGGTCGCCACGGTGGCCGGGATGATCAGGAAACAGAACACCAGCACCACCCCGCCGATGCGCACGACGGTGGTGATGACGACGCCTACCAGGACGTAAAACAGGAAATCCCACAATAAGGTGTTGACCCCCGCTGCTGCGGCTCCTTCGTAGTCGTCGGATATGGCGTGGAAGGGCTTGCGGAACAGGTAGAAACCCACCCCGGCCCCGGCCAGTATCAAGGTGCTGACCAGGATGTCGTGCCAGGTGACCCACAGAATGCTGCCGGAAAGCATGTCCTGGATATGGGAATGCCCACCGGTTCCGATGCCCACCAGGAACAGCGCGCCGGCCGCCGCGATGGCGTAGCTCACGCCGATGATGGCTTCCAGGGGGATGACGCTCACCTTGCGCCGCATGACCGCAAAGAAGGCGGCCGCAAGCAGCGTGGCGCCCAGGGCCATCAACTGCGCGGGCAGGGAATCCTCATGGATTCCGTACATGACATGGGCGGCGATGGCGCCCACGGCGGCGATCTGGGCCAGGGCGATGTCGATGAAGATCACCTCCCGTTTGAGGACATGCAGACCCACGTAGCCCAGAATCGAGAGCATGACCAGGCAGGCCAGAAACGGCAGAGCCGCCATGATGATCAGGTCGGTCATGAGGTGCAACCTCCCCCTGCTCCTTGGGCCTGGGGCAGCATGGAACGGATGATGACGGCGATGATGAAGAAAGCGCCCATGGCCAGGACGAGGCTGGGGCCATAGGGCAGGTTCCAGTGGTAGGAGGCGGTCAGGCCCAGGATGCATGCGGCCAACCCGACGCTCCAACCGAAAAAGACGGCTTTGAGCCAGCCGCGCACGAACATGGTGGCGATGGCCGCCGGGATCATCAGGAAGGCGTAGGCCAACAGCACCCCGGCGATGGGCACGATCAGCACCGTGATGATGCCCTGGGTGGTGAAGAACAGGAAATCCCACATACGGCGCCGCTTGAGCCGACTGCCGGGGTCGGCCAAGGCGATGAACTTGGCACGGAACAGGTAGTGGAATGCCGCCAGCAGGATGTACACCGCCGCGGTGACGATCACCAGGGGCCAGTTGACCCACAGCATGGCGCCGGCCAGGGTCTTGGTCACCATGTCCCCCCCGCCGCTGAGCTTGTCGCCCAGCAGCAGGGAGATGACCAGGGCCATGGCGTACAGGATGCCGATGACCGCCTCCCGCGGGATGCGCTTGTCCCGCGGGACGGCGACCGCCAGCAGCAGCGAGCCGATGAGCACCGCCCCCAGGGAAAGCCAGTAGGAACCGCTGGTCCCGTAGCGGATGCCCAGCCCGATGCCCACCATGGCCCCGAAGGCGGCCAACTGGTCCAGCACCAGGTCGCTGAAGATCAAGGTGCGCCGGATCACGTGCAGCCCCAGGTAGGTGTGCAGGACCAGCACCACCGCGATCAGGGTGATCTGGACGGCGAAGAACCCCAGAAAATCGCTCATCGGGACGCCTCGCCCGCTGGCGCGGAGGCGAGCAGCCCCTTGTCCCGGGCTGCCGTCAGCAGGTGGTCGACCCAGTAGTCCACCAGCTTGAAGTAGTCGCCGGTGCCCGGTGCGCCGTCGACGTACATGGGCACGATGACGGGGGCGGCGTCGACGCGTTTGGCCACGGTTCTGACCTTCTGTTCGTCGAAGTAGTTGGCGGCCATCAGCAGCTTGACCTGGCGGGCCTTCATCTGATCCACCAGCTCGGCGACGTGCTTGGCCGAGGGCGGGATGCCGGGCTTGGGCTCGATGGTGCCCGCGTCCACCAGCCCGAACAGGTGCTGGAAGTACACCCAGTTGCGGTGGTAGGTGACGATTTCGGTTCCGCGCAGGGGCAGCATCCGGCCCAGCCAGCCGCCCAGGATATCGAGCAGGGGTCGGCCCCGGTAATCGTGCGCCTTGAGGAAGTCGATCAAGGTCCCGTTGGACGCCATTTCGCAGAGGGTGTCCCCGCCGAGGATATCCACCAGGTCGCCGCCGAACAGGCTGCGGTCCAGGCGGTCCAGAACGCGGTCACGGTTTGCCAGAAAATAATCCCGACCCGCAGGGTCGTTGGTGATCAGCCCGGTGGTGATGTTGCGCACGACGGTCTTCATGTTGATCGGGTCGCTGGTGAAGTGCGGGTTGCCATAGATGTGCACGCCCCCTTCGGAGCGGGACATGACCGCCGGCTTTTCCAGCAGGTCCATGCCCTGGGCCACGGCCACGTAGCCGGGCTGGCCGCTGCGGACGTGGGTATTGCCCGACTTGTTGACCACCGTCGGCAGCCACAGCTCGAGGTCGAGCCCCGTGGCGATGAGCACGTCAGCCTGGCGCACCATGGTCACGAACGAAGGCTTGGGCCGGATGAAATGGGCGTCCTGGTCGCCGCGCACGATGTAGTGGACGACGACACGGTCGCCGCCGACGGCCTGGGTCAGGACGCGGTAGTCGGGCAGCGTGGTGACGACGTTCAGCTTCTTGCCGTCCATGGCTCCCAGGGCCTGGCCGGCCGTGACGGCCAGCAGCGCCGCCAGCAGGATCAGCTTCTTCATGAGGTTACCTCCTAGTAGCGCTCGTGCTTGTGGGGACCGGCGGCGAAGACCATCTGGAAGGCCACCGAGTCGATGTCGGGTCCGGTCTCGTCTCCGCTTTCGTGGGAGTAGCCGACGCGGAATTTCACGAAGGGGCTCTGCCACCAGGTCACCCAGCCGCTGGCCATCCAGCGGTCGGGACTGTCTCCAGCGACGACCTGGTCCGGTGTGAAGGGAGCGTCTTCCAGGCCTGCGTAGGCACGCGCTTCGGGTTCGTAGTAGTCGTAGCGTGCACCGAGTTCGATGGTGCGCGAGACCTTGGCCTGGGCCAGGGAGTAGAAGCCCCAGGGCTTGATGTGGTCGGTTCCGGACCCATCCGGAGTGAGGATCTCCTTGTCGAGGAAATAGGCCTCGCTGCGCCACTGGAAATTGCGGTAGCGCATGTTGCTGGTGGGCTCCCACAGCAGATTCAAATCCAATCCGTACACGTTGGTGTTGAGCCGGTGGTCCGTGATCACAACCGGATCCTGTGCAGGGTTGTCACGCACTTCCCAGGTGTCGTTCCAGCCGAACAGGCCCGAGCCGCCGAGCTCCAGGTACGTGCTTGGAGACAGGTCCCGGTACAGCTTGTAATGGGCCAGGATGGCGGGCCGGTTCTTGGCATTGCCTGCAAAGAGTGCGGGGTTGTCGCCGTCGGTGACCTGGACGGTCAGGCCGTTGACCATCCCGAGGGCGGAAAAATCCGTGTCGAAGGAGACGCCGGTCTCGTTCAGGCCCTCGTCGCTGAAGATCATGCGCAGCGCCAGGGGGTAGTCGAAGGTGTCCAGGGCATGCTTGTGCCAGCGGTTGACGATGCCGAACTGCTGCTTGAACTTGCCCAGGGTCAGGTTGACCGGGCCCAGGAATCCGAAACGGGTGAAGTAGACCTCTTCCAGCTCGGATCCCTCGTCCGAGAACGGGATGGCCGCCTTGAAGCGTGAGTAAGGGTCCAGATAGGCCTCGAAGTGCAGGGCCATGGTCCGGAAGGTGGTGTCCCAGGCGGGAAGATCGTCGTTCCCGTCCTGGTAGATACCCAGCATGTCACCGGTGACGCTGAGCTCGGGATTGAGTTTCTGCAGGCCCAGGGAGCCGGCCTTGAAGATGGTCTCGGCCGGTTTCGAGGCCTCTGACCCTTGCTGGGCAGCCGCTGCTGCGGCCGCCTGCCGGAGATTCTGGAGTTCCTGGTCGGGCGTGGGGTTCTGGGCGCTGGCCCGGCCGGGTCCGGCAAGGCCTGCCAGGATCACCAGGAACACCACGGAAACAACTACAAAATTTCTCATGTTTTTTGACCTCCGTTCATGACGCCGGCGCATGGCCGCTGCCATGGTTCAGGAATGATTCACTGTGGGTATTGTGATCAGGCCTGAAGCTCAGGAGGAGCGCGGGGGCCGGCGTGGTCCAGATGGCCAGGTTGTGGTGCGGAGGCAGGCAGGGCAGCCGGTACCTCGGGCGTGTAGATTGCGCAGGAACCACTGAAGGCCGGGGCGGCCGATTGGCCGTGGAAATTCTGCAGGAACAGGCAGAATGGGCAGGTGGCTTCACCGTGCATGGGAGCGGGGTCGCAGGAAGCCAGAAGGGTGGGCCCTGCCGTACCGGCCTGGACAACGCCTGGCAGAGAGGGTTGGCCGGGTATGCCCGTCACCAGATGATGGTGCAGGTAATCCACGGCCACGGCCTGACCCCAGATGGTCAGGGCCAGCGCCACGCTCAGGATTTTGCGTCCGGTCGTCATTGATATGACCAATCGTTACCGCCCGGAAATCGAATTGCCGGGGGTCGAACAACCCACGCGGTTATCAGGTTCCAACGATGGATGCAGGTTCCAGCCTTGTCAACATCGCAGTGGTGGGATGTGTTGGTGGGGGATTATCTGCCCACCACGTCCCATTCCGCGAATCCCTCGGTGCGCACGTTGGCCTTGCCCTGCGTCCGATAGGCCGTCTCCACGTTGTAGCCCCAGTGCAGCCAGCGCGAGTCGCCGCCGCCCCGGGTGGTGATCAGGAAGCGGTTCTGGATGCCGCCGAACCAGAAGCAGCGGTCGCCCTGCCACTCGCGGTCGCCGGCGTTGACGTCCACGGGGATCCAGCCGATGCGCGGCAGGTAGATCTCGGCCCAGCGGTGGTACGCCCGGTCGATGGAGGCGTCCTCGCCGCGCAGGACCATGCAGCCCACGTAGCGCGCGGGGATGCCGGCGGCCCGGCACAGCGAAACGATGGAGAACGTGTACTCGGAGCAGGAGCCGGTGCCGCGCTCGATGACCGTCGGGGCGATGTCCCAGCCACCGACCATCTGGTAGTTGATGCGCCCGATGAGGAAATCGTACAGCTTGCGGGCCTTGAAGTAGGGGTTGGTCTCGTCGCCGACGATCTCCTTGACCTTGTCCTGGATGTAATCGCTCCTGACGCGGTACTTGTCCGCGTCGGCCAGGTACTTCTTCGCGATGTCGGCGGGGATCTCGTCCAGCCCCCCCACCTGGTGGGGATAGATCTTGGTCGAGATGCGGTAGAAGGTCCCGGTCCCGGTCAGCCGGACGGATTTCTTCTGCCCCGGAGACAGATGGCCCAGCTCGTAGACGGCCACCTCCTGGCCCCACTGGTCCTTTTCGCGCCGGGCGCCGTCGGTCCAGACGACCTGATCCAGATCCTGGTTGGGACCGTCGGTGGGGATGGCCAGAACCATGGTGCCGGCGGTGATCTCGCCCGGGCCCAGGTTCTCCACCTCGCTGTACAAGGTGGCCTGCCCGCGCCGGGCCTGCGAGCGCACGCACTTGCCGGCCAGGTCGTAGACCTCGCAGCGGTACAGCTTGTCGGTCTGGTAGTCGGTGGCGTAGAGGGTGCGGCCGTCCAGCCACAGGCCGCTGACCACGGGCCCGGGGGCCTTCAGGTAGAAGATGGTGTAGCCGGTGCGGATATCCACGAGGTAGATCCGGTCCTGGGCGCTGTCGGCGGCCCAAAGGTAGCCGTTGCCGTCGAAGGCCAGGGCCGAGATCTTCGGCGCCGGCGAGGGCACCGACGCCAGGGTTGTGCCGTCCAGGGGGTCGATCAGCTGCAGCTCGTCGGCGCCGCTTGCGGCGACCCATACGCGGCCCTCGGTGTCGCAGGCCAGGCCGGTCACCGGGGTCAGGGGCGATTCGATGGTCCGCACGCATTCGCCGCTCCCTGGCTCCAGGAAGTAGATGCGACCGTTCTCACGGTCGGCGCTGACCAGCAGCTTGCCGTCCCAGGCGAGGGCCGAAGGTTCGTAGGCCGGGTACTCCAGGGTCCGCTCCCGTTGCCCCTTGCGGTCGAAGAAGATGATCTTGTCCTCGTGCCGGTCCGTCACCGCGAAGGCGGCGCCGAGCTTGACCACGCCCTGGGCGAAACCGGCCGGCAGCTCGGTGACCTCGCAGAACAGGCTGTCCTGGGTGACGAATGATTCCTGGGCGGGGATCTGCCTGACGTCACAGACCTGGGCCGAGGCCGTTGCTACGGGCAGCAGGGCCAACAACAGGGGGAGAACGGATTTCATGGGAGCCTCCGGGAACTGAGGGTCAACACTGCAGGGATAGGAATCATGAACGAAACCTCAGGGACGGTCAATGCCTTGCACGAAGTCCGATATGGGAGCATTATGGTGGCCTCATGAAAAAGACCCATTCCATCCTGAAATTGGCCGTGCTGGGGTACGGGCTGGCCCTGATGTTGGTGCTGGGCGCCTGGCATCCTTCGCTTGCTCGTGCGGGGCGGGCCGTGCGGGTGGGGGCTTATGACAACCCACCCAAGATCTTTCGTGCCACCGACGGTTCCATGGCCGGTTTCTGGGCCGACCTGGTCGACAGCCTGGCCCGGCGTCATGGTTGGGACGTGACGTGGGTCTGGGGATCATGGCAGGAAGACCTGGACAATCTGGAGTCCGGCCGCATCGACATGATGGTTGATACGGGCTATTC
>JANTFX010000095.1 GCA_024763215.1 Candidatus Krumholzibacteriia bacterium | reverse complement strand
GATCCCCAGGGGCACGCCAGCCTGGCGTTCGGTATCCAGGAGAGGGATTTCTCCCTCAGCACCTACGATCTTTACCTGACTTCCGATATCCTGGTGGAGGATGTGTTCCTGGAGGTGGAGCCGACCCTGCACCTGGTACCCGCGGACATCGAGCTGAGCGCCGTGGAGCAGGAACTGGCCCGTGACCCCGAGAAAGACCGCCGCCTGCGCGACAAACTGCGCCGCAGCGCCATGCCCTATGACTACGTCCTGATCGATTGCCCTCCCAGCGTGGGGCTGCTGACGTTCAACGCCCTGCTGGCCAGCGGAGAGGTGATCGTGCCGGTCGACCCCAGCTACTACAGCCTGCAGGCCCTGCGCAAGATGCGCGAGACCCTGGCGGTGCTGCGGGAGCAGAGCGGCCACGACCTCGTCCCCCACGTCCTGATGTCGGATTTCGACACCCGACCCCTGTTCGTGCGCAAGATCATGGCCGAACTGGACGAGGAGTGCGGCCAGGAGCTGCTCGACGTGATCATCCATCACACGGTGCGCTTCAAGGAAGCGGCCGGCCAGGGGGTCCCCGTGGTGCGGTACGATGGGGAATCCCGTGGCGCGGCGGATTTCCGGGCGCTGGCCGCCGCGTTGCTGCGCCAGGAAACCGAGCTGGCATTCACGGCTGCTGACCGCTGGCATTCCTTGCTGCACGGACCGCGGATCGTTAACGAGGGCGTGCTGTTCGAGGCCGATTTTCCCCTCGCCCAGAGCGTTGCCGTCACGGGGGATTTCTGCGACTGGTCCACCAGCGGCCTGCCCATGACCAGACGGCCGGACGGGGTGTGGGAATGCCGGCTGGAAATCGGGAGCGGGCAGCACGAGTACCGTTTCATCGTCGACGGGAAATGGCTGCCGGATCCCGGCAATATCGAGACGGTGCCCAACGAGTTCGGTGGTGCCAACAGCCTGGTGGTGGTGACCTGAACCGTCCCCAGGGCAAGGGCAGGGAGCGCCGCGACATCGGGGCGATCGCCCACCATTTCCTGGGTGGCCGGCTGGCCGCGCCTGCATCCAGCGCGCGGGTGCTGGTGGCCGCATGGGAGGATGATTCCCTGTCCGCGCGTCTGGGCGCCGATCTGGCGGACCTGTGGTGCGACGAGGGTGCCGGCCGCCTGGTCCTGCCCGGTCCCGTCAGCCGCCGCGTCCGGATCCTGGAAGCCCGCGAGGTCCAGCGCTCCCTGACCGGTTTCCGGGCTGCCGTAAAGCCCGGCCCGGAAACCGAGGTTGAGCAGGCGGGTCTCGTGCTCGGCAACCTGGGGTGCCCTCCGGAGCATAGCCTGGGCTGGCGGGAGGACGCCGCACGGTCCGGGGAAGCGGGGGTGCTGGGCCTTGCCTCCTGGCTAGACCTGGTCTGGGTGGTGGCGGCGGAGCCGCGGGTTTGCCGCCGGGCGGCGGTCCACCTGGGCAGGATCGCCATGCTGGCCGGAGCGCGCCGCATCACCGTCATCCTCATGGCCCGGCCCCGTTTCCCGCGCCCCGGGCAGGCTTCCCTTGTCACAGATCATCAGGGGCTATACCGTACGGTCGCCAGGGTTGCCGGGGCTTCCTGCCGTGTGGAGGCCCTGGAACGGAACCCGCAGGGATCCTGGACCGCGGGCAAGGAAGAAGTGCTCGCCCCTTTGCTCCGGCGCGCACTCCACCAGGGGTGATGCCCCGGGTCTCATCCCCGGTAGCGACGGGACCGGATGGGGAGAAAGCGTGAAGCGATTGCTTATTTTGCTGGTGTCTTGCCAGCTTGCGGCCGGCCTGGCGGTCGGCACCGTGTCCGGCGCCCCCGACGCCGCGGTGGCCGATCATGCCCTGGGCAGGCCCGGCTATCTGATCATTTCCGCAGCCCGGGACACCACCGGCTATTTCCAGGAAACCGCGGGTCCCGGCCCGGGGCAGCATTCGCTGGTCTGGGATTGCGGGCAGCTCGTGCTGCCGGACTCGGTGACCCTGGAACCTTTCGGGGCCAAGGATCTGGGCGTGCGCACCGGGGCCGCGCTGCGGGGCCAGAGTGGGACCGGGTTCCTGGAATTCCGTGATGGGGAGTTCGGCGTGGATCAGCCGCTGCTGTTGACCGACGGGGTCGTGTCCCTGTACGTCGCCGATGGTGAGCTGGAGATCCGCGGCGCGCAGCTGCGCTACAGGTCACCGCCGCAGAAGGCTGCGGCCGCCGATCACCGCGTCGCCGATCCCCGGGCCGGTTTCCTCTTCCTGTCCGGCATCGTGATCATGATCGTGGTCCTGATGCGCCGGGCCCGTCTGCAAACCCGGAAAACCAGCCGATGAAATTTCTGGACCGGCTGCTCCGCTGCTGTTACGCGGCCGCCCTGCTCACCCTGCCCTGGGCGGGGGTGGGGGTGCTGAGGCTTGCCACCGGCCGGGACTGGGGTGGGGGGCTGCAGCCTTCCTGGGTGTTCATGGGGTTGGCCATGGCCGTGGCCGCGGCGCGGTGGGCGGCCCGCAGGGGTGGGCGGCCCGCCGCCTTCCGGCCGGGACCGGTGCCGACGGCGGGGTTGGTGGTGATGGCCGCGGTCCTCGTCTCAGCCCTGGGCCTGGTGCTCGCGCCCGCTCCGGTGCCCTGGCAGGATGCGGCGGCCAGGTTCCTCAAGCAAGCGGTCCAGCTTTTGATCATGCTCGGATTCACCCTCTGGGCGGCCTGGTGGACAAGAGGTGAGGAGCGCTGGATCTGGACGGCGCGCCTGATCGTGACAGGCGCCCTGTTGCAGGCCTGCTACGGCGGGCTGCAGCTCGCCGCCCATGACGGAGGCCTTGGCTGGTTCGCCGGGCTGGACCGGATCTTCACCTCCAACCCATCCATCCTGTCCGGATCCGGTGATCTGTACATCGACAACGCCATGCAGGATGTGGCCCGGTTGCGGGGGACCGTTTGCGAGCCCCTGTACCTGGGAAACTACCTGTTGCTGGCCATCCCCATGGTGTGGGTGACTCGTTGGCCGCGGTGGCAGGAGGCGCTGGCCACCGGTGTCCTGCTGGTCCTGTTGATGCTGACCTGGTCGCGCGGGGCCTGGCTGGCCGCAGCCGGTGCAGCTGTGGTGGCGGGCGTCCTGTGGGCCCGCTGCGGGCTCGGTGGCAGGTGGCTTGTCAGCGGCAGGCTGCTGGTTCAGGGGCTGGGGCTGGTCTTGCTGCTGGGGCTTGTCCTTTTCCTGCTGGGCGATCCCGGGCTGGTGTGGCGGCGTCTGCTGCAGAGCTTCTCCAGCCGGGACTGGTCGAATCTCACCCGCCTCTACAGCATGCAGGCCGGCTGGCGAGCCTTCCTGCTCAGCCCTGTCGTCGGGATCGGTTGGGGGCAGTTCGGGTGGCATTTCCCGGCGCTGGTCGACCCCCTGGGCCTGCAGAGCCAGTTCACCTGGCCGGTGGTCAACAATTTCTATCTCGAGGTGCTGAGCGAAACAGGGGTGTTGGGGCTGTCCGCGCTGGTCATGCTTCTGGTCCGCATCGGGCGGGAGCTCAAGGCCTCTGTGGCCTCGGAACGTGGTCGGGATTCATGGAGGGTGAGGCTCGTGGTGGCGGTGGTGGCGGCGTTCGTCGGAGTCTGGTTGCAGCTGCTGACATTTTCCCAGTACAACCTGCCCCACATCTGGCTGGCGCTGGGCCTGCTCATCGCCGCCACGCGGGTGGGCGGCGCGCACCGGCTGTCCGGAGCCGAGGGGTTCCGACCATGAAGGCAGGTCGTTCCCATATCGTGCTCGATGGTCTGCTGGTGGGGCCCCGGCCCACCGGGGTAGGCCGCAGCATCCTGGAGTTGCTGAACGCCCTGGCGGCTGAGGACCGCGGCTGGGAATTCACCGTGCTGGCCACCCATGCCGAACCCTTCGCCTATTTGCGGGGGGAGCAACACTGGGAAATCGTGGTCTGCCCCGGAGCCCGGGGGGGATCCTTCAAGAAGGCCGTCTTTACCCAGATCCGGATGCCCGGGCTGTGCCGGCGGCTGGGTGCGGATCTGGTGCACAGCCTGCAGTTCGTCGTCCCCATGCGGGCTCCCTGCCGCAAGGTGGTCACGGTCCACGATCTGGCCTGGAAATACCATGCGGGGATCCTGCAGACCTCCCGGCGGCTTTATTACGACCTGATGGTGCCCCGGTCGCTGGCCGCCGCGGACGCCATCGTGACCAACAGCGAAAGCACCGCCGCCGATGTGAGGAAGTTTCTGCCCGCGGTTGCCGACCGGGTGCACACCACCCCCTTCGGAACACCATCGTGGGTCTGGCCGCTGGAGGCGGCCGACCGGAATTCCGCCGCGGGCCCCGAGGAACCTTATTTCCTCTTCGTGGGCACGCTCGAACCCCGCAAGAACCTGGAGCGGCTGCTGGCGGCCTACGAGATGTTCGTCGCCGCGAGCCTGGAGCAGGGGCGGGGTGAACGGGAGATCCCCAGGCTGTGGCTGGCCGGAGCCAAGGGGTGGAACGACGGCCCTCTGCGGCGGGCCATCAGGAAGCTGCTGGCCACCGGACGCCTCCGGCTGCTGGATTATTGCCCTCCGGATAAGCTGTGGGGGCTGTACCGGGACGCGGCCGGGCTGGTCTTCCCCTCGTTGCATGAAGGGTTCGGCTTCCCCATCCTCGAGGCCATGGCTGCCGGGTGCCCGGTCCTGACGTCGGGCCGGGGGGCCATGCGGGAGGTGGCCGGACCGGAGGCGGTCTTCGTGCAGCCCGAGGACATCGGCGATATCAGCAGGGGGCTGGGGGATCTGGCCTGGGATGAAGGGGGGAACCGCCGGCGGCGGGAGGCGGGATTGTCGCGGGTCAGGCAGTGGAACTGGGAGCGGACCGCCGCGACCACCTGCGATGTCTACCGGCGGGTCCTCGGCTCCGGGGATTGAAGCCTTGTTTTTTTGATTGCCCGGGGGTATTACTTGGGATAACTTGACCGGGCGGAGGCAGTTGCCTAGCAGGGTACCGGATGTGCCCTGCCTCGGTGTGATCAGGGAGGATTCGTGGATCTGGGCGTTGTAGCAGTTCTGGGATTCGCAGCGGCGTTTCTGATGTCCTGGCTCGTGCAGCCGCATTTCAGAAATCTCGGTTTCCTGACCGATATCGTCGATCAACCGGGTTACCGTCGCCCCCATCGCGAACCCGTGCCCCGCACCGGTGGCATGGCCATCTTCATCAGCTTCTTCTGTGCCCTGTTCTTCCTCGAGAATGTCATTCTGCACACCGAGTTGCCCTGGTCGTGGCTGGGCATCCTCATCGGCGCGGGTCTGGCGATCCTGGCGCTGGGGGTCGGCGATGACCGCTTCGGCATCCATGCCGAGAAGAAGCTTTACGGCCAGATCATCATCATCCTGGTGCTGATGGTTTTCGGACAGCGCATGGACACCGTGTCCCTGCCCGGCCTGGGTGACTTCAGCCTGGGTGGCTGGGCCTGGCCCTTCACGATGTTCTGGTACCTGGGCTTCATCAACTCCATGAACCTCATCGACGGCCTCGACGGCCTGGCCAGCGGGATCAGCATCCTGGCCGCCTTGACCCTGGTCGTGGTTTCCCTGGCCCTGGGGGAGCTCTACTCAACCCTCTTCGCGGCGACGCTGTGCGGGGCCACCCTGGCTTTCCTGTACTGGAACATCAGCTCGCGCAAGATCTTCCTGGGCGATTCGGGCAGCATGTGGATGGGGCTGATGCTGGCCAGCCTGATGTTGAATCTGAGCCAGCGCGTCGGTCTGAGCTTGCCGGTGCTGCTGGCGCCGATGATCGTCCCCATATGGGATACGGGCACCACCATCCTGCGCAGGTACCGTCGGCGGACCTCGATCTTCCTGGCGGATGATTTCCACCTGCACCACCGCCTGCTGCGCCTGGGTTTCAGCCCGCGGGGCGCGGTCATGCACCTGCTGCTGGTGACCGCCGGCACCATCCTGTTCGCGCTGAGCGATTATCTGGACCAGGCCTGGCTGGGGCTGCCCGCGCTGGGCGCCTGGATGTTGGCCGCCCAGCTGGGCGCCATGCGCCACCTGCAGAACAGGCAGCGCGGCCTGGACCTGTTCTCCGAGCTTTCCTATGCCCTGGGTTTCGATGACCGGCTCGACATCATGACCGACCAGGTCGGCCGCAACGTGGCGGACATCATCGACCTGCAGGCCGAGCGTCAGAAAGCCGGCTACGCCACCGAGCTGCCCAGGGAAGGGACCACCGATTCCCGGACCATGGTGCACCAGCTGCCCGGCGCCGACCCTCTCGAACCTGATGACGGGAAGGACCATGCCGTTCACCCCCCTGCCGAGGATCCTCCGGGCCGACGTTGAACAACTGGCCTCCGCTTCCGGTTTCGGTCTGGACATCGGCTGTGGAGACGGTCGTCTGGGTGCCAAGCTGGAGCGGGAGGGGCTGCCTATCCTGGGCGTGGATCGCCTGGCCGGGGCCATGGCCAGGGGCACGGATGTCGTGGGCGATGCCGGGGCCTTGCCCGTGCCAGAAGGCAGCGCGGCCTTGATCCTGGCGGCCAACCTGGTCCGACATTTGCTGCCGGCCGACCCCGGGGGCGGTTTTCTCGGGCACTGGTATGCCTCCCTCCGACCAGGGGGCATCCTGTATATCCTCGAGGATTTGCCTGATCGTTCGACCCCGCAACGACGCAACTACGCCGATCTGCAGGATTTCCTGGCCCTGGCCGCGGGCCGGGGGCGGGGATCCCTGGTGGGGCCTGAGGCGCTGGAACCGGCTCTCAAGGGCCTTCCGGGGGGCCTTGATGTGCGGTGGGGCAGGGAACGGAATCTGCGCCGGCCCGACCGTGGGCCGGTCCTGGGGATGCTGTCCGGATCCGGGGGGCGGGCCACCGGCCGGGCCAGGCGCCTGCTGAAATCCATTGCCGGCCAGGGATTGGAATACGGCGATTACTGGTGGTTGCGCATCACAAGGAAAGGGGACTGAACCATGGCGTCGGCTTCCAGAGGCTTTTGGTGGATCCTGGGGCTGCTGGCGGGAGCCCTGCTGGCCGCCGGCTTCCTTGCCCGCCAGGAGGTTTCGCAGGTCAGCTGGCGGGATGTCCGTGGCGTGGCCATCGAGAGCGACGACTGGGGTCTGGCGGGCTTCATCCCCCGGGCCCATGCCCTCGACGGCATCGACAGGGAAGAGCTCAACCCCGGCCGGTTCCCCTCTGTTTACTGGGGCTCGACGCTCGAGGACAGCGCCATGGTGGCGGATCTGGGGGAAATCCTGGCCTCAGTGCGCGGCCGGGACGGCCTGCCTGCGATCCTGCAGCCCAACTATGTCCTGGGGTCCCTGTCCTGGCAGAAGGAGGCCGGCCAGTGGCAATGGCGCCGGTATCTGTGGCCGGATTTTTCTCCCGCCTATCGGCGTCCGGGCCTGGCGGCGTCCGTGGCCCAGGCCATGGAGGCCGGGGTGTGGTATCCGGAATTCCACGCTCTCTACCATTATGATCCGAACCTCAGAAAGGCAGCCACCCGGGACAATCCGCTGGCGTCCCTGGCCGCGAGCCGGGGTATCATGCTCTTTCCCGGCAGTGAACAGGCCCGTGAACTGGCTCCGGGGCGTCCGCTGGGCGAGCTAGCGGCTGAGCTGGATCTTGCCCTGGGGGTTTTCCGGTCCGCGTTCGGCCGTCCGGTCAACTCGGTGATCGCGCCTGATTATACCTGGGACAGCCGTATGGAAACCCTTTGGCTCAGCCGGGGGCTGAGCATCATCCAGGCCAAACGTGAGCAGCGGTTCATGGGGCGCCGCTGGGGTACCGTCGCGAGGGTCCGCAAGGTGGTCCAGCAGCGCTGGGAAGAGCTGGTGCACAGGGACCGCTCCTACCTGCAACGGAACTGCCGTTTCGAGCCGGTCCAGAACGAGCATCCGGATCAGGTGGTCCACCGGTGCCTGGCGGAGGTGGGCAGGGCCTGGAGCAAGGGGCGGCCAGCCATCATCGAGGCCCATCGCATCAATTTCGTGCACACCGAGCAGCAGATCGTGGGCAGGGGCCGGCAGGCCCTGCAGGCCTTGCTGAAGGGGCTGGAAGGGGCCACCGCCGGCCGCCCCCTGTTTCTGACCGACGTGGAAATCGCATCCCTGGAGCGCCGGGGGGTCAGTGCTTGCCGTCGGGGCGGGGGGGTGGTCGTGAGGAATCTGACCTCATCCGGCCGCCTGGTACCCCTGGCCGCAGCCGGGTTGCCCGGCCGGGCTTGCTGGTTGCCGGCCGGGGCCATGGCCGTGCTGGAAGCGGACGGTCTGCGCCCCTTGCCGGGCGGCCCCTTGCCGTGATTCCCGGCCCTGCGGACGTCGGGGGGTGTGTTTTTGACCATGAATGTGAATCTTCAGGAAAAGGTTCGAAAATTATCCCGTTGACGCTTTTTGACAATTATGATATAGTCATCTTCAGGCGTGGGTTCAGAACATCTTCATGAGCATTCGAGGTCGTTTGTGGCCACCGCGGGAGGTCCCCCGGAACATTTGGCTAACGCGCAACATGGTAACCGGATAATGCGATCCGGTCAGACTTGGCAACAGCAGGATTTGATGACCCCGAGGACGCCATCCTCACCCAAACCACAAATGCCGCTGCCCGTTGTACCCATGCACCCGGGTTCCGGCTACCTTGGAGGATCTGCATGCGTGCATCCGGATTTCGCCCCCAAAAATCAATACTCGCGGTCGGCCTGATTTTCCTGTTGGTGCTCACGGCTCCGGTCGTCTGGGCAGCCGCCCCGGGCCAGGTCATATATGAAGGATCTTTCAACCCCGCGGAGCTGTCCTGGGGGACGGGCCCCCAGGGTGAGGCGTTGCCCCTGCTCCCGGAGACCTACGCCTTGGCCCAGCCCGGTCTGCCCGACCTGCCGGTGCGCCGCTTGCTGTTGCTCGTGCCCATGGACATGGAGGTGAGCTCGGTCACCGTCGAGCCCCTGCAGACCCATACCGAAAAGTTGGCCCGTCCCGTGCCCGTGGCCGGTCCGCACATCACCGACGAGGGCACCTTGGTGGAGTCCGCCACCATGAAGCGGACCACTGCGGGGTTCCCCGCGACCTGGGGCGACTTCGGGGGCAGTCATATCTGGCGTGGCTACCAGCTGGTGGCCGTCAACGTCTATCCTCTGCGTGAGGTCGGCACCGGGGGAGCAAGCGCCGTCGAATTTCTGGACGCCTACGCCGTGCGCGCGCAGATGCAGCCCAGGGTCGAACAGGCCGATTTCGTGCAGCGCCAACGTCTGGTCCCCGGCGAAGCGGCCGACAATGCCGAGGTCCTGCGGAATATGGTCGCCAACCCCGAAGCGGTTTCCGGCTACCTGAGGGACAACGGCATGGTCGTGACCGCCAAGAGCGGGGATTTCCAGCCTACGGCCACGCCCAGCCTTCAGGGCAGCGGGGTCGACTATCTGATCATCACGTCGGCCTCCCTGGCCGCCCAGTTCCAGCGTCTGGCGGATTTCAAGACCGCCCAGGGTATCCCCACGGTCGTGGTCACCAGGGAACAGATCGCCGCCGATTACCGCAACGGGGCGGACATCCAGGAGACCATCCGCATGTACATCCGCGACGCCTACCAGAAATGGGGCGTCCAGTATGTGCTGCTGGGCGGAGATACCGACGTGCTGCCGCCGCGTTACGTGGAGAACAGCTACTATCCCTCCACCGGTTCGACCATGATCCCCACGGATCTCTACTTCGCTTGCCTTGACGGCAACTGGAACCTCAACGGGAACTCGAGTTTCGGAGAGCCCGCCGAGGGCGCCGATCCCGGGGATGATTGCGATTTCGCCGAAGAGGTCTACGTGGGCCGGGCCGCGGTCAGCACCTCGGACCAGGCCGGGGTGTTCGTGGACAAGGTCATAGCCTACGAGAGCGCCCCTGCCGGTGCCGGATGGCCGGACAGGGTCCTGTTCGCCGCCGAAGTGCTCTTCCCCTCGGAATTCCACCCCGGCGACATCATCAGTCTGGACGGCGCCCAGTTCGCCGACCAGCAGGTCAACGACCTGATCTCAGTCTGCACCGACATGCAGTACACGCGCATGTACGAGACGGACCAGCTCTACCCGCGGGATGCCCCCCTGACGCGGGCCGCCCTGATCGACACCCTGAACAACGGCCGTTACGGGATCTTCAACCAGATAGGGCACGGCTATTATTTCAACATGTCGGTCGGTGACGCCAACTTCATGAACGCGGATGCGGACGCCCTGGTCAACGGCGACCATACCTTCCTGATCTTCGCCTTGAACTGCGCCTCGGGCGCCTTCGACAACTCGTGTCTTCTTGA
>JANTFX010000094.1 GCA_024763215.1 Candidatus Krumholzibacteriia bacterium | reverse complement strand
CAGGCCTACACCTGGACCGTCAATGACTACGGGTTCACCACCGGGGGCACGTTCTTCAACGTGCGGGTCATCAAGGCCGACGACCCCTACTGCTGGGGCAAGACGGACAACTTTGCGATTCAGAACTGAATCCCGGGGCCGGGCAGCCGTGGCCGGGTGGATCCTGGGGATCACCCTGGGTCTGGTCGCGGTGGGCGCGCCGGAAAGGGCTGCCGCCCAGACCTGGACCGAGTTCGGGCCAATGCCCGCACCGGAACCGGTGGCCGGGGATCTGATCCAGGAACCGTTCTTCGCCTTCCTGATGGAACTGGCCGAGGGCGATTCCCTCGGGGTCTGGGACGGGGACAAGGTGAAGCGCTTCGTCGCCGCCAGGGGCGCCGAGTCCCGCTTCCCCCTGGACGAGCTGGTGGCCGTGGCCCGGAAGCGCCCCGGCCCGGACGAGATCAGGCGCTGGCCGGGGGTGAAGGTCGCCGCCCACTGGGACCTGGACCTGAAGCAGGACCTCAAGCGGCCCATGCCGTACGACATCCTGGGCTACCATCCGGGCAGCCTGCTGGTGTCCCGGCACCTGGAGCTGGTGGAGCTGGTGCCCGGTGAGCTGGACCTGGTGCATGGCGCCAAGAAAGAGCGGACGACCTCCTCTTTCCGCGACACCCATGTCTTCGCCCTGACCACCGGGTACATGGTGCTCGATGCCGACGGCCTGGTGGACCGCCTGCTGGGCTCGGCCCTCGATGACGCCTGGACGGTGGGGCTGGTGACCAGCTGGCAGGGCGAGCGGCGGGTCGGGCTGGGGGTGTCCCTGGGGCGCAAGGGGCGGAAGATCTACGGCGAGTTCGACTTCGCCTGTGACAAGGTCCTGGCCCACGGGCGCCCGGCGGCCTCGGCCCTGAGCGCCTATTGCCGGCGCTGGCTGGACCCGGAACACCACCTGGTGCCGCCGCCGTGGCAGGGGCTGGAACGATCTGCGGGGGGTGATTGATGGCAGGCAACCAGCGCCTGGAACTGCACATCCACGGCCGTGTCCAGGGCGTGGCCTTCCGCTGGTACGCCCGCGGCACGGCCCGGGCCCTGGGCTTGACCGGCTGGGTCCGCAACCAGCCGGACGGTTCGGTCAAGCTGGTGGCCGAAGGCCCGCCCGAGGCCCTGGACGCCCTGCTGAGGTGGGCTGGGCGGGGTCCGGACCGCGCCCGGGTGGACAAGGTGGAGGAATTCCGCGGCGAACCGTCCGGCACCATGACATCGTTCGAGATCACAGGATGAGGCCCATGAGCAAGCAAGAGCCCTGGCTGGTCGCCGTGGACATCGACGGGACCCTGCTGGACACCGAGGTGGACAACCGCCTGGCCGGCAGGGAGATCGAAGCCCTGGAGGCCGTGCGGTCGGCCGGCCATGAGCTGGTGCTGTGCACCGGCCGCAACCTCAACTCCACCTGTCACCTGCTGGAACAATCGGGGTGGTTTCCCGAGGATCTGCCGTTGATCCTGCTCAACGGCGCGGTCATCTGGGGGGATGTCCCCCGGCGCAAGCTGGTCTGCAACGAGCTGGACGGGGAGTTGATCGGCATCCTGGTGGCGATGTTCAAGGCCCACGGGACCGCCCCCATGGTCTACGGCACCGACGAGGACGGCGGCCTCCTGCTGCACGAACAGCGCCCGGTCAACGATGTCCTGGACCGCTACCTTGGCAACCGCCGCCTGGAGGTGGGGGCCATCGAGACCGTCGCGGATCTGGAGGCCGTCAGCTGGCACCGGGCCCTGGAGGTCGGGACCATCGACACCCGGGACAAGGTCCTGAGGTTGAGCGCCGAAATCACCACCCGGCTGGCCGGCCGGGTCAAGGTCATCAACACACGTAGCCTGCTGGGCGGCGGGGTGTACTACTGGGCCGAGGCCTTTCATGCGGCCAGCGACAAGGGCTCGGCCCTGAAGGTCATGGCGGAACATTGCGGGATCCCCTTGCGGCGCACCCTGGCCATGGGCGACAATTACAACGACCTGGACATGTTCGCCGTGGCGGCCTGCAGCGTGGCCATGGCCGACGGGCCGCAGGACGTCCGCGAGCAGGCGGACCTGGTCACTGCGAGCGTATCTGAAGGAGGCGCCGCCGCGGTCCTGCGGGCCCTGGCGGACGGAAAACTGGAACTGCCGGACGGAGCCTGAAAACCCCGTGCCGAGAGGTGATGGCGTGCAAGCAGGACGGGACAAGGAACAACCTCTGGCCGGGCCGCAACCGGCGGCCGCGGAAGAAGCGCTGGAGCCCCAGGGGGAGCACTCCCTCAACGAGGCCCACCTGCGCGAGATGGGCTACCAGATGGTGGACCTGGCCGTGGAGTACCTCAAGGGGCTGGAGGGCCGGCGGGTCTATGGCCCGGTCTCCCCGACGGGGATGGACGAGCTGTTCAGCGAGCCGTTGCCCGAAGATGGGGTCTCGTTCGGCGAGCTGGTGCAGGACTGCCGCACGCGGGTCTTCCCCAACACCATGGGCATCGGGGGCCGCCGCTACTTCGGCATGATGAACCCCGCGCCCCTGCCGGTCGCGGTGTTCAGCGAGATGCTGTGCGGCGCCATGAACCAGAACGCCGCTTCCTGGCGGCACGCCCCCAGCGGTACGGCCATCGAGAAGACCGTGATACGCTGGCTGTGCGATTTGTTCGGCCTGCCCGCTGACAGCTTCGGCACCCTGATGCCCGGCGGCTCCCTGGCCAACATCACGGGTTTGAAGCTGGCCATCAACCGCAAGCTGGACCGCCATCTGGCCCAGGTCGGCCACGACGAGAACCCCGGTGCGGCCATGGCGAAGCTGGTCTTCTACGTTTCGGGCCAGGCGCACTACAGCTTCGACAAGGCCGTGGACCTGCTGGGCCTGGGCCGCAGCCAGCTGCGCAAGATCCCCGTCGACCACCTGTTCCGGGTGGACCTGGACCGCATGAGCGCCGCCATCGAGGCGGACCTGGCCGCGGGCCTGGTGCCCTGCGGCATCATCGGCATCGCCGGGACCACCAACACCGGCAGCATCGACAAGCTGGACCGCCTGGCCGCTCTGGCCCGGCGGTACGACTGCTGGTTCCACGTCGATGCGGCCTACGGCGGGGCGGTGATCCTCTCGAAGATGTACGGCCCCATGCTGCGCGGCATCGAGCTGGCCGATTCCATCACCGTGGACCCCCACAAGTGGTTCTACATGCCCTTTGCCGCCGGCGGCATCCTGGTGCGCGACGGTGATTTTCTGCGGCGCAGCTTCCTGGTGCATCCCGAGTACTACATGGAGAAGATCCTCAAGGACGACGACGAGCAGTCCGGGCTGCCGCACAACGGGCACGGCCGGAGGGTGCTGCCGGACGAGCGCGGGTTCCACCACGGGGACAAGGTCAACTTCTTCCAGTACGGCATCCAGGGCAGCCGCCGCATGGACGCCCTGAAGATCTGGCTGGCCTTCCGCATGGTCGGCCGGAAGCAGTACGCGGACTGGGTCGAAAAGGATATCGAGCTGGCGCGGGTCCTGGCCTCGCGCATCAACCGGCAGGCGGATTTCCGTCTGCTGGGCCCCAATACCCTGGGCATCTGCAACTTCCGCTGGGAACCCCGGGACGCGCGCGGGGGTATGCTCTTTTCCGACGAGCGGAACGACCAGCTCAACCGCGACCTGCAGGAGCGGGTCGAGCGCGAGGGCGACGCCTGGTTCAGCTACACGGTGCTGAACGGCCGGACGGCCTTGCGGGTCAACGTGGAAAACCGTTGCATGGAGCAGGAAGACATCGAACGCCTGGTCCAGGTGATCACCAGGGCGGCCGGCGCGATCCTCGCGTCCACGGCCGCCCCCTAGCAGGAGGATGACATGAGGGGCATGAAATCGCTGGTTCTGATCATGATGTTGTTGGCCGTGGCGGCCGGTTGCCAGGCCGCGGTCAAGGGTTCGGCCGACGTGGTGTCCGTGGCCGCGGGAGCGCCCGAGATTACCGGAACGGCCGGGCAGCGGGTGGATCTGGCGGTCAAGCTGGACATCGCCCGCAGCTGGCACATCTACGCCCATGCCGACACGAACTTCATCGGCGTGGACCTGGTCCCTGACGAGGACTTCCCCCTGCAGGAGTTGCAGGTCGTCTATCCGCAGGGGCACCAGAAGGAGTTCTTCGGGGACAAGGTCTTCATGATCGAGGGCAAGGACATCATCAAGGCCTCGGCCCTGGTGCCGGCGGGCATGAAGCCGGGGAAGTACCCTTTGCAGTTCAAGGTCACGGCCCAGGCCTGCGACGACAAGACCTGTCTGGCCCCGGCGTACATCCCGGTGGCCTTCACGCTCGAGGTGAAGTGACGGTGACCATCTACGTGGGGAACCTGGCGCCGGAGACCACCGCGGCCGGGGTGGAGGCGCTGTTTGCCCCCTTCGGCCGCGTGGAGAAGGTGACCTTGATCAGCGACCCCCAGACGGGCCGGCTGCGGGGGTTCGGGTTCGTGGAGATGGCCGACGCGCAGGCCCGGCAGGCCGTCGCGGCCCTGGACGGGGCCGAATTGCAGGGTGCGGTGTTGCGGGTCAACGAGGCCCGCGACCGGGGGGCCAAGCCGCCGCGCCGGTCCTGGTGAGCATCCCCGTCACCAACATCCCCAACACATGAGAACGCGGGGGCCGACCGGCCCCCGCGCTGCCGACCGGCCTGATCAGCGGTTCTTCACGGCAGGTTGTTCAGGCTTCGTCTCAGCGACCGTCGGCGGGGTCGTGGTGGTGTTGACGGCCAGGGCGCCTCCGGCGGGCCGGGTTCCGGCCGGGTTGAACGCGTCCGCGGCGGCCGCCAGATCGAACGGTTCCAGGCCAGCGGCTTCCTGCACCTTTTCCAGGCGCGCCAGCGAGGAACCGGCCTTGGCGTATCCGGCATCGATCGCCACGGTGCGGGCGTATGCCTTTCTGGCGGCTGCGATGTACCCGCTGCGCTCGAGGGCCACGCCGAGGTTGTTCTGCACACAGGCCAGACTGGAATCCAGACTTGCGGCCCTGGCCAGAGCAGGCAGGGCCTCGTCGAACCGCTCTTCCTGAATGAGCAGCAGACCCAGGTTGTTCAGGGACCACACGTCATCCGGGTGGGCGGCCAGGAGGCCGCGGTAGGTGGCCTCGGCGGCATCGGGCCGGCCACCGTCGGCCTGGGCGCGGGCCAGCACCCGGCGGGCCTGGGCGTCCTCGGGGGCGAGCTCGACCGCCTTGGTCAGATAGGGCAACGCCTCACCGGGGCGGTTCAGGGCCAGCAGCACGCGGCCGGTGTTGACCAGGCTCTTGAGATGGCCCGGAACCAGGTCCAGGGCGGTCTGGAAGCCGCCCAGGGCCCCCTCGAGATCTCCGGCTTTCCACAGCGACATGCCGAGCATGTAATGGCCCCACGCCCGGTCGTGGTTCTGCTCGGTGTAGGCGGAGAACAGATCCGCCGCTTCGTCATAGCGGCCGGCGGTGAAGGCCGCTTCCGCCTCGGCGTAGCTGACGGGCTCGTCAGGCCGGGTGGCAGGGGCGGGCTGGGCGGCGGGTTCACCGGTCGTCTCGGCGACTGTAGCGGGGGTTTCCACGGGCGCCTTCTCGGCGACTTCGGCCGTGGAATCGGCAACGGTGTTTGCGGACGGTTGCTCGGTGACCTGGGCCGAGGTCGTGGCCGCGCTGGTGTCCACGGGAGCTTCGTCGTGGGAGGCCACCTTCAGGCCGACAAGCACCGTCAGCCCCAGGATCAGGACGAAAAGAACGGCGGCTTCGGCGAACTTGATGCCGCCTGTGGGATGCTGGGAGGTTTTCATGATGGGCTCTCCTTGCTTCGGGGTGAATACCACGGGGGTTTCGGGATTCCACCACCTTCGTTGCAGGATGGGAGCCG
This sequence comes from Candidatus Krumholzibacteriia bacterium, assembly GCA_024763215.1. Lineage (GTDB taxonomy): Bacteria > Krumholzibacteriota > Krumholzibacteriia > LZORAL124-64-63 > LZORAL124-64-63 > JAHJTW01. Next base: position 4,629 of record JANTFX010000094.1, on the reverse strand, counting down.
GGTTTGGCATGGCGTGATAGTCGTGTAACTTGTTGAAAAATAAAGGGAAAATAATTACGCGAACCAGTGTTGTGTTATTTGGGACACATGGGGAATGTGTCCGGAAGGACACGTGGTGCCATTCGATGTGCCTTTGAAATTGTGTCCGGGGATCATGACCAGGTGGCTGACACGGGTTTGATACACCATAAGTGCCTGCAAAATGGCGTCCTGGAGGACCGGGAGCCACGGAGGGCGGCATTTCGCGCACCTGCTTTCGGTGGTTCCAATCTCCCGCACGTGCGGTAGTTTTAGGTGTTTCAGGCAAAATAAAGAAGTAAATATCATGTTGTGTCTTTGCATTATTGCCGAGGCTGCTTTCTTCGTCTGATTATAATATACGATTTCAAGCTGGATACTCGATGGCCACGATGACCCGAGTATTTACGCCCAGGTTCTATACGGTCCGTTCTCTGGGGGATCGATAGGCACTGAAACCAAGTCCTTCGGCAGCGTGAAGGCGCTTTTCAGGTAACGGCGGCCAGAGGCCATTTAGCGGGTAATTGAGCTTGCTCGCTAAATGATCTTCCTCGCCCTTGGCCGCCGGTTAACTCCAAGGTCCCAGGGTTTCCGAGGCCCCAGGGACGTCATTGCGGATCCTGCCACATGGCCGGCAGCAGGTCCGGATCCATCACCGCCAGGGGCCGGCCCGCAGCGGCTGCCACCTGGCGCAGGAAATCCCGTTGCACCGCCGGCAGGGGCAGGGTCTCGTCCGCCGGACCGGACGCCAGGCCTGTGGCCTTGCCCGCCGGACCGGTGGCTGAGCCGGCGTCCTCGGCGCCGAACCAGCCGGCCATCATGTCACCCAGACCCAGCAGGGACGGGATGTTGGGCAGGATCCGCGGCAACTGGAACAGGGGCCGCGGGGGGTACTCCACGAGCTGGGATTCCTGCCAGGTGGGGATGCCCGCCAGCTTGCGGGCCTGGTCGATGGCGTCGCTCAGGCCGCCGATGCGGTCGCAAAGCTGCCGGTCGACCGCGTCCTGCCCCATCCATACCCGGCCCTGGGCCACCGAATCGACCGCCCCCGGCTGCAGGCCCCTTCCCGCGGCCACCTTGCCCACGAAGTCGTGGTACATGCTCATGATCAGGTGCTGGGAGCGGGCCATCTCGCCGTCGTTCATGGGGCGGCGGGGGATCCCTCCGATCAGGGGGATGTTGACCGTGGTGAACAGGTCGGCGTGGGCGCCCCTCTGGACGGCGTCGGAGGTCACACCCAGCTTTTTCGCGAAACCGTCGTCCCACAGCCAGCCGCTGATCACGCCGATGGAGCCGGTGATGGTCAGGGGTGTGGTCATGATCTCGGACCCGTCCATGCTGAGCCAGTAGCCGCCGCTGGCGGCGACATCGCCCTGGCTGACGACCACCGGCTTGCCGGCCTTGCGCAGGGCGACCACCGCCTGGGCGACCAGGTCGCTGGGCAGGGGGTCGCCGCCCGGGGAATCCACGCGCAGGACCACGGCCTTGACCGACGGATCGTGCACCAGACCGCGCAGGTACGCGCTGGTGCTGCGGCCCTTGATACCCTCGTCCATGGCGCACGAGCCCACGGCGTAGACCACAGGGATGCGCGGCGGCTGCCCCCATTGCTCGTCCCAGCAGGCGGCCGCCGGCCGGGGGGAACTCGTCGAGACCGGCCGGGCGTGCAGATCCTTGCCGAGCCAGTCGATCAGGTCGTCCCAGCGCCCCAGGGTGTCGGCCAGGCCCGCGTCCAGGGCCTCGCCGGCCAGCAACCACCCGTCGCTGTCCACCAGCTCGTCGTAATCATCCCCGCTCAGGTTCCGGCCGCGGGCGATGCCTTGCCGCCACACCGTGTAGGCGACATCCACGATCCGCTGGCGCTGCTCCCTGTCCGCAGCGGACATGTGATCGCGGCTGAGGGTCTCGGCGGCGCTCTTGTACTTGAGGTAGCGGTGGGCCTGGAAACCGAGGCCGAGTTTTTCCAGGGTGCCTTTGAGGTAGCTGCGGGCCAGGGCTACGCCGGGTATGACGATCTGCCCCTGGGGGTCGAGGCTCAGACGGTCGGCGACGGCGGCCACGTAGAGGGTGCCCGCGGTCAACCGGTCGGCCTGGACGACGACCTGCTTGCCCGACTGCTTGATCTCCAGGAGCATCTCCCTGAGTTCCCACAGCAGGGAGGGGCGGCCGCTGAAGCCGGCCATGTTCACCGCGACGATGTCCAGGTGGGGGTCGTCCCGCATGGCTTCCAGCTCGGGCAGCAGATCCAGCCAGGGCAGATGGCGCTCGTCGAACAGACGGTACTTCTGGTAGGTCAGGTACTTGTGCTCCAGGTTCAGGGTGCGGTAACGGGGCTTCCTGTCCAAGCCCAGGCCGCGCGGATCCAGGCCGGCCTGGGGCGGGTCCGAGCGCAGCAACCAGGCCGTGCCCAGGCTGCCGCCGTCCTGATCGAAACCGGGCAGGCCCCAGATGCCGGTGCGGCCGACGATGACGGCGAAGGAGGCCGCCCAATCCACGTCCCCGTCGGTGCGCTCACGGGCCCGGGCCCCGACCTGGACCCCGCGCCAGGGCTGCAGGGCCAGGCCCGCGCCCCAGGTGCCGTCCTGGAAGAATTTCTCGTTCTGGTTGGCCGTCCAGTCGCCGTACAGGGTGCACCAGGAGCGGCCGAAGGGCCGCACGCCCAGATCGAACACGTACTGCGCCGCGCCGGACTCCAGGCTGAGGTTGGCCGACGAGCCGAAGCTCAGCCACCGGTTGCGCGTGACGCTGCCGATGACCAGGCTCTTCTGGCGGGGGTGAAGCCGGGAATCCCCGTTGGCCCAGCGGTAGGCCACGCCGAAGCTGCCGGCGCGGCCGCTTCCGGCCAGCCCCAGCTGGTAGTCGTCCACGCGCTCGGGTCCGTAGCCGGTGCTCAGGTAACTGAAGTTGAGGGTGCGGCCCAGGGCGAAGCCGTACTGGTCGTCGCCGGTGTTCTCATCGTGCCGCAGCCACACGTCCGACCCCGCCCGGGCGGTCAGGCCGAAGGCGGCAGGGTTGAACAGGCCGCCGACGGGCCCGCCGGTCACGCCCGGGCTCTGGGGTAGGAACCAGCTCTGGGTGCGGTAGTTCAGCAGGGGCAGATCGCCGGCGGCTAAAGCGGCCACCGGCGCCAACAGCAGGATCCCCATCAGCAAGAACAAGGTCAAATCGCGTGCGCCGGCGGCTGGTCTCATGTGTCTTTCTCTCCTGGTGGCAAGGTCGTGTGGGTCATTTTCGGATCCCGTGCCGGCGCATGATCTTCAGCAGGCTGCTGTGATCGGCCAGCCCGAGCTCCTTGGCGGTGCGGGAAATGTGCCAGTGGTTGCGCTCCAGGGCGGCCAGGATGATCCCGCGCTCGGCCGCGGCCTTGAGCTCGCGCAGGGTGCCGGCGGGGCCGGCCTTATCCGGTGCGTCCGGCCCGGCGCCAGGGGCGCGGATCTCGGCGGGCACGGTTTCGGGGCCGATGACCGTTCCCTCGGCGGCGATGACCATGCGCTCGATGGTGTTGCGCAGCTCGCGCACGTTGTTGCGCGACCAGGAGCAGCCCTGCAGGACGGCGAGGGTCTCCGGAGCGAGGGTGTGCCGGGGCCGGCCGAACTTCTCGCACACCAGCTCCAGGAAGTGCTCGGCCAGCAGCGGCACGTCGGACAGACGCTCCCGCAGGGCGGGCACATGCACGGTGTGGGTGTTGAGCCGGAACAGCAGATCCTGCCGGAAACGCCCTGCCGTGACTTCCTGCTCCAGGTCGCGGTTGGTCGCGGCGACCACCCGGGTGTCGGTGGCCAGGGGCTTGTGGGAACCCAGGCGGGTGATCATGCCGTCCTCGAGCACGCGCAGGAGCTTGGCCTGGGCCGGCAGCGGCAGTTCGCCGACCTCGTCCAGGAACAGGGTTCCCTGGTGGGCGGTCTCGAAGGCCCCGCGCCTGGTGCGGTCGGCCCCGGTAAACGCACCGCGTTCGTGGCCGAACAGCTCGCTCTCGATCATGCTCTCGGGCAGGGCGGCGCAGTTGACCGCGACGAACGGGCCCCGGCTGCGGGGGCCGGCCGCGTGCAGCCGGCGGGCGACGAGCTCCTTGCCGCTGCCGCTCTCGCCGGTGATCAGCACGCTGCTGGGAATGACGGCCAGGCGGTCGATAACCTCCTTCAAGGCCACGGCGGCCGGGCTTTCCCCGAGCAGGGCGCCGGCCTCGCCGCTGTGGCGGCGCAGGCGCGCCACCTCGCGGTGCAGGCGGCCCCAGGCGATGGCGTTCTCGATCTCCTGCACTACCCGGGCCAGGGGTTCGTCCTTGTCCAGGAAACCGTAGGCGCCGAGCTTGACCGCCCGCACGCAGCGCTCGTAGTTGCCGGTGCCGGTGTAGACGATGACCGGCACGCGGCTGCCCTTCTTCTTGAGGGTGGCCAGCACCTCGAAACCGTCCACCCCGGGCATCTCCAGGTCCAGGATCACGCAGTCGACCGGTTCGCGCGCCAGCAGGGCCAGCCCCTCGCTGCCGCCGTCGGCGGTCAGGGCCTGGAAGCCCCCCAGCCGCTGCAGATCGTACGCGTACTGGTCGCGCATGGCCGCCACGTCGTCGATGATCAGCACCGTGCTCATAGCTGCGGGCTCCCGGGTTGG
>JANTFX010000093.1 GCA_024763215.1 Candidatus Krumholzibacteriia bacterium | reverse complement strand
CACCAGGACGGCCGGCTTGCCCGCGCACTGGATCTCGGCCAGGGTCATGGCGCCGGCCCTGCACACCACCAGGTCGGCCCGCCGCAAGGCTGTGGCCATGTCACGGATATAGGGCACCACTTCGATGTTGCCCGCCTGGCCGCATGCGGACCGCACCCTGGCCAGGTCGTCGTCCCCGGTCTGCACCTGGAAGGCCCACCCCGAACGCCGGGCCCACCCCGCGGCAGCAGCCATGACGGCCTGGTTGAGGGTCTTGGCCCCACGGCTGCCCCCGAAGATCAGGATGCGCCGCACCGGGAGTGGCCCTGGGGTTTCGTCGGCGCCGGCGGCAAAGGCCGCCACCACCGAACGCCGCACGGGGTTACCGGTATGGCAACAGCGGCCAGGCGGAAAATAGCGTTCCGCTGCGGCGAACCCCAGATAGATCCTCCTCATCATGCGCCCCAGAAGGCGGTTGGTGGACCCGGGCACCGAGTTCTGCTCCTGCAGGGCGCAGGGGATCCGCAGCAGGACGGCCGCCGCCAGGGCCGGCAGGCTGGCGTAGCCACCGGTCCCCAGCACGATGTGGGGCCGCCACCGGACCAGGAGGGAAAGGGCGCGCAGGATCCCCGCACCTGCGTTGGCGGCGAAGGCCAGCCGCGCCAGGAATCCCAGGCCGCGGAAACCGGAAGCGGGCAGGGTAAACAAGCGATAGCCGGCCTCGGGCACCAGCCGCGCTTCCAGGCCGGCTGCGGTGCCGGCGAAGCGGATGTCCGCACCGGGAACCAGTTCCGCGACCGCCTCGGCCACCGCCAGTCCGGGATAGATGTGCCCTCCGGTGCCGCCGCCGGTGATCAGCACCCGCACGCCTTGGCCGGATTCGGCACCTGGTCCTATCCGGTCCGTCCGGCTCATGGCGCCCCGTTTCTTTCCCAGCGCCTGCGCCACAGGTGGTAGGAGCGGCCGTAGCGTTCGATGCTCAGCAGGATGCCGACCGCGGCCAGGCAGCCCACCATGGCCGTCCCCCCGTAGCTGATGAACGGCAGGGGAACCCCCACCACGGGGAAGATTCCGGTCACCATGGCGATGTTGGTCACCCCGTATATGGCCAGCCCTGTCGTCAGGCCGGCGGCGACGCAGCGCCCGAAACTGTCACCCGCGCGCTGGGCGATCCCGTACCCCCGCCACAGCAGCAGCCCCAGCAGGATGATCACCGGGATGGTCCCCAGCAATCCGAACTCCTCCCCCAGGAGGGAATAGATGAAGTCGGTGTGGGCCTCGGGCAGGAAGGCGAACTTGTTGTGGCTCTGGCCAACCCCCAGGCCGTGCCAGCCGCCCGCTCCCAACCCCGTCAGGGACGCCTTGACCTGGTACTGGTAGCTGCCCTCCTGCAACCCGCGCAGCACCGACGCCAGACGCTCACGGACCTTGCCCGAGACCAGCACCACCACGACCACCGTCACCGGCGGCATCAGCAGCACGCTCCACCGGATCCGGTCCGGGAGATCCGAAACGGTCAGGATGATGACCGTCATCCCCACCACCACCATGGCGTTGCCGAAATTCGGCTGCTTGGCCAGAAGCACCAGCAGGGGCAGGACCGCGCACCCCAGGGCGATCAGGGCCGCGCGCGCCGTTGGGCGGGGCCGGCCGCGGTCGGAGGTGACCTGCCCGGCGGTGAACATGACCAGGGCGATCTTGGCCATCTCCACCGGCTGCACGGAAAAACCCATGATGTTGATCCAGCGGTTGATGGCCCGGTCCCCCCTGGTCGCAAGGGTCATGGCCACCAGGAGGTAGCTGATCCCCAGCAGGGCCCAGGACACGCCCGGGTGCCGGAACCAGTGGTAATCCAGACGGAAGAGGATGCCGGCGGCCAGCAGGCCGACCGCGATCATGACCAGGTGCTTCGAGATCAGGTAATAGGACCCCACCGGGGTGGCGGCGTGGCGGTTGAACGAGCCCGCCCCGTACACCATGACCACGCCGTACAGCAGCATGCCGACGACCGCCAGGACCAGGGGCATGTCCGTGCTCTCGATCGTCCCGGCCAGATGCCTCAGCTTGCGTCGCACGGGGACTCCTTTCCCATGGGTGCGGGAATGCCTGTCAGGTCAGGGCAGTCATCTCGGCACCCAGACCCGCCACCGCGGCGATGAACGCCCGGCCGCGATCCCTGTAGTTGGCGAACATGTCGAAGCTGGCGCACGCAGGGCTCAGCAGAACCGTGGCGCCGTCCATCTCCGCGGCCAGCCGTGCCCCGCGGGCGACCGCTTCTTCCAGGGTGCCTGCCGCCTCGCAGGAAACAACCCCGCCCAGTGCGGCGGCGATGCGGGGCCCTTCCTCGCCGATGACCAGCACCTTGCCGACCGCGTCCATGACCTCGGCCAGGGGCGAAAAATCCTCACCCTTGCCGCTGCCCCCGGCGATCAGGACCACCGGTCGGGGATAACCGCGCAGCCCCGCACAGACGGCATGCACGTTGGTGGCCTTGGAATCGTTGACGAAGTCGACGCTTCCAAGGCGGCCGACCAGCTGGTGGCGATGGGGCAGGCCGGGAAAATCCTTCAGGCCCGGTGCCAGCTCCTGCGGCTGCAAACCCAGGGCCAACCCCAGGGCGGCCACCGCCTGGGCGTTGATCCTGTTCGGAGGCGAGGGAAGGGCCAGCTCGGACACCGGCATGATGGCCGCGGCGACTCCTTTCGCATCCCGCGCCAGCAGAAGGCCGTCCCGCTCGTACACCCGGGCCCCCAGGTCCGGATCGCCGTAGGGAACCCGGGCCCCGGCCGTGGGCCAGGCCATGGCCTCGGGGCAGCCCGTCCAGACCACCAGGCTGCCGCCGGCAGGCACCAGGGAGGCCATGATGCGCTTGGCCGCGTAGTAGGCCGCCAGGTCCGGGTACCGGTCCATATGGTCCGGCGCCAGGTTCAGGACAGCCGCGGCGCGCGGCCGGAAGGTCCGCATGGATTCGAGCTGGAAGCTGGAGACCTCCACCACCGCCACATCCCGGGGCCCGAGGTCATCGGCGACCAGGGCCAGGGGACGGCCCAGATTGCCCACGGCCTCGGCCCTGCGCCCCTGGTGGCCCAGGACGTGGGCGCACCAGGCGGTGGTCGTCGACTTGCCGTTGGTGCCGGTGATGGCCACCAGCTCCGCGCGGCAGAACCGCGAGGCGAGTTCCAGCTCCCCCATGACCTCCACGCCGTCCGGCAGACCCGCCAGCAGGTCGTGGTCCGGCCTGACGCCGGGGCTGATGATCACCGCCTCCGGTGCCGGTGCGAGCTCGGGGCGGCGGCCGCCGGTCAGGAGATCGTCGAAAGCCCGGGGTGCCAGATCAGTCAGGCCTTCTTGTTCCCACCGGCGGCCCAGTGCCGCCTCCTGCTGGTCGTCGATGCCGACGACCCTGGCGCCGTGACGCCGCAACAACGCCCCGGCCGCGCAACCGCTGCGGGCGGCGCCCAGGACCCAGAACAACTTGTCGCGCACATCCATAGCCACGGTGCCCTTGCTCCTTCTACTGCAGCTTCAGCGACGACATGCCCACGACCAGCATCAGGATGCCTATGATCCAGAAGCGGACCACGACCTGGGTCTCGGACCAGCCGCCCAGTTCGAAATGATGATGCAACGGTGCCATCTTGAAGATGCGCTTGCCCCCCGTGCGGCGGAAATACATGACCTGCAGCATGACCGAAAGCGCCTCGGCCACGAACATCCCGCCGATGATCACGAGCAGGAATTCCCGCTTGACCAGGATGGCGACCGTGCCCAGGGCCCCGCCCAGGGCCAGGCTGCCCGTATCCCCCATGAAGACCTGCGCGGGGTGGGCGTTGAACCACAGGAAACCCAGCCCCGCTCCGACCACCGCGGCGCAGTACACGGCCAGCTCGCCCGCGGCGGGGATGTAGGGCAGATTGAGGTATGATGCGAAGCCGGTATGGCCGCTCAGGTAGGCGATGACCCCGAACCCGACGAAGGCCAGGCTGCTCAGGCCGATGGCCAGGCCGTCCAGGCCGTCGGTCAGGTTCACGGCGTTGCTCGTGCCGGTGACCACCAGGACCACCAGGGGGATGTACAGCCAGCCCCAGTTGACCAGGGTGTTCTTGAACAGGGGCACGGTGCTGCTGGTCACCAGGGCTCCGCCGTCGCTTCCGAAGACCAGAACGGCGCCCAGGATCAGGCCGTAACCCACCTGCCCGGCCAGCTTGAAACGTCCGATCATGCCCTTGGGCCGCTTCTTGACCACCTTCAGGTAATCGTCCAGGAAACCGATGACCCCCATCCATACCGTTCCCAGCAGGGCGAGCTGGATGTAGCGGTTGCCCAGGTCGGCCCACAGCAGGGTCGGCAGGACCGCGGCCGTCAACACGAGCACCCCGCCCATGGTCGGGGTGCCGCTCTTGGCCTGATGGCTGGCGGGGCCGTCGCTCCGGATGGACTCGCCGATCTGCAGCTTCTTCAACTTGCGGATGACCCAGCCACCGAACAGGAAGCTGATCAGCAGGGCCGTCACGGCCGCGTAGGAGGCGCGGAAGGTGATGTACTTGAAGACGTTCAGCGCCGACCAGTACTGGTGCAGAGGATATATGAAGTGGTAAAACATGGCTTACAACCCTTGCGGCGCCGGCTTGACGCCGGGCAGGTGATCCAGAACCTTTTCCATGGCCGAACTGCGCGAACCCTTGACCAGGATGACGTCGCCGCCCCGGGTCCGGGATCCGATCCAGGCGGCGGCCGTTTCCTGGTCCGGGCAATAGTGGGCCCGGCCACCCTTTTCGTCAAAGCCCTCGCCCAAGGGGGCCGCGTCCTTGCCCACGGCCACCAGCTGCCGGACCCCCGCCTCGGCCAGCAGCCGCCCGGTTTCCCGGTGCAGGTCGACCGCGCGCGGGCCCAGCTCCGCCATGGCCCCCAGGACCGCGCAACTCGTCCTTTCTCCGGCGAGTTCCACCAGGGTGCGGCCAGCGGCCAGCACGCTGCCCGGGTTGGCGTTGTAGCTGTCGTCCAGGATCAGGCGCCCCTCCCACGCCATCAGGCAGCCGCGGTGCGCCGAGCCGCGGAATCCGGCCAGGCCCGCCCTGGCCAGGGCGTCGGAGACACCCGCGGCGCGGACCGCCAGCAAGGCCGCGGTCAGGTTGGCCCCGTTGTGGCGCCCGGGCAAGGGTGTCGGCCAGGCCTCGCCGTCGATGAACGTAGTCCAGCCCCGCCCCGGCTCGGTCCGCCACGTCCAGCGATGATCCCCGACGCTGACGCCCCACGAGACCACCTTGCACCGGGCACGCCCGCGCCAGTCGTCGAAGCCCGGGCTATCGGCGTTGAGGACCGCGGTCCCCGTTCCGGGCAGGGCATCCAGGAGTTCACCCTTGCCCCTGATCACTCCCTGCAGGGAACCGAACTCCGCCAGATGAGCGTCGGCCGCATTGGTGATGACCCCGATCCCGGGGGCGGCCAACTCCGCCAGCGCCGCGATCTGCCCCAGGTCCGAGGCGCCCATCTCCACCACGGCGAAGCGGTGCCCGCCGCGCAAGCCCAGGAGCGTCAGCGGCACCCCCAGGCGGTTGTTGAGGTTGCCCCGGGTCGCATGAACCGGACCCGCGCCGGCCAGCATGGCGGCGCACAGATCCTTGCAGGTGGTCTTCCCGTTGGTGCCGGTGATGCCGATCAGGGTTCCGGTCCAGCGCGCCCGGCGGCGGCGCGCCAGCAGGGTCAAGCCCTCGCTGCCGTCCCGGCATAGCAGCACCCCGGCTCCTGTGCCCGCGGCCATGCCCGTAAGGGCCGCGTCCTTCCCCCATGCTCCTTCCAGCCCGGCCAGCACCCAGTGCCCACCCGCGATGGCCCGGCCCAGGAAATCACGGCCGTCCGCATGCTCACCCGGCAAGGCCACGAAGAGGTCACCCGGCCCCAAGGTCCGGGAATCGAGACCCGCCTGGTTCCAGGACCCGTCATCGGTCCGCAGGTCCTGCGGGTTTGCGGGCTCCAGACGGCCTGCGCGGGCGCGCCAGACCCCCTTCAGCAGCCCGGCCTGCTCCAGATCCTCGGCGGCAAGCACCGCAGATGTCTGGTGCCGGTCAATCATCGCGGCCTCCATGGTCCCGGACCCAGGCCCTTACCAGCTCGGCATCGTCGAGGTGCAGGACCTCGTTGCCGACAAGCTGATAGTCTTCGTGGCCCTTGCCCGCGATGACCAGGACGTCACCCTCACCGACGGCGGCCAGGGCCTCGGCAACCGCCGTTCTCCGGTCCGGTTCCTGGTGGCAGGCCACCGCGCGAGGATCGGCCACGGCCTCGACCCCGGCGATGATCTCCCGGTTGATGGCCTCGGGGTCCTCGCTGCGGGGGTTGTCGGCCGTGATCCAGACCTCATCCGCCAGCTTCGCGGCCGCCTGGCCCATCAACGGCCGCTTGCCGCGATCCCTGTCCCCGCCGCAACCGAAGACCACCAGCACCCGCCCGCCGGTCAACTGCCGGCAGGCGTCCAGAACCGCCGCAAGGGCGTCGGCCGTATGGGCATAATCCACCACCGCCAGACCGCCGGAAGGAAGCCTCAGCCGTTCCATGCGGCCGGGAACCTGACGCAACCCGTCCAGGGCCGCGATCGCCTCGGCAGCGGGCATGCCCGCCGCCAGCACCGCGGCCAAGGCGGCGGTGAGGTTCTCCACGTTGTACCGTCCCACCAGGGGGCTGGTCACCTGCAGGGCCTCGCCCCGCCAGTCCAGGTCCAAAGCCGTGCCGGTCAGGTCGAGCCTGGCCCCGGTCACGGTCAGGTCGCAGCGCCGGCCGCCCGCGGGGTTGCCCCCGGTGGAGAACAGGACGGTGTCCGCCCTGCCCTGAGCCAGGGGCGCCAGGTGGTGATCGTCGGCGTTGATCACCGCCCGACCGCTTCCGGGCCGCAACATACCCAGGATGCGGGCCTTGGCCGCCAGGTAATCCTCCAGGTCGCGGTGGTAATCGAGGTGGTCGCGCCCGAGGTTGGTCATCACCGCCAGGTCCAGTTCGAGGCCGGCGGCCCGCTGCTGGTCCAGGGCGTGGGATGAAAGCTCCAGGGCCACGCTGCGGCAGCCTTCGGCGACCATGGTCTCGAGCCAACGGAAGAGGACGGGGCCGGAGGGCGTGGTCAGGGGCGCGGGCTCGGTCGTCGAACCCGCCTCGTAACTGATGGTACCCAGCAGGCCGCAAGGCCCCCGCCAGCGGCCCAGCACGCTGCGCAGCAGGAAGGCCACGGTGGTCTTGCCGTTGGTGCCTGTAACCCCCGCCGTCAGGAGGTTGCGGTCCGGCCGGCCGGCCAGGACCCTGGCCAGCAGCGCCGGAGCAGGACGGGTATCCGGCACGACCACCAGGGCCGGGGCGGCCGCGAGCAACCGGTGATCGAGTCCCGCGACCGCATCCTGCATGACCACCAGCGCGGGGCTGCCCGCAGCCAGGGCTTCCGCCAGGAATCCGTGCCCGTCCGATGTGGATCCCCGGACCGCCACGAACACCGTGTCCCCGTCCACCTGGCGGGAATCCGCCGTCACCCGGCTGACTTCGGCATCCAGATGTCCGCTTGCCGACAGGGGCGTCAGGACCTCGACGAGTTCGCCCAGCTTCACGGCTGCACCCCCTCCATGGTCACCCGCACCGGCGCCTCGCCCAGGGGCCGGCCGGGGGGAACGTCCTGGGCCACGGCAAAGCCATTGCCGACCATCTTCACGGGCACGCCCAGCCTCGCGGCAAGAGACCGGACCTGCCGGTCGCTCAGGCCGTGGAAATCCGGGCAGAGGGTTTTCTCATTGGTCCGGCCGGGCTGCCTCGGGCCCACCGTCAACGTGACGGTCGTGCCCTGCTCGCAAACCGATCCCGGACCGGGCACCTGCTGCACGACGATCCCCTCGCGTTCGGCGCCGGCCAGGGTGAACCCCGCCGCCCCCAGGCGCTGCGCGGCGTTGGCCACGCTCAGGAAAAGAACGTCCGGGACCGACACCGGTTTCCTGTCGACCGTCTTCTCCACCACCGCGGTGCGGGCGCCGGGAACATCCGTCAACCAATCCGTCTCGTTGCGGACCTCCTGCAGGATATCGCGGAACAGGGGCACCGCGCTGCGGGAGGCGAAATGGAAGGCGCCCCGGGGCTGGTTCAGGACCGTCAGGATCACCAGGCGGGGCTTTTCCAGGGGTGCCAGGCCACCGAAACTGGCCATGTAGGCCCCGGCCGCCAGGGTGCGCCCGTCCCGGCTCAGCTGGGCCGTGCCCGTCTTGCCTCCGGTGGTGATCCAGTCCAGCTTGGCCGCCACGCCAGTACCCTCGGCAACGACCCTGCCCATGGCCACGCGCACCACCGCGGCCAGTTCCGGCGTCATGACCTTGCGCAGGGCCAGGGGTGGCAACTCTTCGGTGCGCCCGGTGACGGTGTTCGTCATCTCGCTGACCAGGCGCGGCGCGTAAAGGGTGCCGCCGTTGGCCACCGCGCACAGGGCCAGCCCCAGCTGCAAGGGCGTGACGGCGACCTCCTGACCGATGGCCAGGGTGGACTTGGAACGCCGGCTCCACTGGACCGGGCTTCTCAGGATGCCTGAAGCCTGGCCGCGGTACGGCAGGTTCGTGGTTTGTCCGAAGCCGAAGGCCACCAGATCCCGATAGAATTCCTCGTCGCTGAGGTTGCCCACCGCGCGGGCGAAATAGATGTTGCTCGACCTGGTGAAAGCCTGCATCAGGCTCAGGTTGCCGTACCGGTGGTGGTTCTCGTTGTCGATGGTGTAGCCGTCGAAGCGGGGGTCGCTGCAGTCGAACACCGTCGCGGTATCGATGGCGCAATTGGCCAGCAAGGACGCCATGGTGAAGACCTTGAACACCGAACCGGGTTCGTACTGGCTGGTGAAGTTGCAATTGTTCCAGACCGCGGCATCGGGATGGCGGGCCTGCCTGGTCGCCATCAGGGGCCAGCTTGCCGCCGCCAGGATATCCCCGTCCCAGGGATCCATGATCAGCACCGATCCACCCGCCGCGCCGCATTTCTTCACCGCGGCGGCCAACTGCGCCTCGCAGATGGCCTGGAGCTGGACGTCCAGGGTCAACGTGAGGTCAAGACCGTCAACGGGCTTCTCCAGGACGATGCGGCCCAGATCCCTGCTGCCGACGGGGGTCTTGATCAGGCGCGCGCGTCCGGGCTTCCCCGCCAACCGGGAGTCCAGGCTGTACTCGAGCCCCGTGGCCACGGTATCCTCGGTGCCATACCGGAAAAAGCCGATCACAGAAGCGCCGACGCCGTCGTGGGGGTAGATCCGATCAACCCGGGCGTCGAGGGTTACCGCCGGATCGGCCTCCAGTTGCAGCTTCTGCTCCCTGGTCAGGACTACTTCGTCACCCAGGGGCAGGAAGCGATCCCCGGACCTGCGCAAGCGCTTGCGCAGCGAGTCCGGATCAAGGTCCAGAACCCGGGCCACGAGATCGGCGGTCCGGTCCGGATCCTTGACCTGCGAGCCGGCGATGCCCACCTCCCAGTTCGTCACCGACAAGGCGAGCGGATGGCCGGAGCGGTCCTGGAGCCGCCCCCGGCGGGGCAGCAGGGGGATGGTCTTGCCCCAAACGATCTGGGCGATCTGTCCGTAATGGTCGTGGGCGAAGACCTGGATCTGGACGATCCTGGCCGTCAGCAGGAGCCCCACCGCGACGACGAGCACGCGCAGGGCCAGGAAGGCGCCTTTCCTTTCGGGTCCGGCGTTCACGGAGCCTCGCCCGCGGCGTAGACGGGCTCGAGCGAGACCATGCCCTCATGTTCCTGCGCCCCGACCAGGGGATCGGTGGCCGCCTCCAGGGACGTCCCGCCCCCGAAATGAGCCAGCACCCTCCGCCAGAGTCCGTACTTCTCCTCTTCACCGGCGGTGGCCTGCAGGAGCACCAGGTGGGGCTGTTCGGCCTGGACCAGCCCGATCTCCCGTGTGGCCCTGGCCTGGATGACATCCGCCCTGGTCAGGGCGTTCCAGCGTGCCTGCAGCAGGGCGGACCGGGCGTCCAGATATTCCCTGCGGTCGTCCAGACGGGCGATCTGCAGCCGGCAGGCGACCACCTGGTTGGAGATGTACACCACCCCGGCCAAAAGCACGACCCCCAGCAGGAGCACGGGGACCGCCAGGGCGGCGCTCCTGCTGAACAGATCCTTCCGGTGGGCCATCAGACCGCACTCGTACCGGGAATAGTCGCGGGCCCCGGAAGCATGGGGTCCGGCTCCGCTCCACATCATGACGAAACCACCTCCTGGACCTTGCGGGCGGCCCGCAGACGGGCGCTCCGCGAACGCGGATTGGCGGCTTCCTCGTCAGCGCCCGCCTTGACCGCCTTGCGCGTCAGCGGAACGAGGGTGCGCCGGTGTCCGCAACAACACGTGGGTAATTCGGGAGGGCACAGGCAGTCGCGGCGCTCCTTGTCCAGGAACCGCTTGACCTGCCGGTCCTCCAGGGAGTGGTAGCTGATCACCACCACCACGCCGCCGGGAGCCAGCAAGGCCGGAATCTGTTCCAGAGCCGCGGCCAGGGCGGCCATCTCATCATTGACCGCGATGCGCAGGGCCTGGAAAACGCGGCTGAGGACCGGGGCGGCCTTCTTGCCCGGCGGCACGAGCTTCTCGACCACCGCCCTCAAGGCGAAAGTCGTGGTCACCGGCTGCTCCTGCCGG
>JANTFX010000092.1 GCA_024763215.1 Candidatus Krumholzibacteriia bacterium | reverse complement strand
GGATGCCGATGAGCCCGAAGGTATCGGCAGCCCGCAAGGCGAACCAGGCAGAGTTCAGCCCGCCCAGGGAAGTGCCCAGGATGCCGCGGTCCATGCGGTCGCCGCTGGTCCTGTAGCCGGAGTCGATGACCGGCACCAGCTCATCCCGCACGAAGCGGACGAAGTTCTCGTTCAGGATGTATTGCCGGTCGCGCAGGTTGCGGCCCCCGACGCGGGGGTCGATGAATACGGCCATGAGCGGCTTGATCATCCTGCGGGCGATGAGGTTGTCCAGGACGATGACCATGCTGCCCATGAGGTCGTCGGCATATTCCTGGCCGTCGGTAACGTAGATCACCGGCAGGTTATCCAGGTCCGTGTATCCGGCGGGCAGGTATGTTACGTAGTTCACCGTATACCCGAGGTTCCCGCTGGCGAGGCTGCCGGATTCCAGGGTGCCGCGGGGGACGCCGCGCGTTCGGACCACGAAGGGCGAGGGAACATAGGCCGGCATGCGTAACTCGGAATTGTCGCCGAAGCCGCCCCGCTGCCGCAGGGGGTTCTCCGGGTCCAGCAACCAGGTCTGCCCGTTCAGGACGATCTTGTAATCCAGGCGTGCATCCCGGGGGAAGACCCCGTTCTGAAGCCACACGCTGGATGATCCCAGGCGCCGGGCCCGGGGGACGGTGGGGTCCCAGCCGTCGAAATCCCCCGTGAAGGTGACCGTGGCCGCATCGCCCCGGTAGAGGAAAAGCACCGAATCGCCCGCGATGAAGGGGAACCGGTTCCCGGCGCGCAGATCCTGCCAGAGGGTATCCAGGACCGCTTCGCGGGTGATGGGGTCATCCAGGGCGGCGGCGGCCTGCAGACGGGCGGTCATGGCGGCGCAGGACGAAGGGACGGCTTCGGTGCGGGCGACGGGGTGATACGCTGAACAACTTATCAGGCACATGGCGGCGCTGAGCAGAACCGCGTAACAGGGATTTGGCTTCGCTGGACGCACGGTGCGGGGATCCTCCGGGGCGGTGGCGCAGGTTTTTCGTTGCTTCCACCCTATGATGGATCTACATTATCACCTACAAAAAAGACCAGACACGAGCGGCCCGTTGTGGCGCCGCCAGAAAAGCTGCCGCGATTACTTGCATGCCTCTCGGCCCCCAGCCATCAGCGCTCGACCGGGATCACGCTGCTGGATCCCGGATCAACGAGACAGGAAACCATGAATACACCGAACTTCTCCGAACTGGGGCTCAGTGAACCCGTGTTGCGGGCCCTTGACGACTGTGGCTACACCCAACCCACACCCATCCAGCAGGCCGCCATCCCCATCATCATGGACGGCGACGACCTGATCGCCAGCGCCCAGACCGGCACCGGCAAGACCGCGGCCTTCACCTTGCCCCTGATCGACGATATCGCTACGCGGCCGGCCGGCAAAGGGGATACCCCCCTGGTCCTGATCCTGACGCCGACCCGCGAGCTGGCCCTGCAGATCGACGAGAACGTCAAGGCCTACGGCAAGTACACCGGCATCCGCACCTGCGTGGTGCTGGGCGGGGTTCCTTCGGGGCCGCAGATCGACCTGCTGCGCCGGGGCGTGGACATCGTCATCGCCACTCCCGGCCGCCTTATCGACCTGGTGGAACAGGGGGAAATGGTGCTCGACGACGTCGAGTTCCTGATCCTGGACGAGGCCGACCGTATGCTGGACATGGGTTTTTCACCGGATGTGCGCTGGATCGCCGATCGGGTGCCCACGCCGCGCCAGACGTTGCTCTTCTCGGCCACAATCTCCTCGGGCATCAAGAGCCTGGCCTCGACCGTCCAGACCGAGGCGCGGACGGTGTCGGTGGCGCCGCCGGCGTCGGTGGCCGACAACATCGACCAGCAGGTGATGTTCGTGCGCAAGGCCGACAAGATCGATCTGCTGATCAATCTCCTGAACCGGAAGAAGGGCGGCCGCTTCCTGGTCTTTACCGGCACCAAGATCGGCGCCATCCAGGTCGCCAGGCAGCTGCAGAACCACGGCATCAAGGCTTCGGCGATCCACTCCAACAAGTCCCAGGTCCAGCGTCAGCAGGCTCTGGCTGCCTTCAGCAAGGGCAAGGTCAGGGTGCTGGTGGCCACCGACATCATGGCCCGCGGCATCGACGTCGAGGATATTTCGCACGTTGTCAACTACGACCTGCCCAACGACGCGGAGAACTACATCCACCGCATCGGGCGCACCGCCCGTGCCGGCCGCGCGGGGGTGGCCCTGTCGCTGTGCGGCATCGAGGATATCCCCCAGTTGCGCGGAGTCGAGCGGCTGGTGGCCCGGTCGCTGGACGTCCAGGACGACCACCGCTGGCACTCGACCCGGGTGGCGGCCTGCCTTACCGCCTCGACCAAGGCCGCGCGCAGCCGCGCCCGTTCGGGTAAGGCCCGTGGCTCGGGCTCCAAGTGGCGGCGTTGAAACACTGCTCGGGAAACATTATGCCCGGGCCATCGTGTCCGCCGTGGTGACCAGACACTCACAGGAAAGCTGATTCCCCACAGCTATGTTGGTAAAGCAGTGGCGGGCGATCAGCCCCCGGCGCCTGCAGGAACGGGGTCATTACGAGGCAGGACACCCGGGTCGAGAGCCTTGTCATCGTGCCGACACCTGGGGCGCGTCCCAATCGTAGCAGATGACGCTGACCGGCTCGGCCTCGATGCTGCTGCCCTCGTTGCCGTCGCCCCCGATGCGGGCCATGAGGGCGTCCAGCAGGTCGGTCACCACGAAGACGCGGTCGCCGGCGAAGAACAGGCCGTCCCGGGTGGCGTCCGCGTCGGCCACCAGGTCGACCGTGCGCATGAAGCGGCCCTCCTTGTCGTAGACATCGAAGCTGGTGTAGATGCCCTCGGGAGCGCGCCAGCGGGCGGCGGAACTCTGAACCCACAGGCTTCCGTCATCGCGGAAGAGGATCTGCTCGACGGTGTTGTGATGGTCGCTCACCTTGAAGGTGCTGCCCGGATTCCAGCGGGTGAAGGCGTCGAACACGGTCTGGAACATGTCCTTCTCCTCGCCGGTGCGCGCCACGGCTGGATAACCGGGTCGCTCGATGACGCGGTCCAGGGTGCCGTCGGCGTTCCAGATGTGGATCCGGTAGTCGTCGAAGGACAGGGCGGCCGCCACGCGGCCATCGGGAGCCACGGCCCAGCGCCGCTGGAAGTCGACCCAGTTCTCTTCGACGAACTGGTAATTGCCGAACGCGGTCGGCTTGGACACTTCCTGGTAACCGGCGGCCTCGGTGCCATCCATGCGGTAGCTCTTCAGGTAGGTGTGCTGCAACTGTTGTCCGTCGGAGTTGGACCACGCGGTGCCCGACAGCACCACCGCGTCGCCCTGGAGTTGTCCACGGCTGACTGTCTGGAATCCCCCGCCGCTTCTATAGGGCAGAGGGAAGGCCGATCCGGGATTTCCGTCGGGGGTGATCATCACGATCTTGCCCGGCCAGGCCTGGGTCACCCCGATCTCGCCGGAGGGGGTCCAGAACATGTCCGCGCCGTTCTGGAATTCGCCGGGACCCTCGCCCTGGCGGCCGATTGTACGCAACAGCTCGCCGTCCGGAGTGAAGACCGCGATCTGGCTGATCTGGCCATCCAGCAGATAGATGTTGCCCTCGGCATCGTGCAGGAACTCGGCGATGGTTCCGAAGAATACATCGTCGTCGTCGTCGCCGCCGCGCCGCCAGGCTTCGCGCAGTTCCACGCGATCGAGGCCCATGGCGGGTGTCTCGGAGTTGACGACGGTTGTGATTCCGTCCTGGTTCTCGATGGTTCCGTTCCAGGCGGCTGCGGAAACGGAAACGGTTGCGGCCCCGAGCAGGGCGGTCAGGATGATGGCGAACGAGCGCATGGTTTCCCCTCTTGAAGGTATCGAGCTTATTTTCGG
Source organism: Candidatus Krumholzibacteriia bacterium (assembly GCA_024763215.1). Classification (GTDB taxonomy): domain Bacteria; phylum Krumholzibacteriota; class Krumholzibacteriia; order LZORAL124-64-63; family LZORAL124-64-63; genus JAHJTW01. The sequence continues at coordinate 6,761 of JANTFX010000092.1, read as the reverse complement.
ATTCAATATAACCTGATTGAGAGCGGCCGCCCGCGTGCCCTGGGGAAAGCCCCCGATCCGGGCACATCCCCAGAGGCACAACCCGAATTTTTTGGTGGACTCCGGGCGTGGGTTGAGGAAAATGGAATCAGGGATTCATTCCGAGGATTGGGGTGGCGGATGAATGGCTGGACCGAGCGACGCCAGATAGTTTTCGGGTGGGTTTTCCTGATTCTCTACACCGCGCTCGGGTTCTGGCTCAACATGCCGGGCGATGCGGGGCCCCAGGAGGTATCCGAAGCATCGGACCCATCGGTGATCATGATGGTGGTGGGTTGGCTGGGGATCGCGATGTTCTATGTCCCCGCTTATGCGAGCGTGCCGATCACCCTGCGGAAATTCGGGTGGACCCTGACGGATTGGGGGTTCGGGCTGGCCAGGATATCCTGGGCCACCATTGCCGTCGCCGTCCTGCTGACGGCCCACGCGTGGATCAGCGCGGGCGGTCCCCGGGAGGTCCTGGCGGCCATGGGCTCGGGGTGGCCCATGGGGGTTTTTGAAGGGTACGCGCGGGTTGCCGAGGAACTCATCTACCGGGGGTTCGCCCTCGTTTTCCTGGCCAAAACCCTTCCGCCGGGACGGGGGCGGAAATTCCTGGCGGTGCTCATCGCCGGCGCGCTCTTCGCCGTGATGCACACCCAGTACGATCCGCAGCGGCGTCTGAGCCTGTTTCTGGGCGCCGCCCTTCCTCTCGGCGCCATCACCCTGTGGACGCGATCCGTGAGCCTGGCGTTCGTGCTGCACGGGTTGGCCGGCGGCGGACCCGTCGGCGCCCTGTTCGGGCTGGGATTCTTCTTCGTCATGGCCGGGATCGCTCGCCGAAGATCCGTTCCCCCGCCTGAGGCATCATGATAAACTGCCCCTGATTGCCGACCGGGAATCGAGGTGGCATCGTGGTGGAATTGGTATAAATTGAAAAAGATTAACGATTTCAGTTGTCGTCACCATGGGTTTCGAGTCGGGCGGATTGGTTGCATGAAGGGGAAATCTTTTCTCCATCACAAGGTTACTGGATCCTTGGGTCAGGGTGGCATGGGCAAGGTCTTGATGCTCATCGGCTGGGCCCTGGTCCTGGTCCTTGCAGGCTGTGGCGATGAAACCGACCCCGTAACGCCGGATCCCGGCCCGACCACGGCGGTGGAGAGGGTCTTCGGCGGTGCCATCGACCTGCAGGATCTGTTCGACTACGCCGGGCTGACCCCACCGTCCTACATCCGCAAGAACAACGCCGCCACCAGGCCAGTCACCGACGCGGGGGCTACCCTGGGCCGCGTCCTCTTCTACGACACCGAGCTGTCCCGGGACCGGACGGTGTCCTGCGCCACCTGCCACCGGCAGGGGCTCGCCTTCAGCGATGACGAACAGACCTCCCTGGGTGTGGCCGGCCGCACCGGACGCCACTCCATGCGTCTGGTCAATGTTCGCTTCGCCCGCGAGGGGCGCATGTTCTGGGACGAACGGGCGGAGGATCTGGAGAACCAGACCACCCAGCCCATCCAGGACCATCTGGAGATGGGTTTCAGCGGGCGGCAGGGTGATCCCGCGCTGGATTCCCTGCTCACCCGGCTCATGGGGCTGGACTACTACAACGAGCTCTTCGCCTTCGTGTTCGGGGACACCGTCGTGACCGAGGAACGCCTTCAGGACGCGCTGTCCCAGTTCGTGCGCAGCATCCATTCCTTCGATTCGCGCTTCGATGAGGGGCGGGTCGCGGCCGGGGATGATCGGCGGCCATTCGCCAACTTCACCGCGCAGGAAAACAGGGGCAAGGATCTGTTCATCCTGCCGCCCAACCTGGATGCGGGCAACGGCCGCATCGGCGGGGGCCTGGGTTGCGCCGGTTGTCACCAGCCGCCGGAGTTCGATCTGGATCCCGCCGCGCGCAACAACGGCGTCATCCGCACGGCCGGCGGCGTGGGCACGGACCTGACCGTGACCCACGCGCCCACCCTCCGGGATGTGGTCCAGGCCGACGGCACCCCCAACGGACCGCACATGCACACGGGGGATTTCACCCTGGACGACGTGCTGGACCACTACAACCGCATCGACGCCACGGGCAACCCGGATCTCGACGTCCGCCTCCGGCCCCAGGGTGTGGTCATGGACCTGCGCCTGACCACGGAGGAACGCGAAGCGGTCGAGGCCTTCCTACGCACCCTGGCGGGGCAGGCGCTGTACACGGATCCCCGCTGGTCCGACCCTTTTCGGGATCATCGCCGTCTTCGCCCTGCTCTGGAATCCGAGGGGCGCGTTCGGCCAGGTCATGGCCGAAACGCCCTACCGGATTAAAATGGCCCGGGCAAAAGCATCCTTCAGAGCAGGTCGAGCTTCCCCAGGATGAACTTGCCCAGCTGATACCCTGCGACGATCAGCACCAGCCAGCCCAGCAGCAACACAGCATTCATGTCGATTCCTTCCGTAGGTCGCGGCGACCGGTGATCAATAGGCTTCCTCGTTGTTCACGTCGTCCAGGTTGATCCGCCTGCCGGCCATGGCCCGCCACACATAGGCGATGTAGGCCAGGATCAGGGGGATGAACAGGGCCACGTACGTCATGACGGTCAGGGTGAACTTGCTGGACGAGGCGTTGTGGATGGTCAGGCTGGAGGCGAGGTCCACCTTGGAAGGATAGAAAGGGGTGTTGTTGAAGGCGGGCAGCAACAGCACCACCAGGCCCACCAGGACGGTTCCCGCGCCGCCGAACCAGATGCCCCGGGTGGAGTCGCTGCGCGCGGATTTCCACACTCCCCAGATGACCAGCACCAGGCCGGCCAGCAGCAGCACCAGCAGGATGGGGTTCGCCAGCAGGTTGGCAAGGTACTTGTGGGAGACCATGGCCACCGATCCGGCCTCCTGGACCTCGAACCCCTTCATCAGCAGCAGGCTCACCAGCACGTAGAGCAAAAACGGCAGGGAGATCAGGAAGTTGGTCATGGCCGCGTTGCGCAGCCTTTTTTCCAGCTCCGGCATGCCCGTGCAGTCGACGTTGTTCAGCAGGTACATGGCGCCCAGGGTGCGCGCGTTGAAGACCAGGAACACACCCATGAAGACGTTGAACACGTTGAAGGCGGCCTCCAGACCGCGCAGGGGCGAAGTCCACGTGACCAGGTTGTACTGGCTGAGCTGGAAGTTGGAGCCGGTGTAGAAGGTTCCCACCGCCGCTCCGATCAGCAGGATGCCCAGGGTGCCGTTGATCAGCAGGAACAGCTCGTAGCCTTTTTCCCCGAGCAGGTTGCGGGGCTTGTTGCGGAACTCGTAGCTGACGGCCTGGACGATGAAGGTGAACAGGATGATGATCCATACCCAGTAGGCCCCGCCGAAGGATGTGGCGTAGAACTTGGGGAAGGCGGCGAACAGGGCGCCGCCGAAGACCACCAGGGAGGTGAAGGTCAGCTCCCACTTCAGGCCCAGGGAGTTGATGATCAGGGATTTTTCCTCACCGGTGCGGGCCACGGTCCACAGCAGGCTCTGCCCGCCCTGGACGAAGTTCAGGAACAGGAACACCGCGCCCACGACCGAACACAGCAGCCACCACAGGCCCTGCAGGGTGGAATATTCGAGATTGCCGATCATGTCAACCCTCCTCCGGTCCGATGGCGATTTGCTTGAGCATGATCCCGACCTCGGCGATCAGCAGGATCGTGAACAGGGCCAGGAACAGGAAGAACGTGGTCTGCACCGTTCCGGCCGTGAGGTTCGACCTGGCCACCGTCACCGGCAGCAGGTCCTGGATGGCCCAGGGTTGGCGTCCCACCTCGGCCACGATCCAGCCCAGCCAGTGGGCGATCATCGACAGGAAGAACATGATCGTCCCCAGGCGCAGCAGCCACTTGTGGTCGGCCAGGGTGTCCCGCCAGGCGAAGACCAGGAACGCCAGGGCCACCAGGGGGAACAGGGTGCCCAGGATGACCATGAAGTGGAAGGAGTAGAACGACAGGGCGATGGGCGGCGCGGCGTCCTCGGGTTTCTCGAGGTAACCGTAGCCCAGGTACTTCTGGTTGGCTTCGAAGATGGCCAGGGCGGCCTCGGCCCCGACGTCATCGCCGGCCCGGGATTTGGCCTTGTAGTCGGCCAGGGCGGCCAGGGCCTTCTTGCCCATGGCGATCTTCTCGCCCGCGCCCATGACGCCCTGGGCGGGGTTGCCGAACACCATGTCCTTGACCCCCGGCACGAACGACTTGAACGAGCGGTTGGCCAGGAAGGATAAAACCTTGGGTATGCCGACCTTGAACACGCAGGGCTTGTTGTCGTCACCGATCTTCTTGTCGCCGTTGAAGATGCCGAAGGCGATGAGCTCGGCCCCTTCCTCGCCGCGGCACAGACCCTCGCAGGCGGCCAGCTTCATGGGCTGCTTCTGGGCCACCGCGTAAGCCGACTGGTCGCCGGTGAAGATGACGAACACCGAGGCGAGGAAGGCGAACACCGACGCGACCACGATGGACCGCCGGGCCATCACCTGGTGCCGGCCCTTGAGCAGATACCACGAGGAGATCGAGATGATGAACATGGCCGCCAGCACCATGGACGAGCTGGTGGTGTGGGTGAACTTGGACACCGAGACGGGCGAGAACACGACCTCCTTGAAGTTGGTCATCTCGAAGCGGGCCTTGTCGGGATTGAACTGCTGCCCCACCGGATGCTGCATCCAGGCATTGGCCACCAGGATCCACACGGCCGACAGGTTGGTTCCGACGGCGACCATCCAGGTGGAGAACAGGTGGAACCTGCGGGAAACGCGGTCCCAGCCGAAGAACATCACCGCGAAGAAGGTGGCCTCGATGAAGAAGGCGAACAGCCCCTCGATGGCCAGGGGAGCGCCGAAGATGTCACCCACCATCCACGAGTAGTTGGACCAGTTGGTGCCGAACTCGAACTCCAGGATGATGCCCGTGGCCACGCCGATGGCGAAATTCACCGCGAACAGCCTCATCCAGAAGCGGGTCAGACGCTTCCACTCCTCGTTGCCCGTCTTGTAGTAGATGGAGTGGTAGTAGGCGATGATCCAGGTGATGCCCAGGGTCAGGGGCACGAAGATCCAGTGGTAAAGGGCGGTCAGGGCGAACTGCGCGCGCGCCCAGTTGACCATGGTCAAATCGAGATGTTCAATCATCCTGTGCGCCTCCAGAGTGGGATGAACTTGGCGGTTGGGTCAGTTGCTCCAGCACGAAATCCGCCCGCTCCTGTTCGGTATTGAAGCGGGTTCCCAGGAAATCCGGGAAGAAGAAGAACTTGAGGATGCCGAAGATGATCACCAGCTTGATGGCGATGACCAGCCACAGGGATCGGCCCAGGGTCATGCTGCGCAAACCATCCCGGTAGAACCGGATGGTCCTTATGAACCATGAGTGTGATCTGGTGCGGGCTGGCATGCTGGTCTACCTTCGGTCGGGAGCATCACCGAGAATGTGCAGGAATAATAGAACAATCCAGTCCCGTTTGTCAGGGGAAAAAACCTCTAAACATATTGATATGGTGTGGTTTAAGAGAAAGGGGCATCCTTGAAACTCGTTCTTGTCGCACTGGTCATCTTCGTTCTGGCGGTCGTCATGACCATGACCGGCCGCGGCGGCGGCAACTTCTATGTCCTGACCCTGGTGCTGGCCGGGGTGCCCATGCACGAGGCCGCGGCCACGGGGCAGTTCGTCCTGTTCGCCACGGCCATCGCGGCCTCCTTCATCTTCCACCGCAGCAAGACCCTGTCGGTGCCCCTGGCCGTTTTTCTCGGGAGCTTGACCGCGTCCATGGCGTTTTGCGGCGGCTTCATCGCCGGCAGCTTCAGCGGCAGGGACCTCAAGATCATCTTCGCGGCGCTGCTGGCCCTGGCGGGCGTGGCCATGCTTTTTTCGGTCGAGGCACCCACCAGGGAACCCGAGCCCAGGTTCGGCTTCTGGCACCTGCAGGCCGGTGAGGCGGTCTATGTCATCAACCTGTGGCTGGCCGTGCCGGTGGCCATGGCCACGGGATTCTTCTCGGGCATGGTGGGCGTTTCCGGCGGTTCGTTCCTGGTGCCGCTGATGGTCCTGGGTTGCGGGGTGCCCATGCGCATCGCCGTGGGCACGGCTTCGGCCATGGTCGCGGCCACGGCGTTTACCGGCTTTGCGGGGCATGCCCTGCACGGCAGCTTCAACCCCGCGTGGGCGCTGCCCATCGCCGCGGTGACGATTTTCGGAGGCGTGCTGGGGGGGCGCATCGCCCTGCGGACCAAGCCCCAAAAACTGAAAATGCTCTTTGCCGTCACGACGCTGCTGGCGGCGGTCCTGATGCTGATCAACGCCCGTGCGAGGTAACTTGACCAGCATCTGCTTCCCCTGACATAACACAAATAACACAATTTCCAGTTGACAGAGGATATTCCTTTGGAGTAGTCTCTCTCCATATTCGGTCGTCCCCGATGCGGCAGTTTCGGTCGCACTCGCCCGGGGGTGGCCGGCGGAATTATGGTACGATTTGATTGGGTTTTGAGTGACTTTAGTTTTTTCCAAATGCTGTTTCATCGGTTCCAGTTGGATTTTTCTAAGACCGGGGTTGGGGGTGGCGGGTGGCTCATGTCAGGGGCGTTTCACCCCACTGACCCAAATTCAATTTTAATAGGGACGGATTTTGCTGGAGGGATATATAAAACCTCCAATTTTGGACAAGACTGGACACCTTTCAATACGGGTTTGACAACATCAAATAGGGAGCCGTCAAATTATGTTGACGATATCCTGGGATATTCT
>JANTFX010000091.1 GCA_024763215.1 Candidatus Krumholzibacteriia bacterium | reverse complement strand
TTGGTTTGGCAGAAGATATAGAGAGTGCCATTGATCCAGGCGGCGGAGCCGGAGGCGCCCGCCAGGGCGATGGGATCGGTAAGCGTTACGGGATGGACAGGGTCGGAGTAATCGAGCACCTGGTAGAAGCCGGTTCCCGAAAGGACCACCAGGTCGTCCTGGACCAGGACGCCCTGTGCCGTGTATCCGGTCGGGCTGAAATCCGACAGAAGCGCGGGGTGGTCCGGGTCATTCAGGTCGACCGCGTGCAGGCCATCGTCCCGGAGAAGAAGCAGGGTCGAGCCGACATAGGCCCAGTCCCCGACGCCCATGATCCCATCGCCGAACGGCAACGCGCTGCCCGCGACCGGGGCGGTCGGATCCGAGAGGTCGATGGCGTGGATCTCGGTGGAGGAGAGCAGGAAGGACCCATTGTGGTCGCAGTGCAGGTCGCCGGACGGCAGGCCCGGTGTTCGCGATAACTCGGGGAAGGCGGGCAGAGCGGAGGCGTCGTAGGCGATCAGGTCGCCGAATTCCTGCACCCAGACCACATCCCCCAGGATCTGGTACGAACCCCAATCCTCGAGCCAGATTCCCCCCTCGGAATTCGCGGCGGCATCGATGATCTTGAGCATGTGGAAGGGGCCGTCCCCGTCATAGAGGACGATCGCGACCCGGTCTCCGTCGATGTCCGCCAGGCCGGCGTATGGATCACTGCTGGAGGAGATCGAACCCTCGGAGAGGAGCGCGGGGACAAGGGGGTCAGCCAGGTCCAAGAGGTTCCAGTTCAGGGCTGATCCGCCGCCGGTGCCGGAACTCTCGATATGGACTCCAAGAACGAATCGGGCGGATTTCTTGAGATTCCGGATTCCGTATCCCGGATCGATGACATTGACGGCGCGGACCTGCGCCGGATCGGTCGCATCGAAGAAGGTCAGTCCCGTGGTGCCCTGGGCAAGGGCAACCATTCCGGGTCCGGTGGCTGCGCCCAGGATGGCCGAGCCGGTGCCGCTCGAAGCGGCTTCCGCTTGCCAAGCGCCGGGGTCGATGATTTCGAACTGACCGCCAAAAGTGACCAGGTCGAATCCGTCACCGAAGCGGAACAGGTCGCAGGGGGATGGACCCGTCCAGGAAATGTATGTGGGGGCCTGCGGGGAGGAGATGTCCAGGGTGAAATACGCCTGGTAGTAACCGATGTACGGCATCTCATTGATCTCGTCCCAGAGCAGGTCGCACAGGTGGCCTGCGATCCCCAGGATGCTCCCGCGGATGTCCAGATGGTCGTACCGGGGAGGGTGGCCGTCCGGCAGATCGGTTCCGGGCTGGTTCGCCACGAACGTCGTGACGATATCCGGCAGGTCGGGATCGGCCAGGTTCACGATCACCAGACCCGAATCCGTACCGAGATAGAGCGTGCGGGACGCGGAGTCGCCTGGATTCCACCACCCCGCCATGTCCAGGACCGCATCCGGAGGGGTGATGGCGCCTCGGGGAGTCAGGGTGGCCGCATCGGCCAGGAACACATCGCCGTTCTCCGCCAGCCCGGCGAGAACATCCCCGGCCAGGGCCAGGTTCGTCACCGCCAAGGGCGTGGTCCTGTGCCCTGCAGGGACGGGATGGTCGGGAGTGCCGATGTCGAAGACGTCGATCCCCGTGGCGGTCGCCACATAAGCGAACCCGTCGTCGAGCAGGAGGTCGTTCCCCGTGGACGACAGGGGCAGGCTCACGACCGGTCCCGGAGCGTAGGGATCCCCGGCCGGAATCGAGAACAGGGAGGAATCGGCGAGGGCGAGGCAGGTCGAGCCGGAGAAACCACACCGGACGAGGTTTCCCAGGCCATCGAGGGTGGCGGCCTCGTGCAGGGTCCGGGTGTAGTCGACGGGCGTGACGGCCCAGGCGAGGGCCCCCGGCAGAATCATCAGGGCGAGCAGGATCCCTTTCCATATTACCGGTTTCATGCCGTCCCCCATGTCGACTGGGTGGAATTCGAAATTTTTCCATGAAAATGATACCACAATCGGGGGTGTGAAATCCAGGGGGCCATCGGGTTGGCGTGAGGCCCCCGCCCTGAGTTTGGCTATCGAACAATGGAGGTTGTTCCTGCCTTTGTCTTCTGGATGGGGTGTGCCGTCCGGTTGTAGCTTAGGTCGGGCCTGACGGCCCTCCAATGCGCTTCAACCGGACCACACACCCCCTCCAGAGGATCTACGGCAGAAACCGCCCCACATCCGCCAGCTTGTTGGGCAGATACTCGTCCATCACGTAGTTCAAACCGTGCTTGGCCAGGGCCTGCTGCTCGGCGCGCACCCCCATCTTGATCATCTGCTGCAGGGCCTGTTGCCAGGCCTTGTAGTGCAGGATGAAGGGGTCGTTCTTCAGGGCGTCCTTGGCGCGCTTGACGTCCACCTCCTTCAGGGGGTGGGTGGGCAGCTCGTAGTCGATGATGTCCTGGGGGGTGATACCCAGCAGGTGGGCCTGGGGCACGCAGAAGTACTCGTTCAGGTGGGCGGCGTTACCGCTGCCGACCTTCAGGGTGCGGTAGATGTTGCTGAAGCCGTAGGGGTCGCCGTCGACGAACACGTAGACCGGCAGGCCGTGGCTGTCGGCAAGGCGGCGCACGAAGCGGCGGCAGGCGCGGGTGGGCACCCCGCCCAGGGAGATCAGGATGCACTCGGCCTTTTTCCAGTAGTTGTGCTTGACCAGCCGCTGGAACATGCCGGCGGTCTCGATGCACAGGATGAACTTGGCGTCGGTCTCGAAGGCGAGTTCCTCCACCGAGATGGGGATGGAGTAGGCGCCGCTGCCGAACCGGGTGCAGTCGATGCGCAGCTCCTCGCCGGTGTCCCGGTCGTGGTCGATGACGATGAGCCTGCCGGCCACGTCGCCGCCCTTCTCCTCGGGCACGAAGCCGAGCTGCTCGCGGTTCACCCCGAAGAAGGCTTCGACGTCCTCCATCACCGTGTCGGATTCGGGCTGTTCCTTGAAACGGGCCTCCGCCCAGTTCTTGCTCACGTAGTAGGCTTCCCGCTTGGTGGCGATGTCGTCCGTCTCGACCAGCTCCTTGGACAGGGCCATCATCTTGAGGGTCTGGGCGAAGGTCTTGACCGTGTTGACGGTCAAGGTGCGCTCCTTCTTCTTGCCCTTCATCTTGAAGTAGCCCGTCGACGCGTTGTAGGTCACGTTGCTCAGCGACCGCAGGGGGAACTTCATCACCGGTTTTTCGCCCAGCAGGATCTTCTGCCGGATGATGTTCGACTCGCTGCGGATGCGCCGGGCGACCTTGCCGAAGGCGGCCCCGCCCGGGTGCGGGCTCTTCTTGCCGGAGACGGGCAGCTTGGGGGCGGGGGCGGGAGCTTCACCCTTGGCCCTGGCGGCGGGGGTCCCGAAACCCAGCTCGCCCTGGGCGGCGGTCGCCTTGCGGGCCGTCTTCTTCTTGCCGGGGGTGGATTTTTTCCGGGTCGGTTTCTTGGCGGGAGCCACGGTGGTGTCCTTCCCTGTTCAGGGCCGGTCGCGCTGCGGCGACGGTTTACAGCTTGCGGCTGCGCTCGAGGGTGTCGGTCAAGGTCGCGATGATCTCTTCCTTTTCCCGGTCGTCGATTTCCAGAATCTCCTGCAGGGCCTCCCCGATGTGGGGGATGTACTTCTGGATGTAGCTCTGCTTCTTGGCCGCGTCCTTCTCGCGCTCGCGGCGGCGGATGTGGCGGTGCAGCCGGCGGCCGGCCTCCTGCAGCGCCAGCTTGACCTCCTTGATGATCTCCGGGTAATGGGCCACCGCCTCCTTGGACTCGGAGGTAAAGGGCACCCACACCGAGGCCATGTGCACCAGGATGACCAGGGGGCCCGTCGGCAGGGCGCCCCTGCTCTGCTGCAGCCCATAGCTGCGCCAGTTGCTGGTCAGGATGGACTTGTGGATGGCGCAGGCCGAGGCCTGGTACAGCAGCGGCACCCGGTTCGCAAAGCGCATGACCCGGGCCAGCTCGTCGCCTGGCAGCTTGCCGCCGTAGGCCAGGCCCACCTCGATCTGGAAGGGGTTGCCGCGGTACACCGACGCCGGCCGGGTCACCGAGGTGTAGAAATCGGCCTCCACCCCGCTGGACAGGCCGGCCATGACCAGCTCCTCGCCGATGGGCGAGAGGCAGTCGGTGGGCGGGGAGGAGATCTTCGTCTCGGCGATGCCCTCGAGCAGCTTCTGGATGTCGTCCTGGACGAGTCGCTTGGGGTTCTTGCGCGGAGGCAGGCCCGCGTTCTCGAGGATCGTATCGGCGGTCTTGGGGCCGACCTTGCAGAACTCCTCCTTGAGGAAGCTGCTGATGTTGCGGCACTTGGTGTCCTTGAGCATACGCGAGAGGATGCCCAGCTCGACCCCGTAGGGGTGGGGCTTGATCTCCTGGGCCTCAGGCGGCATCTCGGTGGTGGCGTTGGGGTGGATGACCGTCTCGCCCTTGGGATCCTTGTACGTCAGGTGCAGGTGGGGGTTGGCGATAGCCGTCTGCTCGAGGTAGTTGTCCACCGAGTGCTGGCCGCGTTTGTAGCTGCCGGTCAGGGTGATCTCGATGCGGGTGCCGTGCTCCTTGTCCCAGATGGTCTCGTCACCCGAGAGGATCACCGGCTCGTTCTTCTTCATGTCCAGCAGGATCTGGTAGCGGTGGGCGGGCGCATCGGCGGCGGTGCGGCTGTAGACGGTTACCGGCCGTCCGGTGGTCAGCTGGCCGTACATGCCGGCGGCCGAGATGCCGATGCCCTGCTGGCCGCGGCTCTGCTTGAGGCTGTGGAACTTCGAGCCGTAGAGCAGCTTGCCGAAGATCTTGGGGATCTGGGCCTTGACGATGCCGGGGCCGTTGTCCTCGACGATGACCTTGTAGCGGTCCTCGTTGCGGGCGCTGCGGCCGTTGCCGGCGGTCTTGCCGTTCTTCCCGTTGCCGTTGCGGCCGCCCGCTGTGGCTTTCTCCTCGTCCGCGGCGGTCAGCTCCAGGTTCTTGCCCGCAGGTCGGTCGGGCTTGATCTCCACGTACAACCGGGGGGCGATGCCCGCCTCCTCGCAGGCGTCCAGACTGTTGTCCACCGCCTCCTTGATGGTCGTCAGCAGGGCCTTGGCCGGGGAATCGAAACCCAGCAGGTGGCGGTTCTTGGTGAAGAACTCGCTGATGGAGATTTCCCGCTGCTTGGTGGCCATGGACTGGGCGTTGCCGCTGGCGCGTTTCTTCTGGGGGGCGGCCATGGAGACACCTTCCGTGGTGCGGTTGCATCCTTGACGAGAGGAGGCGGCTGCCGGGGATGACCCCGAAGGCAGATGGAAACCAACTGTAGAAAAAACCCGGCCTCAGGTCAACCCCGGGCTGGGCGGGCCGAACCGGAATGGCTCACCGGTAAAGCGCCTTGAGGGTGCCGAAGGAACTGCGGGCGTTGGGGACCATGGCCTGGCAGCGGATCTCCAGGGTGTACGCCCCCTGGCCGGTCGCCGGGGGCACGGCGGCATCCACGCCCAGGTAAACGACGGTATCGATGAACGAGGCGTTGGACCAGGTCAAGGCCTCGCCCTGGCCGGCGGTCTTGTCGTCGGCCATGTCCAGGCACTGGATATCGGGGCCGCAGCCGGGGAACAACCACAGGACCGGATCCAGGCCGACCGGCACGTTGCTGACGGTGGCGGTGAACTCGTGGTAGGAGGCCACGGTCACGGCGTACCACTGTTCCCCGCCGGTGGCCAGGACCAGGCTGCAGTCGTTGGTGCGCACAAGGTCCGGCAGCCCGGCCAGGTCGCCCTCGAAGGTGCTTGTTTCGACCTGGCAAGGCACGGGGGTCGTACCTGCCCCGCTGCAGATCTCCGCGGGCAGGCCGGTTTCACGGGCCGAGAGCTCCAGGGTGAACGGTCCCGCCTGGGGCGTGGGTTTGGCGTAGCCGTCGACGACCAGGGTGTAGGTGCCCGGTTGCAGCACGGCGGTGAACTCGATGTTGGCCGCCAGCAGACAGGAATCGCTGTCGCAGGTCTTCAGCAGGAAAAGGTCAAGGTCCCGGTCGCCCAAATCGCGCAGGCCGGCGAACAGCTCCACCTCGCCGGTGACGGTCAGTTCGTAGAAGGCTTCCGGTCCGGTCTCGCTCCACTGGCTGCAGGCGTAACCATCGACGCTGCTCGATCCGAAGGTGCTGTCGGCGATGGTCGCGGCCAGCGCAGGGGTCACCTGGATGGTCTGGCGCGGGGTGCAGTCGAAGACCGAACGCAGATAGACGAAGCCGGGGTCGGCGGGTTTGGGCATGTCGGCGGCTCGGCCCTGCAGAGCCGCAGTGAGGGACGACGCCAGGACAAGGGTGGTGATGAGCCAGCGAGGCATCCGGTTAAAGGCCGGAGGCATGGTGAATCCTTTCAAATCATGACCGGGGTGACCTTAACATTATAGCACTGGTGACGCCGGCTGGACAACCGGGTCACATGTACCCCAGATCCTGCATCTCCTGCTCGATGCGCGCGCGCTCGGCCGCCGAGAGGTTTCCCCCGCCCAGGGGACCGGGGGGCGGGGCGGCCAGGTGTTCGCGCAGGATACCCCGCATCCGGCGGCGTAGGCCGCGGTCCGCGTACAGATTGCGGGTCTCTCCGGGGTCGGCGTCGAGGTCGAAGATCTCGGGCCGCAGCTTCCGCATCAGGGCCATGTTGATCCACATCTTCAGGCGCGTGACGCGGTCCAGGGAGGGGTTGGGCCGCGGGGCGATGAGCTTGGTGTCGCCGTCGCGCACCGCGATCTTGGGCTTGCCGTGACAGAACACGGGACCGGGCCGGTGGTCCGGATCGGCCAGCAGGCGATCCAGGTCGGTCCCGGGGAGGCCCTCGGCTCCCGCCAGTTTCAGGAGCGTGGCCAGCATGTCCGCCTGGCTGGCGGCCGCGGACACGGCGCGTCCTTCCCGGAAACCGTCATCCGGGTCGCAGATGATCCCCACGGTGCGGATGATCTCCTCGTACAGGTGGACGCCGCCGTGGGCGAAGCCACCGTGTTCCAGGAACTCCTCCCCGTGGTCCGACAGCACCGCCACGATGGTCTGGTCCGCCAGCCCCAGCTGGTCGAGTCCGGTCAGCAGCTTGCCCACCGCCCGGTCGTTGTAGCGGACCGCGGCGTCGTACATGGCGACGATCCACCGCAGGGTGGCCTCGTCCAGGCGGCGCCGGCCCCAGTTCACGTCCTTGATGAAGCTGTACATGCTGGTCTTGTTACGGTCGTTGTCCAGCTTCTCGGCGCGGGGAAAGAGCAGATCTCTGACGGCGGGGTCGGCGGCCCCGGCGAAGGGCTCGGCGAACACGGCCGCATCCTTGTCCGGCAGGCGGAAAGGGGTGTGGGGGCCGTCGTAGTGCACGAAGAGGCAGAAGGGCCGCTCGCGGCCGTGCTTCTCGATCCACTCCAGGCTGGAGGCTGTCACGTCGAAGGGCAGGTTTTTGCTGAAGTCGAAGCCGCGCGTGTCGGTCACAGCCTCGATGGGGCCCCAGATGTTCTTCAACAGATTCCGGAAGAAGCGGAAGGTCACCACGCCGGCGGTTCGCATCCCGCTGGAATCCAATGCGCCCTGCAGGGGGGAGGAGAGGGCCTGGGCGGTGAAGTCGAACACCCCGTGGTGATGAGGATGCAGGCCGGTGAACAGGGAGGTGAAGGCCGGGGCGGTGAAGTTGGACACCGACCACAGGGCGTCCAACCGGGCCCCGGTGGCAGCCAGGGCGTCCAGGTTGGGCGAAGTGGGACGCTCGTACCCGTAACAACCCAGGTGGTCGGGCCGCAAGGTGTCGATGACGATCAGCAGGATGTTCTTCACGCGTGTCCTCTTGCTTGGAGATGGCGTAGTATCGTGCGACGGGCATTATAGCAGAAGCTCCGGCGCGCGGCGAAGCCACAATCCGATCCCTGTTCCGCAAAAAACCGTTAATCCGCTCTTAACATTGACGATCAATGGTCGTGTACACAATTTGGAGGCCGGGAATATCGCCCAGCCCAGACTAGCCCCTACGCCGAGGAGCCGAGAAATGAAAGTCAACTTCGTGGATCTCAAGGCCCAGTACGACACCATCCGGGACGAGGTCGACACCGCCATCCAGGGTGTGCTCGATAGCTGCGCCTTCATCAACTCCCGCTCCTTCGAGGCGAATTTTGCCGCCTATATCGGTGCTGCCCATTGCGTGGGCGTGGGCAGCGGTACCGACGCCCTGACTCTGTCCATGAAGGGCCTGGGCCTGGGGCCGGGCGACGAGGTCATCACAGCGGCCAACACCTTCATCGCCACGGCCGAGGGCATCAGCCTGGCCGGGGCCACGCCGGTGTTCGTGGACTGCGATCCGGAGACCTACCTCATCGACCCCGGCAAGATCGAGGCGGCCATCACGGAGAAGACCCGGGCCATTGCCCCGGTTCACCTGTATGGCCAGCCCGCGGACATGGACCCGATCATGGAGATCGCCCGCAAGCACGACCTGCTGGTCATCGAGGACTGTGCGCAGGCCCACGGGGCGACCTACAAGGGGCGCAAGGTGGGCACCTTTGGCCACGCAGCCTGTTTCAGCTTCTATCCGGGCAAGAACCTGGGAGCCTACGGGGACGCCGGCGCCGTCTGCACCAACGACGAGGAACTGGCCGGGAAGATCCGCATGTACGGCGACCACGGCAGCGCGGTGAAGTACCGCCACGACTTCGTGGGCACCAACAGCCGGATGGACGGGATCCAGGGTGCGGTCCTGTCGGTCAAGCTGCGCCATCTGGACGCCTGGAGCAAACGGCGCAACGAGGTGGCCGCCCGCTACACCGAGGGTCTCCAGGATGTCTGCGTGACCCCTCGCACCGCCGTGGACCGTTATCACGTCTGGCACCTGTACGTCATCCAGGTGGGCAACCGCGACGAGCTGATGAAGCATCTGACGGACAACGACATCGCCTGCGGCATCCACTACCCCGTGGCCTTGCCGGTGACCCCCGCCTACGCGCATCTGGGCTACACGGCCGAGCATTTTCCGGTGGCCTGCGCTGGCGCGGACAGGATCGTGAGCCTGCCCATGCATGCGGATCTGACGGATGAGGACGTGGAACTGGTGATCGGGGTCGTGCGGGAAGTTGCAAAATAGGGGGGAATATGTTAAAATTGTACCTTATTGGGGAAATTAATAAATGGCCGTTTTGTCCTCCATTTTCCCCTGACAGTTGACATGAGGTTTCACTGCCTTAAATTAACTGATGAAAAGCCTCTGGCCTGCGTCCTTGCGGGAGCCCAACCGGTAAATTTGTTAAAGCTGACACTTGAATAGCCGACAACATGGCAAGAAACCGGTATATGTACGGGTGCTTTTGCCGCTAGGGTGAAGCCTGCTCCCGTTGGCCGGGAGTTCATGGACTATGTTGGAGTAACGATGTCCAAGATTTTTGATGCATACAGGAAACGAGTGGGCGAGAACCCGGATGTGATCCAGATTCGGAAGCCCAACTCCATTCGGCTCTTTCCTCCTATGGGTGAGAAGCAGAAGGAGGACTTCAGTCGGCTGGTGGCCAAACTCATCATTATGCGACAGGAAAACCGGGGTGCGGTTGTTGCCATGGCCTCCAGTTCGTCAGGTGAGGGAACAAGTTTCGTTTCCTACCATGCCGCAGCCATGCTGGCCGAGGATTACGGCCTGAGCATTGCTTGGGTGGACGCCAATTTCCTTGATCCGCAGCAGAAACTGGAGCCCTATCCCGGTCCCTCGTTGCTTGAACTTCTGAAGGACCCTAAAATCCTCTATACGATGTCTCCGGAATCGGGCTTGACCCTTATCAATGCTGGTACCAACCTGATGGCCTCTCGCGGCCTTTTCGCCGATGACCGTTTCGAAGAACTCCTTGCGGGTCTGGCTTCAAAATTCGATTTCACGATCCTGGATCTGCCCCCGATCCTGGAATCAACGGATTCTGCCCTGATGGCTGCGAAAACCGATGGTATGTTGCTGGTCATCGAACAGAGGTTCCTGAAAAGGGAGATCATCCAACATGTCCTGGAGGAACTCCAGGACAAGGGTGTCCGGGTTCTCGGTTCGGTGATAAACAGGAGGACTTTTGAGCTTCCCAAGTTCATCTATGACCGCATCTGATTCCAGGTTCCCTCGTACGGCCCGAAGGATCGTGCTGCCCGCCTTGGTCCTGGTTCAGGTCATGCTGGTCGCCGGTTGCGGTGGGAGCCGGTCTTTTGTGACGCGAACGTCTTTTGTGGAGTTCACACCAGAGCAGGAACTGACCATCGCGAACACCACGTCCGATGAGTATCGCATCCAGGAGGGAGACATCCTGAGGATCGCCTTCGCTTACCAGAAGGAATTGAACCAGGATGGAGTCGTGGTGCTGACCGACGGGTCGGTTGGTTTGGTGGGTGTGGACAGGTTGAAGGTCGCAGGCTTGACCATGACGGAGGCGGATTCCCTGATCACAGCGGCCTACGCCAAGGATTATCGTGATCCGGACCTGAGCGTCATGATTCAGGAAACCCAAGGTTTGAAGGTTTATGTCATGGGCGAGGTGCGGACTCCGGGTATTCACCAGATACCCCGAGGCGGCCTGTCGGTGCTGGGGGCCATCGCCAAGGCTGGTGGATTCAGCGAGGATGCGGCCAAGGATGGAGTCGTTCTGATCCATGTTACCCAGGATGGATATTCAATGCAGGAGATCAATCTGGAGGATCTTTCCCTGGAGAGCGGGGGGGCACTGGCCATGGTCGAACTCAAGCCGCTGGATGTCCTTTATGTCCCTTCGTCGCGCATCGGAGATTTCCATTACTTCTCCAGGGCGGTACTATCTGGCCTGGTTAGCATCACCCGCATCGCCTCAGACTTGAAGTACTTGTCTGACGGTTCCATCGGCGGGAGGTTCTGATGATGCTCGATCTCTTGCCCGATTCCCATGCATCCTCCAGGGGAGCGCCCCAGAGAGGGACGAACCTGCGGGATGTCGTCTATGTCCTTTTCCGGCGGAAGTGGATTATCCTGGCCGTGTCCATTCCCATCATTCTGGTTGGCG
>JANTFX010000090.1 GCA_024763215.1 Candidatus Krumholzibacteriia bacterium | reverse complement strand
CGAAGCCAAGGCCACCACCGTCCCGGTGGCCCGGGCCACCGGCAGCCCGCCCAGGCTGGACGACCCCCTGGCGGCACGCTTGAACTACCGCCGGGCGAGGCGGGCCGCCCAGGCGGGCGATATGCAGGCCGCGGGCCGGAGCCTGGCCGAGGCCATGGAGGCCTCGCCCGAGGAACCGGGCATCTTCCTGTGGCAGGGACTGCACGCGGTGAAATCCCTGGATACCGGCGCCCTGTTCCATTCCCTGCCCGCCTTCGCCGTTTCCCTGGCCCGCTCGCCCATCGACCAGGGGCGGCTTCTGATCGCCTGGCAACAGGCCGCCATCCTGTCCACGGCGTTGTTCTGGAGCCTGCTCCTGCTGGCCCTGTACCTGGCCAACTGGCGCTACCTGGCCCACGACTGGACGGCCCTGTTGCTGCGCAACCGCTCCCACCACCCCCAGTCCTGGTTGCCCGCGGTGCTGCCGCTGGTGCTGCTGGCCTTCCTGCCGGGCTGGCTGGGGTTCCTGTCCCTGGCCTCGATCCCTCTGCTCATCCGCTGCCGCACCCGTGGGCGCTGGCTCCTGCTCGGCTCGTGGGTGACGGCCCTGGTGCTGGTCTTTCCCTGGTGGCCCCTGCTGCGGGCAGCCGTCCCGACCATCGACCCCGGCAGCGAAGTCGTCACCCTGGACCGCGCCTGCACCCTGCCCGCCTCGGCGTCCCTGCACCGTGATCTGCAGGAACGCCTGGACAGGGCCGATGCCAGCCCCAGGCGGGTGCGCCTGCTCACCGCCCTGGGCATCCAGGAGGCCCGGGCCGGAAACTTCAACGGCAGCACGCGCCGCTTCGACGCCGCCCTGGCCCTGCAACCGGGTTGCCTGCCCGCCCAGGTGGGCAAGGGCAACAACCTCTACTACCAGGGCAAGCTGGATGCCGCCATGGAAGTGTACAAGCGTGCCGTGGCCGACCACCCCCGGTGCGGGCAGGCCCACTACAACCTGGCCCAGGTGTATTTCCGCAAGCTGTTCGTGCCCGAGGCCACCAGTGAACTCGAGACCTCGCGCCGGCTCGGTTTCAACCCGGGCGAAAAGGCCGTCAACGAGGCCGGCAGGGGCACGACCCCGGTCGTCTACCCCGGCCTGACCCGCAGCAGCTATACCGCAGCCTGCCGAGACGAGGCCGGCAACTATCCGCCCCAGATCACCATCGCCGGCTGGCTGCCCTTGCTCGGCATCCCCGGTCTGCCCCTGTATGCCCTGGTCGGTTTGCCCCTGTTGCTGGTCATCCTGGTCCTCATGGGGCAGGGTCCGACCAAGGGCCCGCGCGAATGCGCCAACTGCGGCGTGCCCCTCTGCAAGACCTGCCGCAAGGTGCGCGACGGGGCCAGCATGTGCGCCGTTTGCGGGGAGATAGCCCAGCGCTCGCAGAGCGACATGATCCTCGCCACCCTGCTCAAGAACCGCAGCCGCAGCGAAGGCATGGCCACCACCGGACGCATCGTGCGCCTGGGTCGTCTGCTGCCGGGGGCCGGCCACCTGGCCGGCGGCAGGCTGTGGGCCGCCTGGTTGCGGCTTTCCCTGCTGACGGTCGGCCTGTTCCTGACGGCGGCCGGTTGGGCCTTCGTGGGCGGATCGCCGCTGGCGACGGCCGCCGTGCGCCTGCCCGTGGAAATGATCGACCCGGTCTGGTACCCCCTGCCCGCCCTGTCCTGGCCGGGTTGGACGGGACTATCGGTGCTGTCAGGGCTGGTCATCCTGACCGGCGTATGGCTCATCGCCTTCACCGATGCCCGCAGACTGCACCGCATGCTGCCCGAGCGTTATTCGCTGATTCCCGTGGCGGCCAAGGATGACACTGTTCCCAGCTATGGCGCAGAGGTGCGCTGAAGGAGAAATCCATGGCACTCGCAGGACAGCTGAGCGATTTCAACCTGGCGGAGATCATGCAGCTGCTGGCCAGCCAGCAGAAATCCGGTTTTCTGAACCTGGAAACAAGGCGTGAGATGGTCTTCGTCTTCGACAAGGGCATGCTGATCTCCACCCGTGACCGCCGCTCGCGCTCCCAGGATCCTCTGGAGATCTACCTCAAGGCCTACGGCTACTTCACCGACGAGGAATGGAACCATATCGAATACGTGCAGGAGCACAGTTCGCTCGACCTGACGGAGATCCTCATCAGCGAGGGTATGCTGGGCGAGCAGGAACTGACCGATGCCCTGCGGGGCCTGGCCCAGGAGATGACCGTCCTGGGTATGCAGCTCAAGCGGGGCCGCTACAACTTCAACCCGACCCAGGACACCCCTCCCGGGGTCAAGTGGAAGCTCCGCCTCGACGTCCAGGGCCTGCTCATGGAAGCGGCCCGGCGGCTGGACGAGGAATCACAGCTGCGCGAGTTCTTTCCCAACCAGGGCATAACCTTCAGCCAGGGGCAGAAGGTTCCGCCTCCGGAAATGCTGGGTGAAACCGGCACCAGGATCATGGAGCTGGCCCTGGCCGGCATGTCCCTGGGCCGGATCATCCGCCAGGGCCGCTGCGAAAGTTTCGTGGTCCGGGATATGCTGAAGAACTGGTGCGGCGAAGGGTACCTGAAGAAGATCGAAGCCGACGCCGCGGACGACGGCGAGGATGACACCCGCCGCCAGGACCGCCGCCGGTGGAGCCGCCTCGCCCTGCGCTCGGCTCCGCTGACCCTGCTGGTGATCCTGATGCTGACCGGTCTGGGCTGGTTGCGCTGGACGGCCCTGCCGCCGGCCGACGTGAACCTGGGCCACGCCCTGCGCGAGCAGCAGCTTCAGGACGAGGTCGTGCAGGCGGCCCTCCTATACCGCTATGCCCACGGCACCTGGCCGGGGGACCTGCAGACCATGGTCGAGGAAGGCGAGCTCCCGGCGTCCACCAAGGCCACCATCGAAGCGCTGGGCTGGGCTTACAAGCCTGACCCGGATCGCAAGAGGTTCAGCCTGGGCTGAGCACCCGGCAATTTCCCACCGTTGAATTTCTTCATCGCCAGAGCGGGGACCTGACGCCTACCGGTCAGTTGGTGGCTTCGGGCCCGTGGACGGCCGTCAACAGGCCATCCGGGTGGAAATAGCGGCCGGCGCAGGCCAGGATGTCCTCGCCCGAGACGGCGTCGATGGCGTCGACGATCTCGGACACCGGCACGAAGCGCCCGTAGTAGGCCTCGTTCCGGGCCAGGCGATACATGCGGTTGACCATGCCCTCGAGGCTGAAGATGAGCTGGCTCTTGAGCTGGGCGCGGTTGCTCTCCAGCTCGGTTTCGGTGACCCCGCTGCGGGCCAGCAGGGCGTACTCGGCCCGGATGACCTCGGTCAGCCGCTGGAACTTGTCGGGCGAACACGAACCGGCGCAGCTGACCAGCCCGATATCCCGCCCCATATCGGCGTAGTTGTACACCGTGTAGGCGAGCCCTTCCCGCTCGCGGACGGCCTGGAAGATCCGGCTGCTCATCCCCCCGCCCAGGATGTTGTTCAGCAGGTACACCCCCATGCGGTCGGGGTGGTGGAAAGGAATGCCCAGATTTCCCAGCTCGAAATAGGTCTGCAGGACACCGCTGGAGATCTCCAACCGCTCGGGCTCCGGCGGCGTTCCGGAGACGGCCCCTGCCGCCGGGCCTGCAGGTTCGGCCGCCCGGTCGGCGAAGGGCGCGGCCGCGCCGATCCGCTCGAGCTCCGCGAACCGTTCCGCCACCAGTTCCCTGGCGCCGGCCTGGATGTTGCCGGCCATGGAAATGATCACGTTGTCGGGCCTGAACAGGCGGCGATGCTCCGCCCGCAGCAACCCGCCGCCCAGCGACATGACGGTCTCGGGCGTGCCCAGGATGGGCCGGCCCCTGCCGTGGCCGCCGTACAGCCTTGCGGCGAAGGCGTCATGCAGCCTGTCCTCGGGGGTGTCGAGGGCCTCCTGGATCTCCTCGAGGACGACCTTCTGTTCCATCGCCACCAGATCGGGTGCGAAGACCGGATACAGCAGCATGTCCCCCAGCAGCTCCACGCCGCGGGCGAAATACTCGGGCAGCACCTTGATCGTGAACGCCACCATGTCCTTGGTGGTGAACGCGTCCACCACCGCCCCGATGGCGTCGAATCCGGTGGCCAGCTCGAGGGCCGAAAACCGCTGCGAGCCCTTGAACACCATGTGCTCGATGAAATGGGAGACGCCGTTGACCGCCGCCGGCTCGTCCTGGCTGCCGGTACGCAGGAAGACCCCGAGGGTCACCGCGTGGGCCGTTTTCATGGGTGAGGCCAGCAAGACGGCCCCACCGGGAAGGATCTCCCGGTGGGGCCTCTGCTCGTCTCGATACGGGGTCAGGTTCATGACCCTCCCCGGCCTAGCGTCGGCCGCCGCGGCCGCCGCGTCCGCCGCCGCGGCCGCCCCTGTCACGGCCACCGTCGCGACGCTCACGGGGGCGGTCGTCCCGGGGCATGTTCTCCATGCCTTCGGGAACCGGCAGCAGGGCCTTGCGGCTCAGCCGCACCTTCCCGGACCGGCTGTCGATCTCCACGACCTTCACATCGACCTTGTCGCCGACCTGCAGGACGTCCTCCACGTTGCCGACCCGGAAATGCTCCAGCTCGGAAATGTGCAGCAGGCCGTCCTTGCCGGGCAGGAACTCCACGAAGGCGCCGAAATCGACGATGGTCTTGACCGTGCCGTGGTAGACCTTGTCCAGCTCCGGCTCGGCCATCAGGCCGGTGATGAACTCCAGGGCGGCCTGGCCGCTTTCCTGGTCCGTCGAGGAGATGAAGACCATGCCCTCGTCGTCCACCTCGATGGTGGCGCCGGTCTCCTCCTGGATCTGCTTGATGACCTTGCCGCCGGGGCCGATCAACGCGCCGATCTTCTTCACCGGGATCTGGATGGTCTCGATCTTGGGGGCATAGGGGCTCATGTCCTCCCGCGGGGCGGGCATGGCCTCTTCCATAAGGTCCAGGATGTGGTTGCGCGCCGCGCTCGCATCCTGCAGGGCCTTGGTCATGATCTCGCGGCTGATGCCGGCGATCTTGGTGTCCAGCTGGAAGGCCGTGATGCCCTCGCGCGTGCCGGTGACCTTGAAGTCCATGTCGCCCAGGTGGTCCTCCACACCCAGGATGTCCGTCAGCACCGCGACGTCATCGCCTTCCTTGATCAGGCCCATGGCCACGCCGGCCACCTGGGCCTTGATCGGCGCCCCGGCGTCCATCAGGGCCAGGCAGCAGGAGCAGACCGTGGCCATGGAGCTGGAGCCGTTGCTCTCGAGGATGTCCGAGACCAGGCGGATCGTGTAGGGGAAATCCTCCAGGTCCGGCAGGATGGGACGGATGGCCCGCTCGGCGAGCTTGCCGTGCCCGATCTCGCGCCGGCCAGTGCCGCTGTAGCGCCCGACTTCACCCACGCTGAAGGGCGGGAAGTTGTAGTGGAGGTAATACTTGCTCCAGTACTGATCGGCGTTCAGCGGCTCGATGCGCTGCTCGGCCTGCTTGCTGCCCAGGGTGCAGGTGCCCAGGGACTGGGTCTCGCCACGGGTGAACAGGCAGGAGCCGTGGGCCCGCGGCAGCACGCCGCACTCGATGGTGATGGGCCGCACCGTGGTCAGGTCGCGCCCGTCGGTGCGCTTCTTCTCGGTGAGGATCATGCGGCGCATGGTCTTCTTCTCGACCGCCCCCAGGGCCTCCAGCGCCTTGGCTTCGGGCTCACCGTCCTCGCCGGTGAACTCGGCGGCAACCTTCTCCTTGACCGCCGACAGCGCCGCGGCACGCTCCATCTTGCCCTTGACCACGATGGCCTGCTTGAGTTCGTCGCCGACCAGGGCCTCGACCTTCTCCTCCCAGGCCGAGTTGTCCTCGGGCTCGGGCATCTCCCACTTGGGCTTGGCCGGAACGAGTTCCAGCATCTGCCGCTGCAGGCCGTTGAGCTTGCGGATCCACTCGTGGGCGAACTCGATGGCGTCCAGCAGACGCTCCTCGGGAATCTGCTCGCACTCGCCCTCGATCATGCACACGATATCGTCGGTGCCGGCCACGACCAGGTCCATGGTCGATTCCTCGAGCTGGCTGACGCTGGGGTTGGGGATGAACTCGCCGTCCACATCGGCCACCCGCACGCCCGAGACGATGGAGGTGAACGGGACATCGGACAGGTTCAGGGCCATGCTCGCACCGGTGATGCTCAGGGTGTCGGCATGGAAATCGGTATCGGCCGAGATGATGAAGGCCACGATCTGGGTCTCATGCCGGTAACCCTTGGGGAACAGGGGCCGCAGGGGACGGTCGATGAGCCGGCAGCTGAGCACCTCCCGCTCGGTGGGCCTGGCCTCGCGCTTGAAGAACCCGCCGGGGATCTTGCCGGCGGCGTAGGTCTTGTTGCGGTACTCGACGAACAGGGGCAAAAAGTCCCGGTCGCTGGGCCGCTTGTCCGCGGTGACGGTCATCAGGCTCATGGTGTCCCCCATGCGCACGATCACCGATCCGTTGGCCTGCTTGGCCATCCTGCCTGTCTCCAGGGAGAAGGTGGTTCCGTTCATTTCCATACTTACGACTTGCTTTTCCATTTTCTTTCCTCTCATGCCGCTTGCAGCATCGGCGCGGTCGGCCTATTCCGTCTGCGCCATCGTGGGCGGCGCCATGCCGCCCGTGAAAAAATCGACTCCTACTTGCCTGCACAAACACGGACCGGTCGCGACAACAGGTCACGACCGATCCGAAATCCAGACACCGTCACGAAATGGGATGATCAACCGCGGAGTCCCAGTTCCTTGATCAGGGCGCGGTAGCTCTCCAGATCCTTCTTCTTGAGATAGGAGAGCAACCGTTTCCTCTGGCCCACCATCTTCAACAGGCCGCGGCGGGAATGATGATCCTTGCCGTGCATCTTGAAGTGGGAGCTCAGGGTGTTGATACGTTCGGTCAACAGCGCGATCTGCACTTCGGGCGAACCGGAGTCCCCCTCGTGCTTCCTGAATTTCGCGATCACGTGTTCCTTTTGATCCTTGGTCAGTGCCATCGTCCAGAACCTCCTCGAAACGTCACGCGCTTGCGTCACGATGGCCGCAGGCCGACCATGGCTGTTCCGGTTGCCGTCGGTTCTCCGGATTTGCCACGGGATCGTTCCCCGGGCGGGTATTTCCCGCCGCGGAACTGCCGACCCGCAATGAAACCCCCAGCCGGATGGACACACCCATGCGTCCTGCTCCGTGGGGCTTGGCCGAATATAGAAAAAACGTTTTCTAACTGCAAGGTAATTCGGCACGCCGCGGTCAGGGTTGACCTTGATTCTTCCCGACCGCGCCGTTGCCCAGCGCTCGCATGGCCGCTGCAAGCCCACAGCCCAGCAGGAAATAGAGCAGCATTTCCGGCTCGTCGTCGGTCTGGAACACCTGGAACATGCCCCCCACGAAAGCCGCCACCTGGCAGGCCATGGCCCCGGTGATCAGACCCCGGTCCGCTCCGGGAACCCGCCTGCTGCGCCACAGCAGGTGGAAGATCTCCCAGTACAGCCAGAGGAAGGCCAGCAGGCCCGGCACCCCGGCGTTGACCGCCTGCATCAGGAAATCGTTGTGGGCATGCCCGCGGGCCTCGTAGTAACCGGGGTACTCGTGCTCGGCCAGCATGAGGTCGAAGTTGCCCGGCCCCCAGCCGGTCACCGGCCGGGCCTCGATGCCCGACAAGGAACTGCGCCACAGGTTCAGCCGTGTGACTTCCTTGGGGTTGGAGAAGGTTTCCAGCATGCGTCCGCGCAACGACGGCGTCGCCGCCACGACCACCGCCGCCAGGGCCAGGACCACCACACCCGCCAGCCGCCGACGGCCCTGCTGCACCACCGCCAGGAACGCCACCGCTGCGGCAACGGCCAGCAGGCTGCTGCGCGCGTAGGACCATAGCAGGGCCAGGGCGAGCAACAGGACCGCCATCGGCAGGGCGATGCGGCCGGCAAACCACCGCGACGAACCGGCGAAGACCAGCGCGCCCGCCATCGCCAGCAGGTACATGAGCTGGCCGCCGAAGCTCAGATGGTGGCCGGTGAATCCGATCGCCATGAAGCTGCCCCCGGTGGACAGCACCTGGTGATGACGCACCAGGTCGTGCCCGGTGAAATGCTGGTAGATCCCATAGACGGCCACCAGGGCGCCGCAGCCCAGCAGGACCCCCACGGCCCGCCGCAGGTGCCGGCTGCCGGCCGCCGTGAGCACGGGCACCGCCAGCAGCAGCAGCTTCATCCACCATTCCTCAAGCAGCTTGTACCACTGGTGCGCACCGCCGGGAGCGGCCACGGTGCTGACCAGATTCCAGAACAGGACCGCCGCCAGGGCCAGGGCCACCCGGCGGGGTATGGCCCGGCCGCTGCCGGGAACCAGCCCCAGGGCCACCAGGGCGGCCGCCACCACCAGGCCGGTGGCGATGTTGCCGGCAGCCACCGAAAGGGGGGCGCCCACGGCGAACAGGTAAAGCGGCAGGGCGAACCAGAACACAATCAAGGGATTCTCCCGGATGGGGTCGGGGGGCAACCAGGCCATTTAGCACCAGGACCGCCCGCAGGGCAAGAATATCCTGCCGCCTCGGCAAAGATCCATGACCGCACGGCAAAGGCCGCCCGGAGGCGGCCTTTGCGCGATCCCTGCATCGGTTCCCGATAGGGTGTCAATCGGTCTTCACGATCCCCCGCTCGCGCAGGTAATCCACGACCTGCTGCACGCAAGCGGCCAGGTCGTTCTTGTCGGTCTCGACGACCAGCTCCGGGTTCTCGGGAGCCTCGTACGGGGCGCTGATCCCGGTGAACTGGGGGATCTCCCCGGAACGGGCCTTCTTGTACAGCCCCTTGGGGTCACGGCGCTCGCATTCCTCCAGGGAGCACTTGGTGTAGACCTCGATGAACTTGCCCTCGGGGGTGATGTCCCGGGCGCCCTTGCGGTCGACGATGTAAGGAGAGATGAAGGCCGTCAGGCAGATGGTCCCCGCGTCCATCATCAGCTTGGCCACCTCGCCGATGCGGCGGATGTTCTCGGTGCGGTCCTCGGGGCTGAAGCCCAGGTCCCGGTTCAGGCCGAAGCGGATGTTGTCGCCGTCCAGGATGTAGGTATGGCACCCCTGCTTGAACAGGGCCTGCTCCACAGCCTGGGCCAGGGTCGACTTGCCGGCGCCCGAAAGGCCCGTGAACCACAGGATGGCGGCCTCGTGACCGTTCTGCTGGACGCGGTGCTCATGCGCGATCTCGCCCTCGGTGTATGTGATATTCTGGCTCTTGATTTCTCTGCTCATGACGAACCCTTCTCCCTGCAGGGCCGCATGCGACCCGATGTGAATGACAACGCCCAGGCTCTGCTCCCCGGACCAAAAACAAAGGCCGCCTGCTGCGGCTTTCGGCGGGACAAGCTAACACCCCGCCCCTCACCATGCAAATTTCGGCCATCGGCGGCCATCATTGAGATGTTTCAGGCACCGAGGATTTCACGCGCGGTGGCCTCGTCCCTGGCCAGCTGGCCGGTGAGTTCCTCCACGCCGGAAAACTTCCGTTCCGGGCGCATCCGGGCCACCCACTCCACCTTGACGATCCGGCCCCGCAGGTCGCCCCGGAACCCGAACAGATTGGCCTCCAGCCGCGGCAGGGGCAAACCGTCCGGGTTGAAGGTGGGCACGCTGCCGAAGTTGAGCATCCCCGCGAACACGCTCCAGGCCTGGGGGTTGACGCTCAGCAACTGGCCGTCCCGGTCGATCTCCGGCAAGGGACCGGTGATCCGGTCCAGGATGCCCATGCTGCCCGGCCCGGCCGCGTCCGCCGGCACGCTGACCCGCACGGCGTAGACGCCCGTCGCCGGCAACAGCTTCATGACGTCCAGCGCCTCGATGTTCGCGGTGGGGTAGCCGATGGTGCGGCCGCGACCGTCGCCCGGCACGACCTGCCCCCACAGGGCGTAGGGCCGGCCCAGCATCCTGGCGGCCGATTCCGCGTCCCCTCCGGCCAGTGCCTTGCGGATGGCCGAACTGCTGATGATCACGTCGCCCTCGCGCACCGGCTCCACCACCTCCATGGTGTAGCCCAGGGTCTGGCCCAGCTTGCGCAGGGTCTCGGCCGTGCCCTGCCGGTCATGCCCCAGATGCATGTCATAGCCGGCCACCAGGTGCTTCATGCCCAGGTACCCCTTGAGGAACCGCGCCACGAAGGTGTGGTAATCCAGCCGGGACAGCTGGGCGCAGAAATCGGCGGCCACCACGACCTCGCAGCCCATCTCGGCCAGCACCGCCAGCTTCTCGCGCCAGGTGGTCAGCAGGAAGGGTTCGGGATCCTTTTCCAGCACCAGCCGCGGATGCTGCTTGAAGGTCCAGACCGCCGCCGCCTCCAGCCCCAGCCGGGCGCGGGCGGCCCGCACCCCGTGGATCAGGGCCTGGTGCCCGCGGTGGAGCCCGTCGAAGCTGCCCAGGGTCAGGGCGCTGGCAGGCAACTTGGGACCACGCGTGCCGATGCTGCCGGCGATCACCTCGTCGATGTATTCCTCGGTCAAGCGGACCAGGCGCATCAGTCTTCCTTTCGACCCACGACGGCCACCAGCCGGGCCACGCCGGCAGCGGCGGCAACCTCTCCCACGGCCACGAGTCTACCATCGGGATCCAGCAACGTGAAGCGCCCTCCCGGCTGGATCTGGCGGTCGAGCCGTTCCAGCCAACCCGGCTCGGGTTGGGCCCCGGTGAGCACCGCCCCGGCCTGCTCGGCGGTCAGGGTCAACCGCGGCAGGTGGGGCAGGGCGTCCGCCATGGGCCGCAGGATGCCCCGCAGCTCACCGGCCTCCATGCCCATGATCCCCGTGGCGGCATCGGCCAGGGGAAAGGGCCCGATCCGGGTGCGCCGCAGGGCGCCGAGGTGCGCAACCGAACCCGCGGCCCGGCCGATATCCCGCGCCAAGGATCTGATATAAGTGCCGCTGCCACAATCGATTTCCAGATCGACCTCATGCATGGCATCAAGCCACCGATTGCCCGTCTGTTGCAGGCGGGTGATGGTCACCGTGCGGGCTTCGGGGGTCGGGACCTCCTGGCCGGCCCGGGCCAGGCGGTGCAGGGTTTTGCCGTCCCGCTTGAGGGCCGAATAGACAGGGGGGACCTGCCGGACCTCCCCGATGAACCGCGGCAGCACCGCGGCCACCGCTTCGGGCGAGGCCGGCGGCGCGGCCCGGGCCGTCACCTCGCCCTCGGCGTCGAGGGTGTCGGTCTAGGCGCCGAAGCGCACGGTGGCCTGGTA
>JANTFX010000089.1 GCA_024763215.1 Candidatus Krumholzibacteriia bacterium | reverse complement strand
TTGTGCGCGGTCCAGGACCGGTCGGTGAACACGCCCTGGTCGCGGAAACGCGCCATGTTGCGGCGGTCGAAGAAGGCCTCGAAACCCGCGGACAGGAAGATGTCCGGCAGGTCCGCCTCGTCCTGAATGGACTGCAGGGCCTTGTCCAGTACGTCGGCCCCCACCGAGGCCGCGGCCAGGTTGACCTTGACCGTCTTGCCGGTCTCGGCGGCGATGCCCCGGCACACCTGGTCGCAGGCTTCCAGCAGGGGGATGCGCACCGGGCAAGGCAGCAGCCCCGCCACCTTGACGTCGCCCTCGCGGGGGAAGATCTCCGCCTCGTCGGCCATCTCCAGAGTGACGTCCGTCCTGGCGGCCGCCTCCTTGACGGCGTTCTCCAGCATCGCGGTGAAGGCGCCCAGGTCCTTCTTCTTCATGTTCACGGCCTGCTGCAGGGTCACCATCTTGCCGTGGGAAGTGCGCTTCTTCTCGTCGCCCACGTGTTCGAAGCCGTTGGCCACGAACACCGCGATGGTGGCGGGGTTCTGCTCGGTGATCTCGAACAGGGTCATCTCGGGGGTGATCAAACCCGGTTGTGTGCTCATCTTCAGGATCCTTTCCCATGCGGCCGAGGCCGATTGGCTACAAAAAAGATAGTTTTATCTAAATTAGCCGTTCGCGCCCGGGCGGCAAGGTCCGAAGCGGCATTTTTCAGGAGAAAATCACGTGGGCGGACACCAGCGCCAGGCCCAAAGCCGCGCCGAACCAGCCGATGGCCCTGCCCTCGATCTGCAGCAGGGCCTCGCCCAGGCGCCAGCCTCTGCGACGCCAGGTCGGCACCGCGACCACCAGGAAGGCGCACACGATGACCAGCGAGGTCAGGATCAGGTACGGCGTGCCGGCAAAGACCAGGTTGGCCAGGATGGTGGCCGGGATGGTCGTCAGCATGGCGGCCCACACCAGGCGGCGGGAAGGATCGCGCAGGAAGACGGCCGCTGCGATCAGCACCACGAAGCCGTTCTTGATGAAGTAGCTGGTCTTCTTGAAGAACGGATCCAGGGGGAAGGCCGGGTTGTCCAGCTTGATGTAGGCGAACACGAACCCGAACAGGATGCCGACCAGCAGCACGACCAGGATGGCCTGCCGCCCCACGGCCACCACCTGCTGCTCGCTGGCCCGGGGATTGATGCGCCGCTGGTAGAAATCGATGGACCACAGGGTCGAGATGGAATTGAAGATGGAGTCGACGCTGCTCATCAGCGAGGCGAACAGGCCGCACAGCACCAGCCCCCGCACCCCCGGCGACAGCAGCAGGTTCACCAGCTTCAGGTAGGCCTGGTCTGGATCGGCAAGCTCATGCCTCTCGCCCAGGATCACCACCAGGGCGATGCCCGGCAGCACCAGCATGGCCGCGGTGACGAACTTGAATACCCCGCCCACCAGCAGGCCGACCTGGGCGTGGCGCAGGCTGCGGGCCGCCAGGGACCGCTGCAGGATCACCTGGTTGCACCCCCAGTACTGCAGGTTCAGCAGCAGCATGGCCGAGATCCCCAGCCACGGCAGCTGCGGATGGGAGTTGGGCAGGTGCAGGTGCATCTTGTCCGGGGCCAGGGCGTACAGCTGGCTCAGGCCCCCCGCCCTGTGCATCGCCAGCACCGTCAAGGTCAGCCCGCCCCCCAGCAGCAGGATGAACTGCACGATGTCCGTGCGCACCACCGCGTTCAAGCCGCCGTACCAGGTGTACAGCGCCGAGATCCCCCCCAGCACCACGATCATGATGCAGATCCGCAGCAGGGGGCTGCCGCCGACGGCCGCCTGCAGCGTACCGCCGTACAAGACCTCCAGGGCGTAGCCGCCCCAGAACAGCGTCCCGCCCAGGTAGAGGGTTCCGTACAGGAACATGGTCAGCAGGGAATAGGTGGTCGCCACGCCCGGACCGAACTTCTGCTCGAAGAACTGGCTGATGGTCACCACGCGGGCCCGCAGGTACAGGGGCACGAAGACGAACGCGGCCAGCAGCAGGCCGAACACCGCGTTCAACTCGAAGTTGGCCTGGGCCAGGCCGAAGGCGTAGGCCGCCCCGATGACGGCCAGAAAATGTCCGGCGTGCAGGTTGGTCGCGATGGTCGAGGCCGCGATGGAGTACCACGGCAGGTCGCGCCCCCCGACGAAGTACTCGTCGATGCCCGCGGCGGGGCTCAGGCGCGTGCGCAGGGCGACGACCATGATCGCGGCGAAGTAGGCCAGGATGATGGCGATGTCGAGCAACTTGCCGGCCTACCTCTGGATCTCGATCTCGCCCATGCTGGCGCGTTTGGTGATGTGCAGCACCGGCAGGGGGTTCTCCCCGGCCGGTTCGGCCATATCCCCGCCCGCCGAGTCGGCTCCGGCGACCTTCAGGTCCCCGGGCACGGTCACGCTCATGCCCCCCATGCGCACCCCGAGCGTGGCCCGGCAGTCACCGAGCCAGCGACCGCTCAGATCCAGGTCGCCCCCGCCCATGCGGCAGTTGACATCCAGGACCGCGGGGCTGGCGTTGCCGACCGCGACCGCCTCCAGGCCGCCCATGGCGCCGTGGATGGACAGCCGTTCCATGGGCTCGCGCAGGGGTTCGCTGAAGCTGACGGAGAAACCGCCCTTGTCGTAGGTGAGGTCGGCTTCCCGCAACCACAGGCCGCCCAGCTCGGCCTCCATACCGCCCGCGGTGACGTGGGCGGCCAGGTTCAAGGGCACATCCTGAGGCAGGAAGACCTGGACCTCCGGCCGGGCGCCCTTCATGAACAGGCCGCGGAACATGGCCTGCACGCCAGTCAGCTGGCGGCGGAAGCTGATCCTGTACACCCAGGTCGAGTCCGGCTGCACGGTGAATTTTTCGCCGATGGTGTAGGCCGCGGCATCGAAGCGGGCCCGCGCGCCCAGCCCCTGCCCCTCGGGGGCCGGTTTCAGGATGAACGCCCCGTGGGCCAGATCCAGAACCACCCGGCCCGGATGGGTCCGCCAATCGAAATCCTCGGGCGTCAAGGTGGAATCCGCCCGCGCCTCGACCGGGGCGAGCGTGCGGTCTTGCATGTCGCGATGGCGGGAGCTGGTCCAGCCGATCAGCACCAGCACGCCCGTGATCACGATCACCACCAGGAAAACCCCCAGGCAGCCCAGGCAACCGGTCTTGAAACAGCCGCGTCCTTCGCTCATATCGACTCCCCCTTTGTCTTGGCCCGCCGCTTCAACCGGAAACCTTCATGGTCCGGGCGCCCAGCCACGCGAACACGATGCCGAAGATGGTCAGCACGATCATGGGCAACCCGACCGCATCCAGGCCATGGCCGAAGGTGACGACCCCGTGCAGGACCTTCATGGCCCAGTAGGTCGGGAAGAAGGCCGCCGCGACCTGGGCCCCGTGGGGCATGATCTCCAGGGGCCACCAGCAACCGCCCATGGCCGCCAGCACCATCCCCACCAGCCAGCCCAGGCTCTCGGCCTGCTGGGTCGTGCGGAACAGGCCGCCCAACAAAAGGGTCAACCCCGCCACCGCGAACGCGTACGGCACCAGCCCCAGCACGATGAAACCGAAATGCGGACCCCAGGAAAAGTCGATGCCGAACAGGTGCCAGTGACCGATGGCCTGGCCCGCGGCCATCAACACCATCGCCTGCACCATGGCCACCAGGCCCAGGTGCAGCAGCTTGCCGCCGAGGATCTCCCCCCGGCTGAAGGTGGTCGTCGCCAGGCGCGACAAGGTGCCCCCCAGCTTCTCTCGCGTCAGGGATTCGGCGCCGCCGATGGCCACGGTCATCACCATGAACATGGTCAGCATGCCCGGCACCGATTGCCCCGCCCCCGAGGGTACGGGCCGCCCCGTGCCCGCGAATTCCTGGTCCACCGTGACCACGGGCTGGGCCGCCAGCAGGGCCAGCAGTCGGTCCCGGTCCGCCGGAGCCACCACCGGTACCGCAGCAGGCGCCGATGAATCCGGCGCCGTCCGGCCCCAACGGACCAGCGCGCCCAGGAACCGCGCCTGCACCTGGCGCAACCGCACTTCCGCGGCCGCATCGTACTGCAGGTCGCTGCCGGCGCTCTTGGTCAGGGTGAGCTTCACCTCGCGGTGGGCCAGCACGTCGTCAGTGAACCCGGCGGGTATGACCAGGCGCCGAAGGTAAGCGGTGGTGTCGGCCGCGGCCGCATCCAGGACCGTCACCTCGAACTGTCCGGTTTCCAGCTGGTCGATGAAGGCGCGGCTGAGAAAGCCGTCGTCCGCATCGACGACCTGCAGAAAAACCTTCACATCGGTCGGCCCGCCCCCGCGCAACACCACGCTGAAGAACAGCATGAACATCGTCGGCATGATGAACATGAAGAAGAAGTTCTCGCGCCGCGCCAGGAACAGGCGGCTGTCATGCAGGGCCAGGTGCAGAATGCGCCTCATGGGGCCACCTTCCTGAAGCGGCGCACCAGCAGGGCGTTGGCCAGCACCGACAGCAACAGGCCCGTCCCGGCCAGGACGGCCAGGTTCCCGGCCACATCCCCCATGCCCGCTCCCTCGAACATCACCTGCGAGAAACCGTCGATGGCCCAGTAGTTCAAGGTGTAGTCGGCCAGGCCGCGCATGGCCGCCGGCAGCTGCTGCAGGGGCACCATGCTGCCGCCCAGCGCGCTCATGCCCATGACGATCAGCCAGGACATGATGCCCGCCTGCTTCTCGTTGCCGGACAGCCCCATGATCACCGCCACCACGCCGCAGGCGGCCAGGTTGAAGACCAGCCCCAGCAGGATCGCGGCCCCGGGAGCGGCAGGCACATCGAGCCAGCCCAGGGCCAGGCCCGTGGTCGCCAGGATCGCCATCACCAGCAGACCCAGCACCACGCTGAACAGGAACTTGGCGGCGATGATGCGAGCCACGGGCATGGGCGTGGCGAGCTGGCGTCGCAGCATGCCGCTGTTCTGCTCCTCGAACAGGTCGCCCACCGACCGCACCGCCACGAACAGCAGGGCCATGACGGTGGTCATCATCAGGACATATCCGAAGACACCGCCCCCGGTCGAGCTGTTTGCCCCTTCCGGCTCGGCTTCCTTGGCGCTGGCGATGCCGACCAAGGGCGGGAACAAGTAATCCCGGGCCCCGGACAGACGCTCGGTGATGCGGGCGGCCACCGCGCCCACCTTGGCCGCCGGGGGGATCTGCCGGGCGTCGACCAGCTCCTTGATCTGCCCCAGCTCCCCTCCCAGCAGCCGCGACCCCTGGTCCAGGTACGTGGCCACGAGTTCGGATCCCAGCACCACGATCTCCGGCTTGATGCCCTCGGACGGATTGCGGACGATATGGATGACCGTGGGCCGGCTATCCAGCAGGGCCTGGGAAAATCCTTCGGGGATGACCACCAGGGCGCTGGCCTTGCCTTTTTCCATCATGCTGCGGCCCTCGTCGCCCACCGCCTCGGCCTGGATGAAGTCCCCGCTCCGGGGCGACCCCAGGGCGTTCACCAGGGCGTTGGCCAGGAAACCGTCCGGGTCCTGGTTCTCCACCAGGATGTGGATGGGGGGGAACCTGTCGTTGGCGCCCCCGCCACCGAAGACACTGCCCAGGGCCAGGCTCATCAGCAGGGGGAACGCGACCATGACCAGGGTCGAGGCGGGCCGGCGCAGGCGTCGGCGCAAGTCCTTGAGGATCAACGGCCACATGCGGTCCCCCCTTCGGCCGCTCCGCGCCGCGCGCTCAATCCCGCAGCTCCCGGCCGGTGAGGTTCAAGAACAGATCCTCCAGGTTGGGCTCCTTGATGGTGATGTCGTCGAACGCCAGCCCCGCCTGGAACAGGCCCGAGAGGGCGTTGCTCACACCGGGCCCGTCGCGGCCCACCACCAGCATGCCCCTGCCGTCGATGATTTCCACCGGCTGCAACCCGGCGACCGCCCCTGCCGCGGCCGCCAGCTCCGGCGCCTTGAATCCGCCCTGCACCGTCAGCAGGCTGCCTTCGCCCAGCTTGGCCTTCAGCTCGGCCACCGTGCCTTCGGCCAGGATGCTGCCGTGATCGATGATGGCCAGGCGGTCGCACAGGTCCTCGGCTTCTTCCAGATAATGGGTCGTGTAGAGCACCGTGCGGCCGTCGGCGGCGATCTGTTTCACGATATCCAGGATCTTGTGCCGCGCCTGGGGATCGATGCCCACCGTCGGCTCATCCAGCAGGATCAGCTGGGGGTCGTGGACCAGCCCCATGGCCAGGTTCAACCGGCGCTTCATCCCGCCGGAGAAGTTCTTCACCGGTTCGGCGGCGCGATCGTCCAGCCCCACCTGGGCCAGCAGTCCGTTCACGCGTTCGCGCAGCGCCTTCCCCTTCAGGCCGTAGATGCCCCCCCAGAATTCCAGGTTCATCCGCGCGCTCAGCTCCTCGTAGACCGCCACCTCCTGGGGCACCACGCCCAGGAGCCGCTTCACGCCGCGCGGGTCCTCGGCGATGCTCAGCCCCATGACCAGCACCTCGCCCTCGGTGGGTGGCAGCAGCCCGCAGATCATGCTGATGCTGGTGGTCTTGCCGGCCCCGTTGGGCCCGAGAAAGCCGTAGATCTCGCCCTCGTTCACCGAGAACGAGATGCCGTCGACGGCCGTCAGATCGCCGAAGACCTTGTGCAGGTCGCGGACTTCCAGGACAGGTGTCATGGGTTCCTCGCCGTTGGTTTTGGCCTGAATCATCCGGAATGAACCTTCCCCGCCGGCCATCCTAGCGGGTAGGCCTCGGCCGGGCAATGGGGATTCGTACGATCGCAGGCACCGGAAGTTGCAAGCGATGCCGTTCAGGGCGCCAGGGTCATCCGGCTCGTCAGCACGCGGCCACCGGCCTCGAGCCTGGCGAAATAGATCCCGGCCACCGCCGCGGATCCGTTGCGATCCCGACCGTCCCACACCAGACGGTGCTCCCCGGCGGTCAGGGTTTGCCCCTGCAGCAACGTGCGGACCAGGCGGCCCCGCATGTCGTACACCGCCAGCTCGACCCCGGTGTCAGCCGGCAGGCTGAAGGCGATCTCGGTGCGGGGGTTGAAGGGGTTGGGGTAGGCGCCCCGCAGGACCGGCTCGTCTCCCCGGGTACCGGCGGAACCCGCCTTGGCCTCGGCATCAACCTGGGGGCCTGTCACCGCGGCGCAGACCCGTCCCAGGAAGGCGTTGTCATCCCAGCTGCGGTTGGGCTCGCCCAGGCGCACGGCCACCAGGTCCAGGCTCGGCACCACGTAGATGCGCTTCTCCTCGAACCCCATGGCCGCATAGGCGTCGGCCGGCACATCGGGCATGGCCAGGCCCGCGGTGTTCAACCACCACAGGTAGCCGTAGAAGGGGTTGAGCGCCTGGGAGGGCTGCGTGGCCCGGGCGACGTAGGCCGCGCTGACGACCTGCTGCCCGTCCCACTGCCCCTGGCGCAGGAACAGGTAGCCGAACTTGGCCAGCTCGCGCGCCGGGGCGACGATGCCCATGTACGTCAGGGTGTTGCCGGCGCGGTCGGAGTCCCAGGTCGTGGTCGGCATGCCGATGACCGCGGCCAGGCGCTGCGCGGCGAAACCCGCCGTCTGCCGCCCCGTGGCGTTCAGGATGATCTCCGAAGGCACCTGGCAAGCGGCGTTGTGGTAGACCCACTTGGTTCCCGGGGCGTGCTCCATGGGCAGGCCCACGGCGTACTTGTTCTGGTTGCGGCTGGCTATGAGCAGCGGGTCGGTCAGCAGGTTGTACTGCAAACCCGAGTCCATGCTCAACAGATGGCCGATGGTCACCGCCCCGTGCTGGGGATCGTCCCACCGGGGAATGAAATCCGCGGCCGGCTCCTCCACCCCGGCGATCACGCCGTCGTCCATGAGCATGCCCAGCAGGCAGCTGGTGAAGCTCTTGGACACGGAGAAGGCCTGCTGGCGGGTGGCCGCGTCCCAGCCGTGGCCATAATGCTCGGCCACCAGGTAGCCGTTGCGGATCACCGTCACCGCACGCGAACCGTGATTGAAAGCGTAGGCGAAGGCCGTCGTCAGCAGCGGCGTGCTCATGCCCTGGTCCTCGGGGGTGCTCTCGGTCCAGTGGTCGGTAGGCCACGGCGCCTGATCCCGGGGTGCGGCCTGGGCCGTACGGGATGAGGCGGCCCTGGCCAGGATGTCGCCAGGCACGACGGCCGGCAGGCGGTAACCCACCTCGCGGGCGGCGTCCAGGACTTCCCCCGACAAAGGGGCACGGTCGGCGGCATGGGCGGCAAAGGCCGCCAGCATCATCACCGCGGCGATGAGATATCTCGAACGGAACATGGTGAAACTCCCTCCCTATGACCCGGCAACAGCGCGAGAAGGAAACATCATATCACAAAAATCAGGTTCAACGGCCCCGTTTTCGCGGCGGGGCGCCGTAGAGGCGCTGTCCGGTGAGTTCGGCGTAGGGCTTGAGGGCGGCGGGGGTCCAGGCCTTGACGATGTGCCGGCGCAGCTTCACCGCCATCGACTTCCCGTCGTGGATCATCCGCGCACATTCATAAGGACGCACGGGGTAGATGGTGCACTTGCCGCGGTCGAAAAACACGCACCGGCCGGGCTGGGCCAGTTCGGCAAGGGTCCATACCCCGCCCGGCTTCTTGCCGTCGCGCATCTTGTGGGGCATCACCCCGTGGCGCAATGAGCCGTCGGGCATGGCGGTGACGCCCACGGCCAGGAATTTTTTGAACAGCGTGGGAACGTCCAGGTTCAGATGGTTGGCCAGGGCCTTCACCCCGCCGGGCATGAACCAGCCGGGCGAGTTGAGACACGCGGCGACGCAATCCTTGCAGTCGCAGCTGCTGACCTTGAATACGGGACCCTGCCTGGGGCGGGATCCGGGTTTGCGGGGCATGAGGGACTCCTGGTACGGGTTCAGGGCGCGCCTTGCCTCCCCAGGATAACACCCCAGAGGCACAAGGTACATGAAAACAAGTTGCATATGGGATATGATTGCAATAAGATTCCGCCCAGTGCCATGCCGTAGCCAACCATAACCCAGGATTAAAGCGATCATGCCACGCGACCAGCTCCGCCAAACCCTGCACGAGGCCGACCTGCGCGCCACCGGCGCCCGCATGGCCGTGCTCGAACTGGTGCGCGCGGCGAGCACACCCCTGAGCCACGGCGAGATCGCCGAGCTGCTGCGCGACGGGCCCTGGAACCGCGCCACCCTGTACCGCAACCTCATCGATCTGGAAAAAGCCGGCCTGGTGCGCCGCACCCAGCTGGGTGAACCGGTGTGGCGTTTCGAGTACACCGCCAAGAAGCACGGCGTCCGCTCCCACCCCCATTTCCTGTGCAGCGCATGCGGGAAGATGGTCTGCCTGCCAGAGCTCACCTTGCACCTCGAAGGCGTCGACGGTTGCCGGGAAGCCATCATCCGGGGCGCTTTCGAGATCCAGCTGCGCGGACGCTGCGATGACTGCCTTCGTAAAGGTTCCCGCTCATGAACAAGCTGACCGCGCTGCTGTTGCCCCTGCTGCTTCTGGCCTCCTGCTCTCCGGCCCCCACGACCGATCAGGTGCCGGTGGTCGCGGTCAGCATCGCTCCGGTAGCCACCATGGCCGCTGCCCTGGCCGACGGCCTGGCCCGGGTCATCACCGTCGTGGAGCCCGGGGAATCGCCCGCGACCTTCGACCCCAGCCCCCGCCGCATGGCCACCCTCGGCCACATCAGGCTCTACTTCGCCTGTGGCGTGCCCATGGAGAACCAACTGTTGCCCCGCCTACAGGATGCCCAGCCCGATCTGGAAATCGTCGACACCGTGGCGGACCTGCCCCACCTGGCCCTGGACACCGCCGAGGGGGATCATCACGGGCATGACCAAGGCGACACCGACCCGCACCTGTGGCTCGACCCGAAGCTGATGGCCGCCCAGGTCGCGGTCATGGCCGATCATCTGGCCGCGTTGGATCCGGATCACGCCCGGCTCGTCCACGCCCGGGCCGACAGCCTGACCACCGCCCTGGCCGACCTGGACAGCCACCTCCGCACGGAGCTGGCCCCCCTGCGGGGCCGCGACCTGTTCGTGTTCCATCCCGCGTACGGATACCTCGCCCACGCCTACGGCCTGCGGCAGGTCGCCATCGAGCAAGGGGGGGTGGATCCTTCCCCCCGCCATCTGGCCCGGGTCCTCGAGAGCATCAAGGCCACCGGCGCCGGCGCCGTGTTCGCCCAGCCGCAGTTTTCCCTGGGCTCGGCAAGAGCCGTGGCCCGCGAGACGGGGATCAAGGTTGTGGTGCTCGACCCCCTGGCGCCCGACTACATGCAGAACATGCTGCGCATGGCCCACGCCATCAGGGAGGCCTTGGATGCCGGATCTTGACCAGCAGACACCCGTGGTCGAGGTGAAGGATCTGCACTTCGCCTACGGCGGCCAGCCGGTATTCACCGGGGCGGACGCCGTCATCCATGACGGCAGCTTCGTCTCCATCGTGGGCCCCAACGGGGGCGGCAAGACCACCCTGCTGAAGCTCATCCTCGGGCTGCTGGAACCGGACCGCGGGCAGGTGAGGCTGTACGGCCGGAACCCCGCCCGCAGCCGTGGGCGCGTGGGCTACATGCCCCAACACGCCCACGTCGACCCCCAGTTCCCGGTCACGGTCATGGACGTGGCGCTCATGGGGCGGCTGCGCAAGGGCCGTTTGGCCGGCCCCTTCCGCGCCGAGGACCGGGCCATCGCCCTGGACGCCCTGCAGGAAGCCGAGATGGCCCCTCTCAAGGACCGCCCCTTCAGCGCCCTGAGCGGCGGCCAGAGGCAACGCGTGCTCATCGCCCGCGCCCTGGCCTGCCGGCCGGATCTGCTGCTGCTGGACGAGCCGACCGCCAGCCTCGACCCCACCGTGCAGGACGACCTGTTCGAGCTGCTGCACCGGCTCAACGAGCGCATGACCGTCGTGCTGGTCTCCCACGACATCAGTTCGGTGTCCCGCCATGTCGACGCCATCCTGTGCATCAACCAGGGCATCGACGAGCATCCGGCCCGCGAGATCTCAGGCGCCCTGGCCGACCTCTTCCCCGGGGCCGACGGCCTGTCCCTGGTCCGCCACGACCATCACCACGAGCACCTGCACGGCACCGGGCCCGAAGGAGGGCGGCCATGAGCGAGTTCATCACCGCCCTGGGCCAGCACGCCTTCCTGCGCCAGGCCCTGCTGGCCGGGCTGCTGGCCAGCGTCGCCTGCGGGATCGTCGGCACCTATGTGGTGACCCGCAGGATCACAGTCATCGCCGGCAGCCTGGCCCACACCGTCCTGGGCGGGATGGGCGCGGCCTACTGGCTGCGTTCGGTTCATCACCTGGAATGGCTCCACCCCCTGCACGGGGCGGTCGTCGCCGCCCTGCTGGGGGCCGGATTGATCGGCCTGGTCCGCGCC
>JANTFX010000088.1 GCA_024763215.1 Candidatus Krumholzibacteriia bacterium | reverse complement strand
ACCATGGCCCTGGGTTTCGGCTACACCTTCTGAGCGGTACCCCGGGTTTGCTCGAGGCCCCGGCGTCAGCCGGGGCCTTTTTATAACCAACCTGAACACAAGGAGTTGGTCCGGTTCGCCTTGCCCGCCAGGGCTGAGGTCGATACCTTTGCCGGCAAGGAAAACAACGGTGCGGACGATCCCGAAAGGATAGACCCATGCAGCAGCTCGATGTTGCCATCATCGGCGGAGGACCGGCGGGCCGGGTGGCGGTCCATACCCTCGAGGCCGGCGATCCGGATCTGAAGGTCGCCGTTTTCAAGGACGAGGAGGTCAACGTCAATCGTTGCGCCGTGCCCTACGGCATCGACGGCGCCAAGCCCCTGCAGAAGTACCAGATCTCCAATTCCCTCGTGACCGATCACGGCGCGGATCTGATCATCGGACGGGTCGCAAAGGTCGACCTGGAGGCAAGACGCCTGACCCTGGAAGATGGCCGCATCTTCGGCTTCGCCGACCTGATCTTCGCCACGGGGGCGCGGCCCCTGTTGCCGCCGGTGCCGGGGGTGGATCTGCCGCGGGTGTTGCCGGTGCGTTCGCTCCAGGATCTGGCCAGGTTGCGGGAGTGCGCGGGCTCACCCCTTTTGCGGCGGGCCGTGGTGGTCGGCGGCGGCTACATCGGGGTGGAGGTCGCGGGCGTGCTGCGCGGCATGGGGCTGTCCGTGACCCTGGTGGAGATGCTGCCCGCGATCCTGGCCCAGACCACCGAACCGGAGTTCATCACACGGCTACAGGGCGTCCTCGAGGAGAACGAGGTGGCGGTCCGCACCGGGACGGCGGTCGAATCCTTCGCGGACGCGGACAGGGCGCTGAAGGTGTCGCTGACCGGCGGGGAAAGCGTGGACTGCGATTTCGCCGTGTTGGCCGCCGGGGTCCGCCTGAACACCGAGCTGGCCGCCGCGGCGGGCCTGGAGGTCTCGCGCTGCGGCATCGTGACCGATGATCATCTGCAGGCCGGTTCACCCCACGTCTACGCGGCCGGGGATTGCGCGGCCCTCAGATCGCTGGTCTCCGGCGAGCCGACCCGGGGCGAGTTCGGCACCAACGCGGTGTTCACCGGCCGCGTGGCGGCCCGGAACATCCTGGGTGATGATGTGGCCTTCCCCGGGGTCGTCAACGGCAACGCCACCAAGGTCTTCGGCTGGGGGGTGGGCTCGGCGGGGCTCACCGAGGAGGCGGCGCGCGGGGCCGGGTTCGAGGTTGTGACCGGGGCTGCGGCCGTGCCCGACCGCTATCCCATGATGGACGGGGTCGATGATATCCACGTGAAGCTGGTGTTCGAGCGCGGCGGCGGGCGCCTGCTGGGAGGCAGCGTGCTGCGCCGCGGCAGCTGCGCGGCCGCGGATGTGGACTTCCTGTCCCTGGCCCTGCAGATGGGGGCCACCCGCGACGACCTGCTCGTCCACCAGTACGCCACCCATCCCGAGCTGGCGGCCAAGCCTTCGCACAACCGCTTCGTCATGGCCGCCCGGGATGCGGATCCCGGCCGGTAGGAGGCCTATTCCCGCAGCAGGCCTTTGACCTGTCCGAAGCGCGGATCATCGGCCCTTTCCAGCAGCTCGAACATGATCATCTGGGCGCCCAGGTTCTGGGCGCCCAGCGCTGCCATGGCCCGCAGTCCCAGCTTGCGGTTCTTCTTGCCGCAGGAGGACACGGCATCGGTAGCGACGGTGACCTGGCGGCCGGCGCGCCGCAGGTCGGCGGTCGTCTGGTAGATGCAGACATGGGTCTCGATGCCGCACAGGATGATCTGGTCGCGCCCGGTGGCCGCCAGGGCGGTGTTGAAATCCTCGCAACCGCAGCAGCTGAAGCTGATTTTCTCGATGGGGGCGAAGTCATCGCCGAGCAGGCCGGTGACCTCCGCCACCGTGCCGCCCAGCCCCTTGGGGTAGTGCTCGGTCACCACGATGGGGATGTCCAGGATGCGGGCGAACCGGATGAGGCGTTCCGTATTGGTGAGCACCCGGTCCATGTGGTGGATCAGGTCGCGGAAACGTTCCTGGATGTCCACGACCACCAGGACGGCGCGGTCGCAGCCCATGCGCCGGGGGAGGGACGAGGGGGTCATCTTTCAGGCCTCCTGTTCATCCTCGAGGGTGAATTCCCAGGAGCAGAACCAGGTGTCCGGATGCTCGTCGGGCGGGCAGGCCAGGCACCGGCAGCTCAGACGGGGGTCGATGGTCCGGGCGAAGGTCGTGTACTCGACGATGCCCACGGACTTGCAGGGGAAGTCGGGCAGCCCGTGGCGCTGGCGGGCGTTCTGGACCCGGCATTCCTTCATGCGGAACACGCAATGCCGGTCGGATTTCTCCACCAGCTCCTGCTCGTTCAGGTGGGCGTACAGGCGATACTGCAGGCAGGTGACCAGGGCGTCGATGCCGCCGCCCGGTTCGATGCCCAGGCGCTTCATGATCCGCTTGGCCTCCAGGGGGGAAAACCGGGACCAGGCCGTGGTGTCGTGCTCCATGGCCCGCTCCATGCCGTCGCCCTTTTCGACCGCCTGGAACCACAGGCCGTCGTGGGCCAGCCACAGCTTGGCCGCATCCTGCAGCCAGCCCAGCAATTCCTCCTTGCTCATGTCCTTGAAGCGGTAATCCAGATCCATGGCTGTCCTTCCTTGTCAGTTGCGCCGCGGAGGGCTGTACTCGCCGCACGGGTCCAGGTCTTCCGCATAGGGACCGTGCCAGCTCAGGTTGAAGAAGCGGTCCGGATCGCGAGGGGCGCCCGGGCCGGTGACGACCAGCCCCACGTTGCGCGAGGCGTAGAAGTAGTCCCGGGACCAGTTGCTGGTGCCCAGCCACAGGGCGTTGCCGTCACAGGTCAGGTACTTGGCGTGCTCGACCCGGGCGAACGGGATGAATCCGCCTGCGAGCTGGGGGATGGAGGTGATCCTGATCTCCACACCAGGCACCTTGGCCAGCGACTGGAGCCAGGGCAGCCGGTACTTCGAGGTGCTCCAGTTGGAGACGATCATCCTGACCCGGACGCCGCGCACGGCCGCCCGGCGCAGGGCGCGATCGAGGTCGTCGAACAGGCGTTTTTCACGGTCGGTCAGGCCGTAGGACAGCAGCTGGACGTGGATGGAATCCCGCGCGGCGTCGATCATGGAGATCATCGCCGGCAGATCCCAGGGGATGCCCGCGGGCAGGTGGTCCCTGGGGCTGGCCACCACGTGCGCGAGGACGGTGTCGCCGTGGGCGGTCACCAGGGGCGCCTCGGCGCCCGGCAGGGGGTCGTAGGCCGCG
Source organism: Candidatus Krumholzibacteriia bacterium (assembly GCA_024763215.1). Taxonomy (GTDB): domain Bacteria; phylum Krumholzibacteriota; class Krumholzibacteriia; order LZORAL124-64-63; family LZORAL124-64-63; genus JAHJTW01. Next base: position 8,123 of record JANTFX010000088.1, on the reverse strand, counting down.
GTGCTGTCGTGGCCGGCGAATCGCCAGTCCATGTCGTAAACCCGGCGCAGGTCCGCGGTCAGGCGCCGGTTGTGTACCAGCACGCCCAGCTCGTGGATCTGGCCCAGGGCACGCCAGTCCCAGTTCTGGCTGCCGATGAAGAACCGGTCATCGTCGACCAGGAAGTACTTGGCGTGCAGGACGCCGTGGCCGCCGAAGGCCTTGCCGGCGTCGAAGGTCCGCATGGTGACGCCGTCGTGGCCGCCGAGCCAGTCGGGAACCTGGGGGTAGGTCCGGTAGAACTTGGCGTCGGCCAGCACGTGGACCTGCACGTGGCGGTCCCGTGCCGCCCGTACCACCTCATCCAGGACCGGGGCCAGGCCGTCGACGACGCCGGCGGGTCCGTAGGCGTCCTTGCCGTCGCCCAGCCGGCTGAAGTAGAAGCTGGCGATGTCGACGCGCTCGCGGGCGTGGGCCATGGCCTGCCGCCACACATCCGGGGCGTCGGGGATATCCGGCAGATCGAGGACCGTCTGCTGGGGCCAGCTCTCGACGAAGGTGATTTCTCCGCAAGGCTGGGCAATGCCCGGTTCCGGAATGGTGAGGGTGAGCAGGGCAAGGAGCAAGGCCATCAGGGAGGCATGTCTGATCACGGGGTTCCTCCGGGTTGGGTCAGGGTTGAACCGGAAGGATACCCCACCCCGGCGGGCGCGACAAGGAAGGTTAGACGGGATCCTTCAGCGCCTGGAGGATTTCCTGGAGGACGACGAAGTCCACACCCTCCTGCTCCTGGACCAGCTTGAAGAAGGTGCAATCCACGCAACCGAGCACCTTGCTACGAATCTCCTGGCAGTGGGTGTTCGGCACGCCCCAGCAGGCGCGGCCACCGTGGCGGCCGTTATTGATGCCGTCCAGTTGCTTGGCCGTGGCAGCGGGGCAGACCCCGAGGTCTTCCACCTTGTCCCCGCCCGGCTCGCGGCCGCACCTCATGAATTCCCAGCAATTCGGGACTGGCATGGTTCATACCCCTGATTCCAACTCTGAACCTGAAAAAACCATCTCATCTGTTGATCGGCCACGGGGAAAATAAATAAAGAAAAATCTCGATCGCAAATAAAGATAACCCGGCCCAAGAGGGCCGGGTTATGGGACGGCAACAGGTGGGAATCAGCCCCGGGCCTGCTGTAACATGTTGCTGCATATCTCCATACGTTTGTCGTAATCCCCTGCGAACCGGATCACGCCGTCCCGGATGGATCCGGCATCGATGTGGGCATTGGCGCAGACTTCTTCCAGGGAGCCGCCCGGACGCCACTGGTCGTCCCAGTCGCTGCTGATGGCGTACCGGTCCGCGAGGGGGTTGAAGATCCAGTCCTTCATGGTCCGGCGCGCCCCGTTGGTGATGTAGGTGCTGTTGAGCTTGTCGCCGGGGGTCAGGACCCGGTCGCGGTACTCCCGGGGCTGCATGGCGAACAGCTGGGGGCTGGGCACGGCGACGATCTTCACGTTCACGCCGGCCTGGTCTATCTCCGGCAGGGCGTTGATGAGGTTGTAGGTGCTCATGGTGCCCAGGACCATGACCACGCCCTGGTGCGGGGCGCCGTCCTTGTAGTCGCGCAGGATGTAGGCGCCCTTGGCCGCCTCCAGATGGGACGCCAGACCGAGGGCCTCACGATCGGGGATCTCGACGCCCGGCCGGGTCAGGTGCAGGGCGATGATGGGCTTGTCCGTCTTCATGGCCGCGGCCAGCAGCACGGGCACCTCGTTGTACTCCCAGGGGTAGATGTTGACGACCTGCCCGTCCGGGAAGAGCTGGGTGGCCATGGGGCTGAAGATGCCGAAGTGGGTGCGGCTGTCCTCGGCGGTCTCGGGGCCGCTGTGGCCGGCGACCCAGATGGTCTTGCCGACCTTCCACTCGCAGTCCTGGGCCAGCTGGCTGTACAGCCGCATGGCGCCGTACTTGAGGTAGCTGAACGAGCCGTAGGTGCTGCTGGCGGTGTAGAAGCCGTTGAACTCCTGCTCGGGGTCGGTGGCGAAATTCACCGACGAGGCGCCGACCATGATCCCGGCGTTGGTGAACTCGGTGATGCCCTGGGGCAGGATCACCCCGTCGGGGTTCTTCTCGCGGTCGTACCAGCCGGTGTTCTTCATGTCGCCGTAGTCGGCGCCGAAACCGGCGATGTTGGTCGAACCGGCCAGATCCGCCGAGCACACCAGGAACAGGGGCCGGCCGTACTTCTGCAGGCAGTAGCTGTTGATGTAGCTGCCCCACTGGGCGAACCCGGCGCGGTTGGGCTTCGTCTGGCCGGGCTTGGCCCACATGGACTCGGGGTAGGAAGCCACATCGAACAGCTTCTCGTCGTGCAGGGGGTTCCTGTCCACCGGCAGGGTGAACGAGGGCACATCCTCGGGCACGCTTTCGCCGAGCTCGACCAGGCGGTCGGCGAGGTAGGCCACCAGGTCGTCGTTCTTGCGCAGCACGTCCAGGGCCACGTTCAGGTTGGCGGCGAACTGTTCGCGCATCTCGTCCTTGTCCGCGGGGGCGGGCTGGTCGGTGCCGACCCACTCGACTCCGTACTTCGCGGAGAAATCGGCCCGGCACTGCCAGAACTCGGGGCTGTTGCGCTTGTGGGGGGCGCCGTGGCTCGGGGCGTCGAACTTGTGGTACCCGCGGCCCTTGCGGGTCTTGCCGAACATCATGCCCGGGCGCAGGGCCGGGTTGTCGCCGTAGGTCATCTCCAGCAGGGCCCGGGTCACATCCTCCCAGTCGCTGCCGTTGGGGGCCTCGTGCACGTGCCAGCCGTAGGGGGCGAACCAGTCGCGGGGGGTGCCGGGGACGATGCTGCTCATCGGGTGGGGGTCGATGCCGAAATCATTCCAGTCGATGATCATGAACAGGTTGTCCAGGCCCAGGCCGTAGGCCGAGTTCTTGGTCTCGTGCCAGCAACCGGCGGTGTGGCCGCCTTCGCCCTCGATGCCGAAGACCTTGACCTCGGGTGCGCCGGCGCGTTTGAGGGCGATGGCCTCTCCCGCGCACACGGGGGCGCCGTGGCCGCTGGGGCCGGTGTTGAACTTCACGAAGAGGTTCTTCTCGGCCATCTCGGCGTGGCCGGGCAGGCCGCCCAGGTTGCGGAAGCCCAGGATGTCCTCCCAGGTGAGCATGCGCTCGCGCCCGCCGCCGACCAGGTACTTGTCGTTACCGGTCTTCTGGTGCATGACCCGCAGGGATTCGTTGAACACGGCCAGGATGCTGTAGACCAGAGGCACGGTGTGGCCGGCCACCAGCACGAAACGGTCGCCGAAGCGCTTCTCGGGGTGCCGGATATCCCAGCGCATGGCACCGCTCAGCAGCAGGCTGATGACGTAGTGGGCCTTGGAGCGGCTCCCCCCCGGGTGGCCGCTCTGGCGGTAGTTTAGCATCAGGTCGATCTGCTGGTCGACGATGTCCTTGATGATCTCCCAGCGGGCGAAATTTTCCTTCTGCTGCGCGAAGAGCTTGGCGGGGTCAGACACGGGAATCTCCTCTCACGGGATCGTCCGGGGATCGTTGGTTCCATATGGGGATAAGGTGGCCCACCGCAGGGCATGTTTCAAGGGGTTTCGGGCCGCTCCCGGTGGTCAATCCAGCACCCGGCCGAGGTGGTGCATCTGCAGCACCGCGGCCGCCGCCTTGGCGTCCTCGACGGCCCGGTGCGAGGTGAAGCGGTCGCGGATGCCCATCTTCGCCAGGATCGATTCCAGGTTCAGGCCGCTGGTACGGTGGTCATGGGCGGCCAGCCAGACCGTGGCCACCGCCCGCAGGTCGAAGGCCCCGCCGGCGATGTGGGAGCGGTAGTCCAGCCCGTACCGGGCGCACTCCTTGCGCAGCAGGGGGATGTCATAGTAGGCCCCGAAGGCGGCGATGACGGCCTTGTTGCGCGGCCCGTACCACTGCAGGAACCGGGCGCCCACGGCGGCGAAATCCTCCTTGTCCTGCACCATCTCCGGGCTGATGCCCGTGATGCGGGTGATGAAAGGGACGATGGGATGGTCCTCGGGACGGACCAGCTCGCTGAACTGGTCCTTGATCTCCAGGCTGCGCCGGTCCAGCCGCACCGCGCCGATCTCGATGATGCTGCTGCGCTCGATGGTGTTGTCGCCCTCATCCTCGGCCGGGCAGGTGGCCTCGAGGTCGATGACGACGATATCGGTGGAATATCTCATGCCGGCCGCCTATTCTGGGGAAGGAAACGACTGGTAGAGGATGCATCAGGATCCGGCCGATGGCAAGCGCGGGGGGTGGGCCGCCACCCCCCGCCGCCGATTCATACCAACCGGGAGCATGAGGATGACGCCGACGATGTGGAAGATCCTGGGGTTCTTGGGGCAGGGCGTGTTCGCCTCCCGTTTCATAGTGCAGTGGCTGATGAGCGAAAGGCGCGGGCGCAGCTACATCCCCCGGTATTTCTGGTATGCAAGCATCGTCGGCAGCACGGTCCTGTTCTCGTACGCGGTCCACATCAAGGATCCCGTCTTCATCCTGGGGCAGTCCATGGGCATGATCATCTACTACCGCAACCTGGTGTTGCTGCGCAGGTCCGGGGCGGAGGAAAAGGCCGGTTAACGGAGGGCGAGACCCTCGGAATCTGATGCGAACAGATGGATGTGGTCCGGCTGCAGGGCAAGCCTGAGATCCTGTTCGATGGCCGGGGTCACGGCGCCGGCGGTCCGCACGATGAACTCTTCCCCGCCCACTGTGAAGTAGAGCAGGGTCTCGTTGCCGAGGGCCTCGACGACCTGCACCGCGGAACGGAAACCAGGTTCGTTTTCCGCGGCCAGGGCCACGTGCTCGGGCCTGACGCCCAGGACCACGGGCTGCTGCAGGGCGGCCGGCGGGGGGGAGAACCCAGGCGGCAGGGGCAGGACGGCATCACCTTCTGCGGGGATGAACACCAGACCGTCCCGCATGACCAGCCTGCCCGGCAGGAAGTTCATGGCCGGCGAGCCTATGAATCCGGCCACGAAGCGGTTGACCGGGCGTTCGTACAGCTCCAGGGGACGGGCCACCTGCTGCACCACGCCGTCCTTCATGACCACGATCCTCTGCCCGAGGGTCATGGCCTCGACCTGGTCATGGGTCACGTAGACCATGGTGGCCCCCAGCCGGTGGTGGATGCGGGCGATCTCGGTGCGCATCTGCACGCGCATCTTGGCGTCCAGGTTGCTCAGGGGCTCATCGAACAGGAACACGTCCGGGTCGCGGACCAGGGCCCGGCCCAGGGCAACGCGTTGCCGCTGGCCGCCCGAGAGGGCGCGCGGCTTGCGATCCAAAAGCTCGGCGATCCCCAGGACATCGGCGGCCTGGTCCACCCGGGTGGCGATCTCGTCCCGGGCCATCTTCCTCATCTTCAAGCCGAAGGCCAGGTTGTCCCGGACACTCATGTGCGGATAGAGGGCGTAACTCTGGAACACCATGGCGATGTTGCGATCCCGCGGCTCGACGTCGTTGACCACGCGGTCGCCGATGGTGATGGTGCCGGAGGTCGCTTCTTCCAGGCCGGCGATCATGCGCAAGGTGGTGGACTTGCCGCAGCCGGAGGGGCCGACCAGCACGGCGAATTCACCGTGGGCGATGTCCAGGTCCACCGGATGGACCGCTTGCACGCCGCCGGGGTAGGTCTTGCTCACCTGTTCGAGGATGACTCGGGCCACTGGTCTGGACTCCCTGGACTCATGGTGGGATAGGACGGCCTTTTCGTTAGGCTATCACAGGGTACGGTCTCATGCCACCGGGGAAAACGGCTCATGGCACCCCGGTGACACCGTCCTGGCGCACGAAAAGATAGGCGGTGGAAGCGGGGACGGTCATGGTCTCGGCAGCCGAACCGACGGTGGTCATGGTGATGTTGCCCCCTTCCAGATCATATTTCAGCCAGGTTCCGGCGGCGGGGAAGGGCACGGCCCAGGTGTGGTCGTTGTGGTCGAAGTTGCAGACGACCACGACCTCGGCCTGGCTCGCATCGGTCGTGCTGCCGCGCCAGTAGGTCAGGGTGTACTCGGACTGGTCGAGGCCGCCGTCGCGCCACTGGAAGAAGATGTTCTCGGTGGCCAGGGCGGGGTGGTTCAAGCGCAGGTTGATCAGGCGCTTGTAGGCGCGGCGCAGACCCTGGTCGCCGCCGGCGTAGTCCACCTTGGTCAAGGAAGTGCCCTGGGGACGGTACTCGTCCGCGCCCATCTCCTGACCGTTGTAGAGCATCGGTACGCCCACGGTGGTCATATTCACCACCGCGCCCAGATAGGCCTTTTTCAGGCCGCCGACGGCCTGGGCGCCGGACGAGCCCAGGTTTTCCACGGCCCACACCACGCGGTTCTCGTCGTGGCTCTCGAGGTACTTGATGTCGCTGAAACCGTCGCCGGGGGCGCTGCCCGAGTAACCGGAGTTGCCCGAGACGACGTTGGCCACGGCCCACATGTTGTTGTACGCCGGGCCGAAGGCGCCTATGGAGTTCGTCAGCTCGCCGCGCCAGGCGAAGCCGTTCTCGGTCAGGGCCGTGATCAGTACCTGGTTGAAGTTGTTCCCGCCGCCTCCCCAGCCGTCGGTGTGGTTGCCGCCCCACTGGGCGTCGTAGCCGTAGGTGACCGAGTTGGTGGGGTAGCCGAAATCCTCGGCGATCAGCAGCAGATCGGGAAACCGGGCGCGCAGCTCGTTCTTGATGTAGACCCAGGTCGTGTAGGGCTCGCCGCTGATGTAGTCGAAACGGAAACCGTCGATCTTGTAGGTCCGCACCCAGTGGCTCAGGGCGTCGATCATGTGGGCCTTGAGGGCGGGGTTGGACCAGTTCATCTCCACCATGCCGAAGGGGTTGCTCTCGCTGGTGGTGAAGTCGTAACGGCCGGTGAAATCGTCCAGCTGGCGCAGGGGGGCGCTGCCGGCCATGTGGTTCATCACCACATCCAGGATCACCGCCAGGCCCTGGGCGTGGGCGTTGTCCACCAGCAGGGCGAAGGTCGAGGGCCAGCCGAAGCTGGGGTTGGGGGCGGCCTGCAGGACGGGGTCATAACCCCAGCCGTTGTACGAGGGGGCCGTCACCGGCATCATCTCGATGGCGTTGACGCCCAGGTCCGCCAGGTTCGCGCCGGAGGTCAGGGCGCTGACCGCCCCGGCGAAGGTGCCGGTGGCGCTCAGCTCATTCAGATTCGTCTCGTAGATCACCAGGCGGGTGCGGTCCAGCGGCTGGGGCAGGGGCCGGGGGGTGTCGAAAGCGCGGCCGCGCACGGCGTTCCAGTAGGCGGGGCTGCCGTGCACCCCGTCGGTGATGACCTCGACGGCTGCCGGGTCGGTCAGCCATTCCATGTCCGTGCCCTTACGGATGATGTACTTGTAGTACATCATCCCGTCGGGCACATCCTTGATCAACCGCCAGGTGTAGCCGTCGGACTGCAGGGTCAACTGCCACTGGGGGTCCTGGGTGTTCCAGTCGTTGACCGTACCGGCGAGATAGACCGAATCCAGATCGTAGGCGCGCAGGATGAAGGTGTCGGTCCTGGTCTTGGCGAAGGGGTCGTCCGCTCCGGCGGCGGGCCGACCCGGGTCATTCCCGCCGGAGCAGGCGACAAGCAGGCCCGTGAGGGCCGACAGGCAAAGAAGCAGGGTGAAGTTCCGGATCCTGGCCATGGGGACGGCTCCTGAAAAAATGGGGCCTGGCCCCGTTGTACCTGGGATTCTGATATCTCATCTAATTATAACACAAATTTCCGGGGCATGTCGGGTCACTTGACGACAGGGGTGGGTCTGTTACTGTGTCGGAAAGATTAATCCCGATGATGATGATCCTTCATCCCGAACAAGGAGTGCCCCATGCGCCCGATCAGAAATCACTTGCTGGCCATCCTGGCGGTGTGCCTGTGCGCCGTACCTGCCATGGCAGTCCAGGTGACCTTCCAGTACGAGGTCCCGGGCGCGGCCCAGGTATTCCTGGCCGGGGAATTCAACGGCTGGAGCGACTCGGCCAACCTCATGGAGAACAAGGACGGGGTCTGGACCCTGACCCTGGACCTGGATCCGGGGTCGTACCAGTACAAGTTCGTGGCCGACGGCCAGTGGAACCCCGACCCGAACAACCCGAACACGGCCGACGACGGTTTCGGCGGGCAGAACAGCGTGG
>JANTFX010000087.1 GCA_024763215.1 Candidatus Krumholzibacteriia bacterium | reverse complement strand
GCCACGGCGCATCGTGCTGGGCTTCATGCTGGCCACGGCGTTCCTGTCCATGTGGATCAGCAACACGGCCACGACCATGATGATGGCCCCGGTGGCCATGGCGGTGATCGCCCGGCTGGGCGACGACCTGGGGACCAAGCGCGCCCGGCAGTTCGGCACCGCCCTGCTGCTGGGGGTGGCCTACAGCGCCTCGGTGGGCGGGCTGGCCACGCTCATCGGCACTCCGCCCAACCCGCTGCTGGTCAGCAACTTCGAGCTGATGTTCCCCGGCGCCCCGGAGATCTCGTTCGCCGGCTGGATGGTTCTGGGCCTGCCCATTGCGGTGATCGCCCTGGCGGTGATGTGGCTGGAGCTGTCGTTGCTTTACAAGCTGGGCGCGCCCGACCTGGTGATCGACCACGAGGTGCTGTACCGGGAACGCAGTGAGCTGGGCCCCATGTCCTACGAGGAAAAGGTCGTCATGGCCGACTTCACCCTCATGGCCCTGCTGTGGTTGACGCGCAAGGGGTTGACCATCGGCAGCCTGGCGCTGCCGGGCTGGTCGAAGCTGCTGCACCACGGCGGGATGGTCGATGACGGCACGGTGGCCATGACCCTGGCGGTGATCCTGTTCCTGATCCCCAGCCGCAACGAGCCGGGCACCCGGGTGATGGACTGGCACACCGCGCGCAGGCTGCCCTGGGGCATCGTCCTGCTGTTCGGCGGCGGCTTCGCCCTGGCCAAGGGTTTCGTGGATACGGGCCTGTCGGTGTGGCTGGGGGCGCGCATGGCGGGGATGTCGGCCTTGCCTACCCCGCTGCTGATCCTGGTCATCTGCGTGGTGATGATGATGATCACCGAGCTGACCAGCAACACCGCGACCACCCAGATGGCCCTGCCGGTGCTGGCCAGCCTGGCCGTGGCCTTGCACCTGAACCCGCTGCTGCTGATGGTGCCGGCCACGCTGAGCGCCTCGTGCGCCTTCATGCTGCCGGTGGCCACCCCGCCCAATGCCATCATCTTCGGCACCGAGCAGGTGACCATCCGCGACATGGCACGCACGGGCATCCTGCTGAACCTGTTCTGCGCGGTGCTGATCACCGTGGCGATCTACCTGCTCGGGCCGCACGCCTTCGGGGTGGATCTGCACCAGGTGCCCGCGTGGGCGGCGCATCTGGCGGGGTAGGATTCGGCGGTACCCTCAATCCCCATGCGGCTCCAGCGACGGCCACTGCTTGCCGTCGCGCACGTAGCGGTCCAGCCAGCTTCTGATCATGCCGTAGGCCTCGATGCGGAACTCGGTCAGGCCGTGGTCCGCGCCCTCGAACACCACCAGGCGTACCGGATGCTTCACGCGCAGCAGGCCCTCGGCCATGCGGATGCTCTGGTCCACGCCCACGCGCCAGTCGCTGGCCCCGTGCAGCAGCAGCAGCGGCGTGGTGGGGCAGAGCCTTTCCGGCCACTGCACCGGCGAGCGCGCCTTCAGGGCGGCCTCCTTGTGCGCCGGGTAGCCGGGCAGCAGCTCGGCGTAGACGTAGGTCTCCATGTCCGGCCGGGCGCTGATGGTGGCGAACGCATCGCTCACCCCGCCGACCACCGCGGCGCCCTTGATACGGCAGGTCCGGCTCAGGGCGAGGTAGGTGGTCATGCCGCCCCGGCTGAAGCCCACCATGCCCATGCGTGAGGTGTCCGCCACGGCCGGCAGGGATGCCAGCACCGGGATCAGGTTGAGCACATCGTCGATTTCCGATCCCCCGAACTCCTCGACGCCCTCGCCGCCGTCCACGCCGCGGTACTGCGTGGCGATCACGGTGTAGCCCCAGCTCGCGAAGCGGGCTAGGCGCAGGGCCACGCGGCGGGGGCTGTTGGCGCCGAAGTCGCGGTTGCCGCCGCGGTTGTAGATCACACAGGGATGGGGCCCGGTCGCGCGCGGGGTGATCAGATGGCCGCTGACGCGCAACCCGTCGCTGGCGTAGGTGATGTGGTTGATGGTCACGCTGTCCAGCCAGGCGTAAGCGGGCAGGGCGTGGCCGTCGGCGTCAAGCAGATCGGCCGGGATGGTGAAGTCGTCGCGCGCCAGCAGTCGTCCGTCGCGCGGGGCGACCGGCTGGAGCAGGCCGTCCATGGCCACGGGACGGCCGGCCAGGTATTCCCGGCGGATGTCCCGCAGGGCGGCCACATCACCGCGGGGGTCCGAGCCCAGCACCAGGATGTCGGCACGGCGGCCCGCGGCGATCAGCCCGGCGTCATCCCACCCCAACACGGCGCTGAAGTTCCAGGTGGCCGCGGCCAAGGCTTGGCGCGGTGTCAGGCCGATGCCCACCAGCGCGGCCAGTTCGTGGTGAAGCGAGATACCCGGCATGGTGCCCCACACGTCCGATCCGCTGCCGGCCATGTAGCGCACTCCCGCTGCGGCATGACTGCGGTCGATGGCCATCTCAGCGGCGATCAGGTCCCGGTAAGCCCGGGCGTGCTGCGGGTCGATGGTGTGGTTGCCGGTGGCCGGGTCGGCGGGCCGGTTGATGTCGCGGGGGTCGAGGATCACGGCCACCGGATCGTCCCAGGGGTTGGCGTGGTCGGGGCGGTCCAGGTAACCCAGGCTGAACGTCGGCAGCAGGGCGACGCCCGCTGACGCCAGGGTGCGGCCGTATTCAGCGACATGGGCGGTGTCCCGGGCGTACTCGCTGAGCATCTTGTAGTAACGCCACTTGGCGCTGCCCAGATCGTCGCTGAACGGCTCGGCCAGCACGCCCCGGCGCAGGTCATCGGTGGCCAGGTCCAGGTTGTAACGGCTCGCGTGCACGAAGGCGTCGACGCCCAGCTGCGCGGCGGTGGCGTACGGGGTGGCCGCCAGCTCACCGATGCTGGCCATGCCCAGCTCGTGGACGCGGTCCACCACCGCCCCCATCTGCTCCGGCGTGATGCGGTACATCAGCAGGACGACATCGGCACCCTCGTCGTGGGCGCGTTCGACCTGCCGCAGCAGGTCGTCCAGGGGCGCGGCCTCGTAGCCCGCCTCGCCCAGGCGAAAGATGTGGGGCGACGGGTCGCAGTCCAGGGCCAGAGGACCGCGGCGGGTGCTCTCGACGCCCAGGATCGAGGTGACCCCGCAGGCAAGATAGGCGTCGGCCTGCCCCTGGTGGTTCAGGGCGGCGAAGCCGTCGATCAGACCCGGCACCAGGAACCGCCCGGTGCAGTCGATGATCTCGGCGCCGTCGGGTATGGCGACTGTGCCGTCCGGCCCCGCGGCCCGGATCGTTTCGCCGTCGATCACGATGGTGGCGTCCGGGATGTCGGCGGCGGCGTTTCCGAAATCGGTGACATCGATCAGGGTGCCGTGCTGCAGGACGATGGGCGTACCCGCGGCGGCCGCTCCGGCACCGAAGATGACAAGCAGTCCCTGGATGATGATCATCCGGACCAGAAACCGGTTGGGCAAGGACATGGGTTGCTCCCTTGGCTGGAAATCCGAGCTTGCCGAAAGATACCGGGGCACGGCAGGGAAAGGAACCCCTTGATTTTTTGATGCCTGGCCCCACAAAGTACCGCACGTGCGCAAACCCCGTGCATGCGTGAGGCGCCGGGGGTATATATCATGGTGATGATGCCGGAATTCCTGTCGAAAGGATCATCCATGAAGCGCCCGCTGTCCGCCCTGGTCCTGGTATGCGCCCTCGTATCCGCCTCTGCGGCCCTTGCCGCCGGAACCATCACCTTCCCCTCATCGGACGGCCTCCAGATCACCGCCGATCTCTACGCCCCGCATGTGGACAAGGCCACGCCCGTGATCGTCCTGTTCCACCAGGCCGGCTGGAGCCGCGGCGAGTACCGGGAGATCGCCCCGTGGTTGAACCGGATGGGCTACAACTGCCTGGCCGTCGACCAGCGTTCGGGCCACGAGGTGAACGACGTGCCCAACGCCACGGCCGCCCGCGCCGAGAAGGCGGGCAAGGGCACGACCTACCTCGATGCGCGCCGGGATATGATCGCGGCCCTGAAGTACGCCCGCGCCAAGCTCACCACGGGCAAGGTCATCGCCTGGGGCAGTTCCTACTCGGCGGGGCTGGTCCTGGAGATCGCCGGCTCGCACCCGGGTCTGTGTGACGGGGTGCTGGCGTTTTCGCCGGGCGAGTACTTCGCGAAGCTGGGCAAGGCGGGCGATTGGGTGGCCCGTGCGGCGGGGAAGATCACCGTGCCGGTGTTCATCACCTCGGCCCGCAGCGAACGGGAGAACTGGCAGCCCATCTACGCGGCCGTCAAGGCGCCCAAGGCCTCGTACGTGCCCAACACCAAGGGCAACCACGGCTCGCGGGCGCTGTGGGCGAAGTTCGACGACAGCGACGGCTACCGGCAAGCGGTGGCCGGGTTCCTGATCCGTTATCTGGGAGGGCATGAGCCGCAATGAACAGTGTGCGTGACCGCATGGAGGCCGTCTGCGACGACATCACGGCCATGGAAGTGGATGCCGTCGTCAACGCGGCCAACGAACACCTGGCCGGCGGCGGGGGTGTGGATGGGGCGATCCATCAGGCGGCGGGCCCCCAGTTGCACGAGGCCTGCGCGCGCCTGGGCGGCTGCCCCACCGGCGAGGTGCGCCTGACCGGGGGGTTCGATCTTCCGGCGCGGTGCATCATCCACGCCGTGGGTCCGGTGTGGAACGGCGGCGATCGTGGTGAGGAGGAACTGCTGGCCTCGTGTTACCGGCAGGCGATCTACACGGCGGCCGACGAGGGGCTGAGGACCGTGGCCTTCCCGGCCATCAGCTGCGGGATCTACGGTTACCCGCGTGAAGAGGCCGCCGGGGTGGCCGTGCGCACCGTAGCCGAGACCCTGGCCGAGTGCCCGGAGATCGAGAAGGTCTACCTGGTGGGCTACGACCAGGAGATGGCCGACATGTATGAGGCGCTCATAGACGAGCTGGATGGTTAACCTGCCGCCACCCGCGTGAACAACCACTTGCCTTCCCGCGGCGGCTCGCTGGCCGCTTCCCAACCCAGTTCCCCGAATCCGAGCAGATCCTCCGGCTTGCGCACCGCGTGCGTGATCAGCCAGCGCACCATGGCTCCGCGGGCCATCTTGGCGTACACCGGCGCCGACTTTAGCGAACCGTCGGGCCGCGTCTCCTTGAACACGGGCGAGATCACCGGGCCGGGCAGGGCCTTGAAGTCCACGGCCTTGGCGTATTCCTGGCTGGCCAGGTTGATCACCGGCTCGCCGGGCTTCAGCTCCGCGGCCAGGGCCGCCGTAAGCAGGGGTTTCCAGAAAACAGTCAGGTTTTGCGCGCCCGGCGGCCGCCACCTGACGCCCATCTCCAGTCGGTAGGGCTGGCAGGCATCCAGCGGCCGCAGCATGCCGTACAGACCCGAGAGGATACGCAGATCCCGCTGGGCGCGCTTGCGCTCGGCCGCGCTGAAACCCGGGGTGTCCAGGTGCTTGTACACCAGCCCGGTGAACAGTAGCATCGCCGGCACTTGGGAGTTGCCGGTTTCGCCCCAGCGCGCGATGCGGGTGCGGGCTTCCGGCAGGGTGTTCCGCGTCAGATCGAACTCGGTGAGCAGGCGCTTCTCCGGCAACGGCTTCAGGGCGGAGGCCAGCGTGCGGGCCTCGGCCATGAAGGTCGGCTCGGTGGTTTTCAGCCGCGTGCGGACGTCGTCATCCATGGTCTTGGTCGAGTTCAGCAGGATCTTCATGCTCGATTCCTCATGACAGGCCATCCAGCTCTTCCCAGCGGGCGTACAGGTCCGGCAATGCGGCCTCGATCTCGTCCAGGCGCTGCTTGAGCGCGGCCACCTTTTCCGGCGCCGCGCGGTACAGTTCGGGGTCGGCCATCCTGGTGTGCAGGTCCCGCTGCTCGGCTTCCAGTTCCTCGATGCGCCCGGGCAGCAGCTCCAGCTCGCGCTTTTCCTTGAAGGACAGCTTGCGCGGCCGGTCCGTCGCCGCCGGTCGCGGCTTGGCGGCCCTGGCCTTCTTTTTGGGCGCGGCGGTCTCCTTGTGGGCCTTGGAGACCCGGGCCCATTCGCTGTAGCCGCCCACGGTCTCGACGATGCGGCCGCCGCCTTCGAGCGCCAGGGTGCTGGTGGTGACATGGTCGAGGAACTCGCGGTCGTGGCTGACCAGCAACAAGGTGCCGTCGAAATCCAGCAGCAGCTCCTCCAGAAGATCCAGGGTCTCCAGGTCCAGGTCGTTGGTCGGCTCGTCCAGGACCAGCAGATTGGCCGGCCGGGTGAACAGCCTGGCCAGCAGCAGCCGGTTGCGTTCGCCGCCCGAAAGCCGGGTGATGGGGCTGCGAGCGCGGTCGGGGGTGAACAGGAACCTTTGCAAGTAGGTGATCACGTGGACGGGCCTGCCGTCGACGTTCACTGTGTCGCCGCCGCTTTCGGCCACGTTCTCCTGCACCGTCCTGCTCTCATCGAGCTGGGCGCGCTGCTGGTCGAAGTAGGCGATCTGCAGGTTCGTGCCCAGGCGGACCTGACCACCGGTGGGCTGGAGCTCGCCCAGCAGCAGCTTGAGCAGGGTCGATTTTCCCGCCCCGTTGGGACCCAGGATGCCCACCTTGTCTCCGCGCTGGATGCGCACGCTGAAATCGCGAACCAACGGCTCGCCGCCGGGATAGGCGAACTCCAGGTTCCGGGCCTGGATGACCAGTTTGCCGCTGCGGTCGGCCGTCTGGATCTGGAAGTCGGCGTCCTGGATGCGCCCGCGGCGGGCGGCGCGCTCGGTGCGCATCTTCATCAGCTCGCGCACACGCCCTTCGTTGCGCTTGCGGCGTTCGCGCACCCCCTTGCGGATCCAGATCTCCTCCTCGGCCAGCTTGCGGTCGAACTCGGCCCACCGGGCCTGCTCGGTGCGCAGGACCTCGTCGCGGCGCGCGAGGAAGGTTTCATACCCGCAGGTCCAGTCGCGCAGCCGGCCACGGTCCAGTTCGATGATGCGTCCGGCCAGACGGCGCAGGAAGGCGCGGTCATGGGTCACGAACAGCAGCGTGCCCCGGAAGCGTTGCAGCTCGTCCTCGAGCCACTCGATGGCGTCGATGTCCAGGTGGTTGGTCGGCTCGTCCAGCAGCAGGATTTCCGGCTCGCCCACCATGGCGCGGGCCAGCAGGGTGCGGCGGCGGTTGCCCAGGGACAGCTCGTCGAAGACGGCGGCCGGATCCAGGCCGGCGCGGCTGAGGATCTGATCCACCAGATGATCCCCGCGCCAGGATTCATCACCCGCGCTACCTAGTTCCGTATAACCATCCAGACCCTCGGTTACGACGGTCTTGATATCACCAGGCAGGTGCGCGGGCACCTCCTGGGGCAGAAACCCCATGCGCGGCCGCTGCGGCAGGAGGATCTCGCCGCTGTCGGGGGTCATCCGACCGGTCAACAGGCGCAGCAGGGTGGACTTGCCCTCGCCGTTGCGCCCGGTCAGGGCGATGCGCTCGCCCTTCTCCACGCGCAGGTCCACGCCGTCCAGGACGGGCGCGCCGCCGAGGCTCAAGGTCACCTGTTTGAGTTCGATCTGGGCCATGGCTTATCCGGACGAGTGATTGGTTATCGAGCATGAAACATCCGCTAGGCGGAACAATGTAGGGTATTTGCGCGGGGATGGTAAGGAACAAGGAGGAGCCGCTGGCCCCTTCAGGCATGGATCACCTGTAGATCGCCTTGATCTGGCCCCACGCGTTGTTCTCGGTATCGACGACGGGGTCCTGGAACATCCGGATGTCCAGATCCCTGAGGGAGGTCTCCGCCGGAGCCAGGGGGTCGGTGTCCGGATCGTCGGCATCGATGAAGGCCACGGATCCGGGAATGCTGGCCGGGTAGGATTCCTTGACCCCCATGCCGGTGTTGACATCGTGGTAGCAGGGGAAATTGCTGCTTTCGAGCAGGTCGTAGCTCACGTCGTTGGTGAAGAAGACGTTCACCGTGGCCAGCACCGCAATCCTCGAGCCGTCCACGGGCACCGGCTCGCCGAAACCGACGATCATCCCCCGCTCGTCGCCGACGTTAATGGACGGCACCGGGAAGTCGACACTCATGATGATCACCCCTTCCTGGGGGACCACCTTGCATTCGAAGCCGCCGATGTGGGTCACGGCCTGTTCGCCGCCGTTGTCGAAGGACGGGTTGGTGGGATCGACCAGGTGCAGATCATAGGAAGCGAAGGAATTCGCGTAGGCGTCGAGGCAGAAGCCTTCGACCCCGCCGTAACCGAATGTCATCTGCCCGCCGGCCAGAGCCGCGGAACTATAGGCCAGACAAAGCATGCCGAGGACGATGATGGATGTTCTCATGCCGAAGACCCTTTCGAGGCGTGATTGCAAGCATCGCCCAGGAAGTGGATCCAGGATACTGGAAACCAAAGCAGTTTGATTCTATCAGATCCGGTCCGAAATTTCAACCGGAGCGGTATGAGTTTGGCGGACCCTTTGAGCCCGAGATTGCTCGGCTCCGCCGGCTCCGCTAGACTGTTTCTGCGTTGGTTTCCACGGAACGGTCCACGCGATGCCCCGGCCCATCGCCTCGTGCTGGGGAATCAGTGCCAACGCGGTCCTTGGTCAGGGAGAGGTCTTGATGATGAAAGGCATGGGCAGGGTGGTCCTGGTCCTCATGCTGGTCGCGATCCCGGGGGGCTGTTCCCGCAGCCCTTCCACGCCGGCCCATGGCGGCGCCATCCCCTGGCCGGGCCACGCCGTCTGTTACGGCCCCCATCGTGACGGCCAGCATCCCGGCGGCCCCGACCCAACGGTGGGGCAGATACGCGAGGATCTCGATTTGATCCGCCGGCACTGGCGGCTGTTGCGCATGTACGGCGCGTGCGGACCCGCGGCCACGGTTCTCGAGGTCATCCGGAACGAAAACTGGGATCTGAAGGTCATGGTCGGGGCCTGGATCGCCCCCGGCGACAGCGCCGGCAACCGGGCCGAGATCGAGGCGGCCACGGCCCTGGCCCACCGTTATCCCTCCCTGGTGTGGGCGGTGTGCGTGGGCAACGAGACCCAGGTGTCATGGTCCTCGCACAAGGTCCCCCTGGATCAGCTCTGCGGCCATGTCCATCTGGCGAGGGATTCCCTGGGTCCGGGTAGCCACGTTCCGGTCACCGTGGCCGATGACTACCAGTTCTGGATGGAGCCGCGCAGCCGGGAGCTGGCGGCCATGCTCGATTTTCTGACGGTCCACGCCCACCCCATGTGGAACGGCAAGACCCTGGAAGAAGCCTTGCCCTGGGTCCAGGTGACCCTGGCGAAGGTGCAGGCCGTCCACCCCGGCAAGCCCCTGGTTCTGGGGGAAACCGGCTGGGCGACATCGGTCGGCCCGACGGGAGAACAGGCCCGCCTGATCCTGGGCACGCCGGGGGAGAGGGAACAGGCCGAGTTCTTCCGGGCCGTGCGCGAGTGGTCGGCATCGACCGGCTTGACGGTGTTTTATTTCGAGGCTTTCGACGAGAACTGGAAGGGCGGCGACGATCCCCGCGAGGTCGAGAAGCATTGGGGCGTCTACCGGGCCGACCGCAGCGAAAAGATCGCCCTGGAAGCGGCCAGCCAAAGGAAGTAGCCATGCCCATCCCCACCCCCAGCCCCGCCGACATCGTCGCCCTGGTCGCCTATCTGCCCCGGCTTTATGCGGACGGTCTGGAGCCTGTGGTCTGGCAGCCGGCGCGGGAACATGACGGGGTTCTGACCCTGGGGTATCCGGGTTATGCCCCGGTGGTCCAGGAATTCATCACCGAAGCCTCGCGCGAGTGCTGGTGCGACCAGGCCTATGTTCCGGCCGAGGCCGGAGCCATGCTGGAGGACGAAGATCTGGTCCGCCATGCCACCCTGGAGCAGATCAAGACCATGCTCACTTATTGCGTGCGCGGCGAGCGCTTCTGCGACGGCCACTGGGCCGCCATGATCGAGAACGGCCACATCCGCCGCCTGCTGACACGTCTGGGTGAGCTTGCCGAATCCGCCTGAGGCCGGCGCCCGCCGGCGTAATCCACTCCTTGCCAGGCTCACGGCGGCGGCGTAGCCTGCACCCTCAGGAGGTGGGAATATGAAAAGAATATCAGGATTAACCGCGATTGCTCTGTGCATGTTGATCATCGGCTGCGCCGGATCCGTCAAGCACCAGACCCAGGTCACCAAGGGGCCGGATCTGGGTTACGCCCTGGACGCCAAGGATGTGGTGTTCCGGTTCGACCCGGCCGCCTACACCCAGGCGACCCGGAACGACAACGGACGCTGGGTGCCCATGTCGCAGGTGGCTGTCAATACGGTCACGGTGGCCGGCAACTTCAACGACTGGTCCCGGCAAGCCTGGCCCATGGACAGGATGGACGACGGCGCTTACGAGCTCAGAAAGAGCCGTGATTACTTCGGTCCGGATAGCAAGTGGGAATTCAAGTTCGTGGTCAACGGAGCGTACTGGGTCGAGCCGCCCCGGGGCGCCCCCAACACGACCCGCACCGGTTACTGGAAGGAAAACCACAGCAGCAACCTGGTGATGACCGTTCCCTGACCTCGGTGCGCCCGGTCCCGGCCCCGCAGGAGGAAGCTTCCCCCATCATGGGTATCAGAACGGCCCTGGTCGACAACATGGATTCCTTCACCCAGAACGTCCGCCACCTCTTTCAGGTGGCGGGCGCCGAGGTGACGGTTTTCAGGTCCGACCAGGCGACCCTCCGTGATATCGAGGCCCACAAGCCCCGGCTGGTCCTTATCTCTCCCGGCCCGGGATCGCCGCAGGACGCGGATCTTTCCCGGCGCATCATCCGCAGGTTCGCGGGGGTGGTTCCGATCTTCGGGATCTGCCTGGGCATGCAATGCCTGGCCCTGGAATATGGAGCCGGGATCGTCAAGGCGGTCCCCTGCCACGGAAAGACCGACCGGGTGCGGCATGACGGCAGCGGGGTTTTCCGGGGGCTGGACAACCCGCTGGCCGTGGGCCGGTATCACTCCCTGCGTGTGGCGTCGTGCCCGGATGGGTTCGTGGTGAACGCGGAAACGGCCGACGGCATCCCCATGGCCATCCGCCACCGGGAACTGCCCCTGGCCGGAGTGCAGTTCCATCCCGAATCGTTTCTCACGCAACAGGGGCTGCTGATGGCCGGGAACGTGCTTCATGAAAATCTGTGAACACTGGACCAGGACCGGTGGGCTGCTGTCGGAGGCGGACATGTTCCGCTTGGCGGGGAATGATCCGGCGACGCTTCTCTACGGGAGCGGAGACTGGCTGATCGCCGGTTGGGATCCCCTGGCCACCTTCACCGCCGCGGAGGTGAACCTGGAGGTCGAGCGCACGGGGGACGTGCCGCCCATCCATCCGGATCTGATGGGTTATTTTGCCTACGAGCTGGGTTACACCCTGGATGCGGCTCTGCCGCCTGCGCCGCCGGTTGCCGGCCCCCTGTGCCACCTGGAGGCGTACCGGCACATGGTCCTTTGCCATAGGCCACACCGCGAGATCTACCGGGGGTTGAGGAGCGGCGAGGAGGCGGTTTCGCCGCCGCCCCGGAAGGTGGCCCCCGCCGCCGGCCCCTTCATGGC